>CBFHWU010000018.1:0-86696 GCA_965659665.1 Flavobacteriaceae bacterium
CAAAAAATCATATTCTGAAAATATAACTAATATTGAAGCTGAAATAATAATAAAAATTAAGTCAAATACTCTTTTTTTCATTTTCATATAAATATAATTTAAAAGTCCAATCGAAATTTAATATAATAAAATATTTCCAAAAATAATTAATTATTCTTGGAGATAATTTGTGACCCAGGGAGGATTCGAACCCCCAACCCTCAGAGCCGAAATCTGATATTCTATCCAGTTGAACTACTGGGCCATTTTATGAGTGTGCAAATGTAAGTGTTGTAACCTGTTTCACAAAGAGGATCACACTAATTTTGATTTTACTATTGTTGATATCGTTTTACCATCGGCTTTTCCCGCTAGTTGTTTTGTAGCCATTCCCATAACTTTGCCCATATCTTTCATTCCTGTAGCCCCAGTTTGAGTAATGATCCCCATTACTATCTTTTCTATCTCCGCTTCATCCAGTTGTTGAGGCAGAAAAGCAGCAATAACCTCTATTTGTGCCTCCTCGGGCTCGGCCAAGTCCTCTCGACCTTGATCTCTAAAAATACGTGCGCTGTCTTTTCTTTGTTTGACCAACTTTTGGAGCAGTTTAATTTCTTCTTCCTCGGTCAAATTAGCTTTTTCGCCTGACTGTGTTTGATGTATCAGTACAGCAGATTTGATCGCTCGTAAAGATTCTAAGGCAACCTTATTTTTGGTTTTCATGGCCTCTTTTAATTGGATTGTAATTTTTTGTTGTAAGTTCATATTCTTGAATTAATCGACATTATCGTGTAAAAAAGAATTATTAGTGCGTAATCTAAGATTATCTTTATCGTCATTTCCAACAGAAGTGCGAGAAGCTTTATTTTGGTCTTCGATTCCTTCATTTAAATCGACTCCTGATCGCTTAAATGCAGGCTCTCGCTCCAAATCTTCTACACGACTCGAATGATAAAATTTATAATTAAACTCCTTTAGTTTTTTTCGTCTTTCTTCCGAGCGTTTAGCTAATCCCTGTGAAATTGTACTGTTGATAGGATTTATCTCTTCTTCCAAAACATTGTCCTTAGTTTTGGTTTCCGCAGCAGGTTGATCTTCTTGCATATAGTCTTCTAAACTATAGCGTTTAATTTCGCTGTGGTCTTCAGGTGGTGTTTCATTGCGCTTTACTTCTGTTTCTATTTCTGCCTGATCATCCAAATGAAATAGGACTTTATCTTGTTTGGGTTTTGAAGGAGCGGAAGTTGTTAAGGGGTGATCAAATGGTGTTTTTTGTTCTTTGTTAGGCTGAACAACCTCAGCGTCGACCACATCAATATTATAAATTGCATCAGGGATCTCATGGATTTTAAACTTCTGTTGGTCAACCGCAACAATTTCAAAATTTACATCACAATCATGTAAGTCTTTTGAGGGGTTACTTAAACTTTTCGTGGGTTCTTCAAACAATGGAATCTGACCTGCTTTTAAGGAATGTACAACAGGTTGTTCATCTCCTAAACTGTGAATGATTTTTTTAGGATCAGCATGTACAATTTCTTGTTGCTGTTTGGCATCAAAACCCGTAGCAATTACAGTGACGGAAATAGCGTCTTCCAGTGCCATATCTTCACCAACTCCCATAATAATATTAGCACTGTGACCCGCTTCTTGCTGAATATGCTCATTGATGGAACCGATTTCATCTAAGGTAACTTCCACAACGCCTGAAACAATAAGAAGCAAAACATTTTTGGCGCCAAATATTTTATTGTCATTGAGTAAGGGAGAGTCAATGGCTTGAGCAATAGCCACAACTGCTCTGTTCGATCCTGAAGCATGAGCAGAACCCATAATGGCTGTTCCACTATTAGAAAGTACTGTTTTGGCATCACGTAAATCAATGTTTTGAGTGTAGTGATGGGTAATTACTTCAGCAATTCCTCTCGACGCATTAGCCAATACTTCATCCGCTTTTGCAAATCCTTGCTTGAATCCTAAATCTCCATATACTTCACGAAGTTTGTTGTTGTTTATCACAATAAGGGAGTCCACGTGTTTGCGTAATTTTTCCAGTCCTTCTTGTGCTTGTTCATTTCGCATTTTCCCTTCAAATTGAAAAGGGATAGTTACAATTCCAACGGTTAAAATATCCATATCCTGTGCCATTTTCGCGATTACAGGAGCAGCACCAGTGCCTGTACCACCCCCCATACCAGCGGTTATAAACACCATTTTGGTATTGACCGACAACATCGAGTTAATATCGTCAAAACTCTCCAATGCAGATTGTTCGCCAACTTCGGGGTTTGCCCCTGCTCCTAGACCTTCAGTGAGGGAAACGCCTAATTGAATTTTATTGGGGACCGAGCTATTTTCTAATGCTTGAGCATCAGTATTACAAACGACGAAATCTACTCCGTTTATTCCTTGTTTGTACATATAGTTAATGGCATTGCTACCGCCGCCGCCTACCCCAATTACCTTTATCACATTGCTTTGGTTTTTGGGAAGATCAAATGAAATGTTATTAAAACCTGATTCCATATTTTTTTGTTTTCTTAGTGTAGTTATTCTGCGTTATCTAAAAACTCTTTTATCGTATCCGTAAAACGATCAAAGATCGATTTACGCCGTTGAGGAACTATCTCTTGTTGTTCATTATTATGTTCAATAGGGGTTTGTTCATCTGTTTGTTGTGGGGCAAATCCACCTTGCGCATTGGCTTTCATGGTAAGTCCAACTGCAGTTGCATACATAGGACTTGCTATTTCGGTTTGTGTATCTCCTGCCAAATGTTCATTCGGATGCCCTATTCTGGTATCCATCCCTGTAATATATTCCACTAATTGTTTCAGATGTTTGAGCTGACTTCCTCCCCCCGTAAGAACAATCCCTGCAATTAATTTTTTCTTTTGTTCCTCGTGCCCGTAATTTTTAATCTCGGCATATACTTGCTCCACGATTTCGGTTACTCTAGCATGGATAATTTTAGATAAATTTTTGAGCGTTATTTCTTTAGGATCTCGTCCTCTGAGACCTGGAATAGAAACTATTTCATTATCTCTATTTTCGCCAGGCCATGCCGAACCAAACTTAGTTTTGAGTAATTCTGCTTGCTTTTCAATAATAGAGCAGCCCTCTTTGATATCTTCCGTTATGACATTTCCTCCAAAAGGAATGACTGCCGTATGGCGAATAATTCCATCTTTAAAAATGGCTAAATCAGTTGTTCCGCCTCCAATATCAATAAGAGCAACACCAGCTTCTTTTTCTTCTTGGCTAAGAACAGCCTCTGAAGATGCTAGGGGCTCAAGTGTAATTCCACCAAACTCCATTCCTGCTGTTTTAACACAACGTGCAATATTTCGAATAGATGATACTTGCCCAACAACCACATGAAAATTTGCTTCTAATCGTCCACCATACATTCCCACAGGTTCTTTTATTTCAGCCTGACCGTCCACCTTAAATTCTTGAGGTAAAACATGGATAATTTCTTCTCCAGGAAGCATCACTAATTTATAAACCTGATTGACTAGTTCCTCAATATCAGACTCACTGATGACCGCATCTGGTTTGGCACGTGTAATGTAATCACTGTGCTGCAAACTACGAATATGCTGACCTGCAATTCCTACTACGACTTCATTAATTTGATGTCCTGATGACGTTTGTGCTTCATTTACGGCTGACTGAATGGATTGAATAGTTTGGGTAATATTATTCACTACTCCACGATGTACCCCGAGACTTTTGGACTTGCCTATACCCATGATTGCAAGTTTACCATATTCATTTTCGTGACCTACCATGGCCACAATTTTGGTCGTTCCAATATCTAATCCAACAGAAATTCTTTGTTCTTCCATAGCTATTTTGTTGTACACACTACTTGATTTTCAAATGCCAAGCGTATGTGGGTGTAATTTGACAATCTATTTGCTTCCTTTGCTTGTAGGTAAAAAGCTTTATAGTTCATTATTTTTTTAGTTATCTGGAGTGTATCTCCTAATACAATGTCATAATTGTGATCTCGTGTTTCCAAAACAATCCCCTGTTTTGAATACGAAATACCTGTAATATGATATGCCATAAAATTATCCTTATTGATTTGGTTAATTAAATGTGTTAGTTCTTGTTGTTGTTCTTTTGAAACTTTACCTGTAATTACAGGAACTCGTGCCGAATAATCTGGAGATAAAGGAAATGCATTTCCCTTTGCATCCAAATAAAATGTCGGTTCATCCATTACGCGGGCAATAGGTTGCTTAGGTAGTACATTAACCCCTAATGTACCATCTATCATTAAATATGTTTCAACATTTTCGATCAAGTTGTTTTGCTCAAAAAGACGTTCAAGCACTTTCAAATTTACGTTACTTTTCGATGCAATTAAGCTATCTTCAAGAGCAAGTGTTAACAATTTATTAACGGAATCACGGCTAATGAGTGCGGCTCTTTCAGGATCAATCACGATCTCAATATTAGCCATCAAACGTCTTTGGTTGTTCTGTTTTCCTAGTATCGCTAAGCCCGAAACGAGGATTAACACCAAACTAATTTTTAAAATATTAGGCCACATTAGTTGATTTTTTTAAATATTCAACAATAGGATTTACCTCCATAGCAATATCACCCGCTCCCATAATCACTACCACATTAGCTTGACTATTATGAATTAAAAAAGGTAATTCAGGTTTAGAAACAGTCATTACATTGTTTAATGTCATTTTTTTTGAGATAGAATCTGAAGTAACTCCCGAAATGGGGAGTTCTCGAGCAGGATAAATATCCAATAAAATCACTTCATCAAAATCAGAAAGACTCATGGCAAAATCGTCACAAAAGTCTTGTGTTCTTGAAAATAAATGAGGTTGAAATACCGCCAAAATGGCGGCTTCTGGATAAAAACTTCGGACAGCTTGATGCATAGCTCGAATTTCAGTGGGGTGATGAGCGTAATCGTCAATGACTACTTTGGGTACTTCCAGACGCTTACTAAATCGTCTATCTACTCCCTCAAATGTGAGTAACGCATCTCTTAAGTGAGTTTTGTTACACCCTATTTTGAGTGCTATAGCTAGAGCTGCAACAGTATTCATCAGATTATGATGACCAGGAAGCGAGCAATGTAGGTCTAACATCTCAAGGTCTGTAGTGTGCAAATCAAAGGTGTATACTCCTTGATCAACACGAATGTTTGAAACCCGAATAGCTGTTTCTTTACTCATCCCAAAATATTGACCATTTAGTGGTATTTGCTCTCTGATGAAAGCATTATTAGGAGAAGGTAGTTTTTTAATAAATTCCTCAAAGCTCATTTTCAAAGACTCATAATTGCCATAAATATCGAGATGGTCTGCATCCATACTTGTCACACATGCCAAATCGGGTTGTAATTGTAAAAATGAGCGATCAAATTCGTCTGCTTCAACAACAAGCACCTCATTTCCCTCCATCAAAACATTACTTTTTAGATTGGTAGAAACTCCCCCTAAAAAGGCAGTTATTTTTTTTCCACTTTGTTGTAAAAGATGCGTTAATATTGCAGTAGTCGTTGTTTTTCCATGTGTTCCAGCAACCGCAACACAAAACATTTGACGACTGAGTTCCCCTAAAACCGCTGCACGTTTCATGATAATATAATCCCCAGACTCATAAAATAAACGTTCTTTGGCGTTTTTGGGAATAGCAGGAGTAAACACAACCAAAGTCTTATCTGGTTTTTTAAAAGAGTCTGGAATGTGATATGGGTCGTCTTGAAAATGAATTTGAGCACCTTTTTCAACCAAGGATGATGTGATGAGGGAGGGTTGTCGATCATAACCCGCTACCCTGTAACCATTTTTTAGGAAATAAAAGGCTAACCCCGACATCCCAATCCCTCCGATGCCTAAAAAATAGATCTGTGAAATTGAATCTTTCATTTGAGTAGAGATTGAACTTCGTTAATGATTGCATCAGTGGCTTTTGGTTTTGCAAGCTTTTTTATGTGTCTTCCCAATGTTTCTCTTCGTTTATCATCTGTAATAAGGGATTGAAACAAAGGCATAAAATGTTGCAATTGACTTTCAGCAAGTATTTCTGCTCCTTTTTGACTCACTACCCACTGGGCATTTTTAGTTTGATGATCCTCGGCTACATTGGGGGATGGAATAAATAAAACCGCTTTTCCAACTATACAGAGTTCTGAAATAGCAATTGCGCCAGAACGAGATATGATTAGATCTGCTATCCTATATGCTTTTGGCATATCATCAAGAAAAGCTACTACTTTAATGTTTTGATTTTGATAACGTTCATACTCAGATTCGTATAATTTTCCACATTGCCAAAGTATTTGGGTGTTGTAGGATAATATTACTTTTAGATGTTTTTCAATAAGTTGATTGATTCGTTTAGCTCCCAAGCTTCCCCCCAAAATCAATACGGTTTTTTTGTGTTGAGATAATCCAAAAGATTGATAGGTACTGTCTGTGGGTGGAGATAGAGCGATCAATTCCGTTCGAATTGGATTTCCTGTAATGACAAGCTTATGTTTTGAAAAATAACGCTCTAACCCATTATGAGAGACACATATTCGATTTACTTTTTGACCAAGGATTCGGTTGGTGATGCCTGGATAGGCATTTTGTTCTTGAATGAGAGTAGGTATTCCTAAATGAGTAGCCATATATAACAAAGGACCACTAGCAAAACCTCCTGTGCCGATAACAATATGGGGTTTAAATTTTTTTAAAATCCAAAATGATGTCCATAGGCTAGTGATTAACTTAAAGGGAAAAATAAGGTTTTTAAGGGACAGCTTTCTACTAAATCCCGTAATCCACAATCCTTTGATTAAAAACCCAGCCTCAGGGATTTTTTCCATTTCCATACGACCTTTCGCCCCAACATACAACAGCTGAGCACCGGGAGATAATTCATGTAAAGCTTTTCCTATCGCAATTGCGGGAAATATATGGCCTCCAGTGCCTCCTCCTGATATGATATATTTATACGGTTTCACTTAAAACAGCTATAGGGTTTTCTTCGGTTTTTTCACTGCTGACCTCGCGATTAGCCGTCACACTTAACACAATTCCGAGCGCTAAAAATGTCATCCACATTGATGTTCCTCCACTACTGATTAGAGGTAGAGGTTGACCTGTAACTGGAAAAATAGCTACCGCTACGCCCATATTAATGAAGGCTTGCATAATTACTGGAAAGCCGACACCAAGGATAAGGAGTTGTCCAAAAAATGATTTTTGCTTGTAGGCAGAAATAAAAATACGAAACAATAGAAGCAAATACACAAATAGCAAAGAGAGAGAGCCTAATAATCCATACTCCTCCGCTATGATAGCAAAAATAAAATCTGAAGTGCTCTGAGGCAAAAGATTTTTCATTACACTTTTTCCAGCTCCATTCCCCACTATGCCTCCAGTGGCGATTGCCGTTTTGGCTCGTTCTATTTGATAATCTGTATTGGAATTTCCCTCCCCAACAAAGCTTTCAATTCGACTCGTCCAGGTATCAACGCGATTAGGTAAAAGATCAGGAAAGCTCTTGGAAATCAAAACAAACAGGACTAAAAAAACAATTCCAACACTTACCATGAACAGTAAGTATTTTAAAGGATATCCTCCTAAAAATAAAAGCATAAATACAAAGACAAAAAGTAAAGCAGCCGTAGAAAGATTTGAGGGTAATATCAATATTA
The DNA here is from genome assembly GCA_965659665.1 of Flavobacteriaceae bacterium. GTDB lineage: Bacteria > Bacteroidota > Bacteroidia > Flavobacteriales > Flavobacteriaceae > CBFHWU01. The sequence continues at coordinate 7,667 of CBFHWU010000018.1, forward strand.
AAACAAGAGAGACTGGAATCCAAAAAGGGACAATACTTTCAATAAATCTAATTGTTGAATCCTTTTTGGAGGCCAAATAACGAGCTGTATAAACCATTAAAACGACTATCGCCAAAGTAGAGGTTTGAAATGAAACTCCTAACAATGGGATGTTTATCCATCGACTTGCGTTTGCTCCATCAATGGTGTTCCCTTGTAAAGAGGTATAAAGCAACAAAACGATAACAATTGGCAGTCCGATCATTGATAAGCCAGCAAAGTATCGAAATGGAACACGGTGAACGGCGTACATAATCACGACACCAATACATACAATAAAGGTGTGTTTAAATAGATGGGTAACAACCGATCCTGTTCCAACGACATACACCAAGTTTGAACTTGCGCTATAAACAGGCAAAAATGAAAATAACGATAAGAGGATAACCAATCCCCAGATGGCTTTATCGCCTTGTATATATCGTTCTAACTTTCCCATTACAATTGTCTTACAGCAGCTTTAAATTGATTTCCACGATCTTCATAATTCTTAAATAAATCAAAACTCGCACATGCAGGGGATAACAAAACGGCATCCCCTTCCGAGGTCATTTTATAAGCTTGCTGAACAGCAGAGGTCATGGTTTGTGTTTCTATAAGTACATCAACAACTGGTGCAAACATGTCAATGATTTTTGCGTTTTCAATACCCAAACAAATGACCGCTTTAACCTTTTCTCTCACTAGTGGAAGTAAAGAAGTATAATCATTCCCTTTATCTTGTCCTCCAACAATCCAAACGGTAGATTTTGACATACTGTCCAGTGCATAGTAGGTAGCGTTTACATTTGTTGCTTTTGAATCATTGATGTAGTCCACTTTTAAGATCCTTAACACTTGCTCTAGACGGTGAGGTGCTCCATGAAACGTTTGTAAACTTTGTTTAATAGTTTCTTTACGGATATTAATAAGTTGCGCAACTGTTGCAGCAGCCATAGCATTTTTAGCATTATGCTTTCCGATTAATGAGGTTGTAATAGTTGCAATCATATCTTGATTATTTAGTTCGATAATATTATTATTAACCGCTTGGCGTATAGCGATAAGCTTAGACCTGGGTTGATGCTTTTTTATGTTTTCAAGAACAACATGATCCTTATCATCATAAATGAAAAAATCTTTTGGTGTTTGATTCTTCGCTAGCTTAAATTTGGTGTCGTAATACTTTTGATAAGAACCGTTGTAGCGATCTAAATGATCCGGGGTTAAATTAGTAAGTACAGCAAAATGAGGGTGGAATTGGTCGATGTCTTCCAGCTGAAAACTACTTATTTCAATAACAAAATAATCTGGGGTTTTTTGGGCTACCGATTTGGCAAAACTAGTTCCAATATTGCCTGTCAGTTCGACATTTTTTCCTGCTGATTTTAAAATGTGATACAACAACATTGCTGTAGTTGTTTTTCCATTACTTCCCGTAATTCCAATAAGGGTGGCACTGGTGTATCTTGAAGCAAATTCGATTTCTGAAACAATCGTTAATTGTTTTGATTTAATCTCTTGCATCAGTGAAATAGATGGTGATATTCCTGGGCTTTTTACAATGATATCAGCATCGAAAATTTTATCTCTCGAGTGCTGACCAGATTCCCATTCAACATTTAATTCTTTCAACGTATTTTGAAAAGGAATAGATATAGGATACGCGTCAGAAACAAAAACATCATAGCCATGACGCAAGGCGAGTATTGCTGCTCCAATTCCGCTTTCTCCTGCCCCCAATACCACAAGACGCTTTGTCATTTAACGGATTTTTAAAGTTACAAGTGAGACAATGGCGAGCATAATTCCAACAATCCAAAATCGGGCTACAATTTTACTTTCGTGATATCCGAGCTTCTGATAATGATGATGTAATGGAGCCATTTTAAAAATGCGTTTTCCAATGCCCCTTTTTTTCTTTGTGTATTTGAAATAAGAAACCTGAATCACTACTGATAAATTTTCAATTAAAAAAATACCACACAACACCGGTATCAATAATTCTTTACGTACCATAATGGCTAAAACAGCAATAATTCCTCCAATGGTGAGGCTGCCTGTATCTCCCATAAAAACCTGAGCTGGGTAGGCATTAAACCATAAAAACCCAACTAAACTCCCTGCAAAAGCAGCAATAAAAATGACAATCTCACTTACCCTAGGAATGTACATCACGTTCAAATAATCTGAAAAAATGATGTTTCCTGATACCCATGCAAATAACCCAAGAGTAAGAACAATAATTGCGGCTGATCCTGCTGCTAAGCCATCAATTCCATCGGTAAGGTTAGCTCCATTAGAAACCGCAATCACAATAAATGTCACTATCAAAACAAAAACAATCCAAGCATATGGTTCCAAATCAAGGCTTAACCAAGTAATTAAATCTGCATAATCCAACTCATTATTTTTCAATAACGGAATTGTTGTTTTTGTTGATTTTTCCTCAATACTGAAACCCGATTCAAGAGCACTCGGGTTTTCCTGTCGAATAGTAACATCAGGATGAATATATAATACCATTCCAACAAAAAGACCTAAACCAAGCTGTCCAATGATTTTGAATCGTCCTTTTAATCCTTGTTTATTTTTTTTACGAACTTTAATAAAATCATCAAGGAAACCAATAATTCCCATCCAAATTGTGGTTGTCATCAGCAGTATGATATATATGTTGTGAAGTTTGGCCACTAATAAAACAGGGATCATCGTTGCTAAAATGATGATAATTCCACCCATCGTCGGAGTTCCCTCTTTTTCGGATTGACCCTCCAACCCCAAATCTCGAACAGTTTCACCCATCTGATTACGACGGAGTATCGAAATCACTTTTTTTCCAAAAAGCATATTTAATATCAAAGAAACCAACAAGGCAATAGCTGCGCGAAAGCTCAAAAACTGAAATAAACTTGCTCCAGGTAATTGAAAGGATTTTTCTAGATATTCAAATAAATAATACAACATCACACAAAGGGTTCTAAATTTTGTTTCAATTCATTTGCATCATTAAAATCAAAGCGGTTACCATTGATTTCTTGATAGTTCTCATGACCTTTTCCTGCTACCAATATGATGTCGTTTGGTTGTGCCATTTGACAAGCTATTTTGATGGCCTGCCTTCTATCCTGAATGATACTATACTTTTTAAAATGTATAGGATCAACACCCTTTTCAATTTCACTTATGATATTATCAGGGTGTTCGTCTCTTGGGTTATCAGAAGTAAAAATGACCTTATCACTGAGTAAGGTTGCTATTTGTCCTATTATTGGTCGTTTTGCTTTATCGCGATTACCTCCACATCCCACCACGGTAATTAAGGATTCATTTCCTGTTCGGATTTGATTAATGGTTTCCAATACTTTTTTTAATGCGTCAGGGGTATGTGCGTAGTCAATAATTGCTGAAATCCCTTCATGTTGCGCCACTAATTCAAATCTGCCAGAAACAGGTTCTAAAGTACTAATAGCATTCAACAATTCGGAAGTTTCCACATCGAGTAATTTGGCGGTTGCATACACTGCTAATACATTAGAAGCGTTAAAATTACCGACCAATTGAGTCCATAAATCTTGTTGGTTGATTTTTAACAACATGCCATCAAACCGACTTTCAAGAATCTTTAAATTAAAATCGGCGGCAGTTTGTATCCCATATCGATATGTACTTGCAACAGTATTTTGAAGCATAAAAGATCCGTTTTTGTCATCAGCATTAGTTAATGCAAAAGCGGATGGACTAAGCCTATCAAAAAATATTTTTTTTGTGTCACGATAGTCCTCAAATGAGCGGTGATAATCTAAATGATCATGACTTAAATTGGTAAAAATTCCTCCTTCAAAATTTAAAGCGGCTATTCTTTTTTGTGCAATGCCATGAGAAGAAACCTCCATAAAACAGAAAGTAGCCCCTGCATCAACCATACGTTTTAGGAGTGCATTTAATTGTATGGCATCAGGGGTAGTGTGCGTTGAGCCTATCACCTTTTCATTGATAGCGTTATGAATAGTTGAAATCAATCCTACAGAATATCCTAATTGCTGAAAAAGACGATAAAGAAGGGTGGCAATGGTCGTTTTACCATTTGTTCCTGTAACTCCAATAAGTTGAATGGATGAAGATGGATGATCAAAGTAATTGGCAGCCATTACTGACAGGGCTAAAAGACTATCCGAAACCTGAACAAAAGTAATGTCCTCTTTTGTTTTGGTGGGTAAATTTTGACACACAACTACCATCGCCCCTTTATTAATAGCATTATCAATAAACTGATGACCATCCACTTGTGTGCCTAGAATAGCCACAAAAACAGCCTCTTTAGTCACTTTACGAGAGTCAAAACATATCTCTGAAATCTTGCGATGAGTAGATCCAACAACCGATTCTATTGCTACTCTATACAATATGTCTTGTAATAATTTCATGAAAGAATTAACTCAATGATTTGATTTTGATTTATTTTTTTACCCTTTGGAATAGATTGTTTTTTAACACGACCCTTTCCTTTTATTCGAACTTGCAATCCTTTATTTTCAAGAACTGGTAGAGCATCCATCAAAGCCATTCCGATAACATTAGGGACAACTCCTTGTTTTACCTCTTTTAGAATTGTTTGACTTACGGAATTCATTTCAAGGATTTGACGTTGAGTAATGGCAATCTCCAACGGCCTTGAGGTATAAATTTTCTCAGCAATTTTTTTAAATACAGGGGCGGCTACAGTATTGCCGTAATACCCTTTTGATTTATTAGGCCGATGGATAATTACCATACAGGAATATTTGGGTTCTTCGACAGGGAAATACCCTACAAAACTTGATACATACTGAACCTCATCTTTTGTGTAATCAACTTGACAAGTTCCTGTTTTTCCGGCGATGCTTAAAGTGGGATCATAAATGTTATGTGCGGTTCCCCAAGGATGTTTGACAACTCCTTCCATTAATTTTTGAACCTTTTGGATTGTTTCAGCCGAACATATAGCAGGTCGAATAATTTGTTTATCCACATGAATAATTTGCCCCCTATCGTTTTGAATGGAAGTTACAAATTGAGGCTTTATCATTTCTCCATCATTAGCAATGGCATTGTAAAAGCTTAATATTTGAAGTGGAGTCAAAGCCACCCCATATCCGTAGGCCATCCAAGGCAAATCCAATCCGTCCCAATCATCATCTGAAGGATGAGGTATTCTTGGATTTCCCTCCCCTAAAATAGGAACTCCCAAAGGTTGATTAAGTCCCATATTAAACAGTCGATCCACGAACTTTTTTGGATTATGCTTATAATGGTCATGAATGATCTTCACAATTCCTGTATTTGAAGAACGCTCAAAAACTTCAGAAACAGGAATTGTGCCATATCCTCCAATTTTAGCATCACGAACTGTATATTTTCCGTAAAAAGTCATTTTTCCATTTCCTGTTTTAATCAGCGTGGTTGTATCCACAACTTTGTCCTCCAAAGCAGCTATAAGCGACATGAGTTTAAAGGTTGATCCTGGCTCATGAGATTCACCTATAGCATAGTTTAACTTTTCATAATATTTTTTTTGTGTAGTAACTCCCAAATTCACCATTGCTTTTACCGCACCTGTTTGTGTTTCCATAACAACCACAGATCCGTGTTCGGCTTCAAATCTTTCTAAAGCCTCTAACAGGGTATGATGTGCGATATCTTGGATATTCACATTTATGGTAGAAATTATATCATGCCCGTTTTTTGGCTCTTGTTGATATGTATTAGTCAAAGGTTTCCATTCACCTTGTGCAATTTTTTGCCTTAATTGAAATCCAGGAGTGCCCCGTAATGTTGTACCGAAAGCTCCATCAAGTCCCACCTGAATAAAGGTTCCATTATTACTTAGTTTTTCATAACCAATGGTCCGTTCAGCAATTTTTTTCAACGGATGGTCTCGAACGGTTTTTCGCTCAACAATAAGCCCTCCTTTTATCCCCCCTAATCTGAATATAGGAAAATTTCTAATCCTAGAATATTGGCTGTAATTTAAACTCGATGCAATAAGTTGATACCGCCGATTGTTTTTTCGAGCATTTTGTAATACATTACGATAATACGATGATTTTTTTCCTAATAATGAGGATAATGAATCTGCTAGTTGATGAAGATTAGCATTAAATGTTTTGGTTGAAACAGTCACCGCATCAAATCTTATGGAATATCTTGGAACAGATGTGGCAAGCAAACTTCCATCGTCGGCATATATATTTCCTCTCTCAGGAAGAATTTCGAAATTTTTTATGGTAGATTTCTCGGAAAGAGCAGCATATTTATTTCCCTCTATCCATTGAAGATGAACAACTCTGTACCCAATTCCTACCCCTAGAGCAGCTAAAGCTAATACTACCAAGTAGAGTCGATTAACGAGATGTTTTTGTTTTGCTAACATCTAATTTTTTATAATTATTTTTATTGGAGGGGTTTTAGATACTATCAACCCTTTTTTGGCCAATTTAGCTTTCAAAGTAGATTCCATTCGATCTTTCATTAATGTTGATCGAGTTTCCACAAAACAACTTCTCAATTCTTGTACTTCTTCGTTTAGCATAGCAATTTTCATCACTTTTCGGTCAACTTGGTGAGAAGCAGTAATCATTACAATCGCCAGAAAAAAAAGAAAAAGAATAAATCGCCAATTTTTGACAGCTCCATCCTGAACCAAAAAAGCACCTCCCAGAAATTGAATAATATTTTTTTTCATAATCGTTCTGCAACACGAAGTTTCGCACTTCTTGCTCTGCTGTTTTGTTTTATTTCTAATGGATCGGGTACTTGAATTGATCCCATTTTTTTAAAAGGCAAATCTGTCCTCCCAAATTCATCACGATGAGGTTGGGACTCAAAACAACCGTTTTGCATATAACGTTTTACCCAACGATCTTCTAAAGAATGATAACTTATTACACTCAGTCGTCCCCCTTTTATCAGTACTTCTTTGGTTTGTACTAAAAACGACTCCAAAACTTTTAGCTCTTGATTCACCTCCATACGAAGTGCCTGATAAACTTGAGCCAACACTTTATTTTCACGACCTAGGGGTAAAAGGGTCCTAAGAGATTGATTCAAATCTGAAGTTGTGTTGATGGGTGAGACTTGTCTTTTGTCAATGATAGCTTGTGCAATTTTTCGTGCATTTCTCAACTCCCCATAGCTATAAAACAACTCACTTAATTCAGCCATCGAATAAGAAGAAACTATATACTGTGCATTTAACTCACTCTTTTGATTCATTCGCATATCAAGCGGTGCATCAAATCGGGTTGAAAAGCCACGTTCTGGGGTATCAATTTGATAGGACGAAATCCCAAGATCAGCTAAAACCCCATCTACTAATCCTATTCTATAAAACTTAAGGTATTGCTTTAAATATTTAAAATTTTGATGAATTAATAGGAAGCGGTCGTCTTGCCATTGGTTAGCTATAGCGTCCTGATCTTGATCAAAAGCAATCAGCTTTCCGCCTGGACCAAGACGTTCTAAAATTGCTCTCGAATGCCCACCCCCACCAAAAGTTACATCGACATAAACTCCGTTAGGTTTTATTGCTAAACCCTTTAATGAATTCTCTAAAAGAACAGGTTTATGATACATCATTTTCAACATTACCCATGACCTCCTCTGCTAAATCTGGGAAATCAACTGCTGCTTGGCTAATCGCGTTTTCATAAGAAGCTTTGTCCCAAATTTCTAAAATATTAACTGCGGATGAAAGAACAACTTCCTTTTGTATTCCTGCTATTAGTAATAAATCTTTAGGAATAAGAATGCGATCAGTCGCATCAAACTCTACCACCTTAACACCCGCTGTAAAAAGTCGTATGAAGTCATTATTTTTCTTTTTAAACCTGTTAAGGGTATTAATTTTACCCATTAATAATTCCCACTCAGACATGGAATACAGCTCCAAACACGGCTGAAAAACAGAGCGCTTAAGCACAAAACTATCTACCTTATTTTGTAGCAGTTGCTTTTTTAATGCGGAAGGAATCATGACTCTTCCCTTTGCATCGGCTTTACACTCATATGTCCCTATTAAATTCAGCAAGGTTCTTTATTTTTTATTGCGCTTTATCAAATATATTTATTTTATACCACTTTTTACCACTTTTTACCACATTGTTAATAAATTCTTTATTCAACCCCTTCCAATAATTCCAATTATCTAGTAATATGATGTTTAAATACAAAAAAAATAAAAGGCTTTTTACTTCTTAGTTTATATTAAATGAGTTTTATTATTTGACTATCTTTGTGATTCATTTCATATTTCTATGAAAAAAAAACATATTGGAGTAGGAAATTTCAAGTACTATGAATTAGGTGAAGGAAAAGCTATTATAATTCTTCACGGTCTTATGGGTGGTTTGAGTAATTTTGAAGGAGTGTTTAATTTCTTTCCAAAGAAAGGCTACCGTGTTATTGCTCCTGTGCTTCCACTGTATGATTTACCTCTTCTTAAAACAAACGTTAAAGAGTTTGCTACTTATTTAAATGATTTTATTTTACATTTAAAATTAGATCAAGTTATTTTGATTGGAAATTCTTTAGGGGGGCATATTGGTTTACTCCACACCAAACTTTTCCCTGATAAAATCAGCGGACTCATCATCACAGGAAGCTCGGGTTTGTATGAAAACTCCATGGGCGAAAGTTACCCCAAAAGAGAGAATTACGAGTACATTAAAGAAAAAAGTCAAGGAGTGTTTTTTGATCCTGCTGTAGCTACAAAAGAAGTTGTAGATGATGTATACCAAACTGTCAATGATCGAAAAAAGTTGATTAAAATATTAACTATTGCAAAGAGTGCCATTCGTCACAACATGTCAAAGGAGCTTCCAAAGATTATTACCCCTGTAGCAATTATTTGGGGGCGAAATGATACAGTAACCCCACCTGATGTGGGTCAGGAATTTCATAAATTATTACCTAATTCCACTATGTATTGGATCGACAAATGTGGACACGCTCCCATGATGGAACACCCTGAATCTTTCAATGTAAACGTTGATGATTGGTTGAGGAGAAATAATCTTTAGGTCATGTTGATTAAAAATGCTCGGTTTGTCGTAAGCAATGCTGAGGTTTCAAAATGTCCCAAAACTACTGTACCAGAATATGCTTTTATTGGTAGGTCAAATGTAGGTAAATCCTCATTGATCAATATGTTAACGGAGCAAAAAAAACTTGCCAAAACTTCTGGAAGACCAGGAAAAACACAACTTATCAATCATTTCTTGATAAATGAAAACTGGCATTTGGTTGACTTACCTGGATATGGATACGCACGAGTATCTAAGTCTACCAAAAAAGTTTTTCAAAGGTTTATTGAAAATTATTTCCAAAACCGTGAACAATTGGTTTGTGCATTTGTTTTGGTAGACATTAGGCACCAGCCACAACCTATAGATTTAAAATTCATGGAATGGTTGGGCGAGCATCAAATTCCCTTTTCAATTGTTTTTACCAAAGCTGATAAATTACATTTATCGAAAATTGAAAAACACGTCGAAGAATATATAAAACATTTGCTTGAGGGCCTATGGTCAGAAGCACCCACTCATTTTGTTACCTCAGCGACCAGTGGATATGGGAGAGAAAAACTGCTTCAATACATTCAGAAAATAAATGAAAGTCTTTAGTTCTTTTTCACATTTTTTAGTTGAAGTTCCTCGGCAAAAAAATCACAAAATTGCTGAAACGCCTCTGCCATTTTCTGGTCATTAGTGGCTTTCAGGTAAGAGTCTCGTATTCCCACTAAAGATTGATGAACAAACACACGCATTTGATCAACAGGCATTTCTTTAGTCCACAAATCAATTCGTGCGCTCTCTTGAGTTTTTGGATCCCAACATCCTAAAAAGAATGCTTCTGTTTCTTGGTGATCAACTCCTCCATCTGGTGCAGACCAGCTCAATTTTTCTGGAACATTATTTTTATCTAATTTAATATCTAGTGTGATTGTAGTGTTCTTATGACTCATTTTCGGAAGGGTTTATATTTGGATTGCTTAAAAAGTTCTATGGGGTTACTCTCTATAATTTCTACTAATGATTTATTGGTTGTATTAGCATAGGATGAGACGATTCTCCACCCCAGCCAACGTCCTACCCCTCCAGGTGACTCTCTATCAATGTCTAAATAAAATTTGGAAAAAGGAGCTTCACGTATAAAACGGTTGGTTAAATTAGGATCTGTACTGTACAAAAGTTCTCGATCAACAAAGTAACGCCACATTTCTTGTTCATTATTTTCTACCCAATCCAATTCTTGAAAAGTGAAGCCTAGTTTTATATAATCAGGTGTACTAGGAGCCAAGTAATCCATCACGAAATGGATTTTACCATAATAAATAATTTCAGACAAAAAAGATCGTGAATTATTTTTGGGAACCACACGTGAAGCTAAAACTTCGGCTATGGAAGGAGTCAAATGAGCAGGTGTCATATTTTTTTTTAAGTAGGATGATACTCCCTCATATAAATGATTTTCAGCACCCAAAAAAGTATCTATTGATATCAGAATTAAGCTGTCCGCATCAATTACTTTGTGATATAAATCAACCTCTGACACTAAAGTAATTACTTTTTGAGGAATCTTTTGTTTTGGAAAATAGTATTTGTAATGTTTTATAACACTTTTTAATTCTTCCTCTAAGCTTGTAGGAAAAGTACGGTTTATTTCGCTAACAAGAGCTAGTTGTAAACTATCTTGTTGTTTTTCAGACCAGACATGGTCTGGGGTTTCATTTGGGAAAAAGTACGGAAACTTCCGTTTTATGCTATAAAGCGAGTCTATTGGGCTTTTGTAAAAGAGCGAGTCAAATCTAATGACCTCAATATTCAGGGGAGGGAGGTCGAGCACCGCTTTTTTTTCTTGATTACAACTTAAAGTAAATAATCCCAATAAAATAAAAACAATTTCTGTTTTTTTTAAAAACATAAATTGCAGTAAATTTGACATGAAAATGAAATGTTAACCTTGGTGAATTTCAAACGAAATTACTATTTTAATTCGAATATAAGTGTCTTTACAAACAGATAAATCTATTGAATTCATAGTTTCATGGCTAAAAAACTATGCAGTTACCTCAAAAATGAATGGCTTTGTCGTGGGAGTTTCCGGCGGAATAGACTCCGCATTAACCTCTACCCTTTGTGCTAAAACAGGCCTGCCCACGCTATGTATTGAAATGCCAATAAAGCAAGACAGTAAGCAAGTTTCACGATCCTCGCAACACACCCATTGGCTTGCTGAAACATTTGATAATATCGAACGAAAAGTCGTGGCGTTGGACGATGTTTTTAGCTCTTTTGAACAACTTAATTCAAATCAAAATCATATTAATCACAAGCTTTCATTAGCAAATTCACGTGCAAGATTACGGATGACTACCTTGTACTATTTTGCAGCTCTTGATAAGCGTTTGGTTGCTGGTACAGGAAACAAAGTTGAAGATTTTGGTGTAGGTTTTTATACTAAATACGGCGACGGAGGAGTAGATGTAAGTCCAATAGCCGATTTATTAAAATCAGAAGTAAGAATTCTTGCTCAAGCGGTTGGAGTAAATAAGTCAATACTAGAGGCAGCTCCTACAGATGGCTTGTGGGACGATGGCCGAACAGATGAAGACCAACTTGGTGCTACTTACCCTGAGCTGGAATGGGCCATGGCTCAAATCGATGCGGGTAGAACGATAAACAACTTTGAGGGACGTCAAAAGAAAGTAATGACTACATATCTAAACCATCATAATGTTAACAAACATAAGATGATTCCGATTCCTGTATGTGCTCTTCCAGAAGATTTAAGATAAAATTAATGTCAAGAATTTGCTTACACGGCGTGTAAGTAAATTCTTTTTTTTATATTGTTGATCCAACTAAATTATTAGCCTATGATTCATGTGTTAGTTGCTGATGCATTTCCTATTGTTCATAAAGGAATAAAAGCAGTTTTTAAAAATTCTACTGAAATTTCAATTTCGGGAAAAGCTTTTTCAACTGAAGATTTATTTGAACAGCTAGAAAAAAAACACATTGATATCATCATCTTAGAACTAGATCTTCCCACTTCCGATGGTATCACAGCCCTACGAATCATTAAAAATCGGCACCCTGAGGTTCGAGTAATAGTTTTTAGTAATCAACCAGAGAATGTATATGCTATTAGTGCGTTAAAAGCGGGAGCTTCTGGATATTTAAACAAAAAAGCTTCTGTGAATTACTTAAGAGATGCCGTTCTTAAAGTAAGTTCTGGAGGGGTTTACATCACAAATCAATTGGCACAATCAATTGCTTTTGATGAAACTACAGGCAGATCAGTAAGATCATTCAAGAAGCTTTCTTTAAGAGAGATAGAAGTGCTCAAGCTATTATGTAATGGAAAACGAAATAAAGAGATTGCTTTTGAATTGAACATTAGCGAAAAAACAGTAAGTACATATCGTTTGAGAATCATGAGTAAACTTAGAGTAAACAATATTGTTCAGCTTATTCGTAAAGCACAAAATCTTCATTTGGATACTTTTTAAAGGACTCGATCCAAACGCTCACTTAAAAGCTTCTTAAGTTCGCTATAACTTTTTACCTCTTCTAAGATTTCAATATTTGATTGATTATTTTGTCCTTGCGTTTGCTTTTGAAGTTCCCCTACTTTTTGATTTATAAGGTGACATCTCAGGTTCAGAATCGTTTGATTGAGCCACTGACCGATGGTTTCCTCTTTGTCTTTGATAAAAATATTTTTACGTTCCCAATTATGAAGTTGAGAATGTTCATCATTCATCAAAATCTCAGCAATAAGATGAGAAGTTTCTACATCTAATTGAGTTAATAAGGTCTCTATTTGAATGTTTGTATCAGCCTGAAAAGCTTCTAAGAGCATCTGGTAGGTTTTGCCAAATTGAGGGGTAGCAAGCTCTATTTCATCTTGTTGTAGATCTAAGTATATTTTTTCAAACACTCTTGCTTGTATGGTAGTAGGCTTCATTTTAAGTTGGCCTGTTGATTCATCTTCTTGAAGAATTACGTCTTCAAACTCTACTTCTTTACTTCCATACATAAGAAGTATTTTAATGATATTTTGTTCAAGTTCAAAACGAACATCTACTTGTGAATGTTTTTGGGTTTTTTTAATGACCTCGAAAGCTTGACTCCCTCTTTTTTTGTGTAACTCTCTTTGTACTTTTTGGTCAGATTGAGATAAGGTGGCAAATAAAACATCTTCACTGATATCCATAATGGATGCGCAGCTGCGAATATACAACTCACGTTTTATAGGATCTGGTATTTTTGAAATACTCAAAACTATTTCTCTAATAGTATCTGCTTTTTTTATCGGGTCATTTTGAGCTTCTTCGGCAAGTAGTGATGCTTTAAATTGAATAAAATCTTTTGCGTTTTCGCTTAAAAAAAGGGAAAGTTCCTCAGGAGAACTTTTTCTTGAAAAGCTATCAGGATCTTCGCCCTCAGGAAAAGTGCAAACTTTCACATTCAATCCTGCCTCTAAAATAAGGTTAATACCACGCAAAGAGGCACGTATTCCTGCTGCATCGCCATCAAATAGAACGGTAATATTTTGAGTTAGGCGACTTATTAATCGAATTTGATCTGAGGTTAGTGCTGTCCCAGATGATGCAACTACATTTGTAATCCCTGATTGATACATTTGAATGACATCTGTATATCCTTCAACTAAATAACAATTATCCTCTTTAGCTATACTTTGCTTGGCATAATATATGCCATACAACACCTTGCTTTTGTGATAAATATCACTTTCAGGGGAGTTGACATATTTGGCGACTTTATTATCGGAAGTAAGAATACGTCCCCCAAAACCAAGGATTCTCCCCGACATGCTGTGTATGGGAAACATCACTCGTCCTTTAAAGCGATCAAATTTTTTGTCTTCCTTGATGATAGTGAGTCCTGTTTGTGCTAAAAATTCTTCTTTAAATCCTCTTTTTAAAGCAATATTCGTAAAGGCAGACCATTCATTGGGTGAATAGCCTAATTTAAAATTTTTTATGGTTTGATCGCTAAATCCTCTTTCCTTAAAATAAGAGAGCCCAATCGCTTTACCTGATTCCGTTTTCCATAGCGAATCTCCAAAAAACTCTTGTGCATATTCCGCAACCAAATACATGCTTTCTCTTTTATCTAAAGCTTGTTTTTGTTCATTGGTTTGAAGGGTTTCTTCTACTTCAATATTGTATTTTTTTGCCAGATATTTTATTGCTTCTGGGTATGAAAAGTGTTCGTGTTCCATCAAAAAGGCAACCACATTTCCTCCTTTTCCGCTACTGAAGTCTTTCCAAATTTGTTTTGCTGGCGAAACCATAAAACTCGGCGTTCGCTCATCAGAAAAAGGGCTTAGTCCTTTAAAATTTGATCCTGATTTTTTGAGTTGAACAAAATCACCAATTACCTCCTCCAAGCGGGCAGTTTCAAATACATTATCTATGGTGGATTTCGTAATCACGTTAATTGTTTAAAAAATCTAAAGTAATAAATTTGTTAAAAAAAGGTTTTATTTTTTTCGTTCAATGACATACTGAGCCATTTGCTCAAGTGAATCACGATATGGTGATTTTGGAAACTTTTTTAAAACCTCCATTGATTGGTTTAAATAATCAAACATTTTTTGAGTTGCATATTCCATTCCTCCTTTTTCTTTGACAAACGAAATAATTTCCTTAACGCGCTTACGATTATTGTTATATTTTTTAATCGATTTTTTTAGCCATTTCTTTTCCTTGTCTGAACAAATGTTCAAGGTATAAATAAGAGGGAGTGTCATCTTCTTTTCTTTGATATCTATTCCTGTAGGTTTTCCGATTCGAGGTTCTCCATAGTCAAATAAATCGTCTTTAATTTGAAAAGCAATTCCTATCAGGGTACCGAATTCACTCATTATTTTAATATGATTTTTTGGAGCGTGTACAGAACTAGCTCCTAAAGCACAACAAGCAGAGATAAGGGTAGCCGTCTTTTGACGTATAATTTCGAAATATACGTCTTCTGTTATGTCTAAGCTTTGAGATTTTTCAATTTGTAATAACTCTCCTTGGCTCATTTCTCGTACCGCAACAGAGATGATTTCAAGTAGATCAAAATCTTTATGATCAATACATAACAATAATCCTTTTGACAAAAGATAATCTCCAACTAATACAGCAATTTTATTTTTCCATAAAGCATTTATAGAAAAAAAACCTCTTCGTTGATAGCTTTCATCCACCACATCGTCATGTACTAAAGTTGCCGTATGTATCAACTCAATTACAGAGGCAGCCCGATAAGTTCGATCGTTAACTTTACCCATCATCTTGGCAACTAAAAAAACAAACATGGGGCGCATTTGTTTACCTTTTCGAATAACAATGTAGTGGGTAATGCGATTCAATAAGGCTACATTGGAGGACATTGCGCCAGAGAACTTTTCTTCGAAAAGCTCCATTTCCTTAGAAATAGGTTCTTTTAGTTGTTCAACAAACTTCATTGGGATTTAAATATACGAGTTCTATTTTTAATTATTACATCATTACCACTATCATTTGCTTTATCCTTCATTATTGGCTAATTGACCACAGGCCGCATCAATATCTTTGCCTCGTGAACGCCTCACTGTAACTGGCACACGACTAGCATCTAAGGCATGAATGTAGGCTTGTGTCCTAGCCTTATCTGCTTGAGAAAAATCAGCATTGTTTACAGGGTTATACTCAATCAAATTTACCTTAGATGGAATCTCTTTACAAAACTGAACCAAGGCATCGATTTCTTCGTTTGAGTCATTTATTCCTTTCCAAACTACATATTCATAAGTGATACGACTTTGTGTTTTTTCGTACCAATACTCTAGTGCTTTTTTTAATTCCGTTAATGGAAATTTTTGAGTGAACGGCATTATTTGATTTCGGGTTTCTTCGATAGCAGAATGAAGCGAAACCGCTAATTTGTACTTTGGTTGCTGGTCTGCCATTTTGTATATCATTTTACTAATCCCTGAAGTAGAAACCGTTATTCGTTTTGAGGACATTCCCAATCCCTCTGGACTAGTAATTTTATCAATGGCTTTGGTGACATTATTAAAATTCATCAAAGGTTCTCCCATTCCCATAAATACAATATTTGTTAAAGGTCGATTAAGATAGGTTTGGCTTTGTTGTTGAATTACTGCAACTTGATCATAGATTTCGTCAGGGTTTAAATTTCGCATTCTCTTAAGTTGAGCGGTAGCACAAAAGTGACAATCCAAACTACAGCCCACCTGACTTGATACGCACGCAGTTGCTCGGTTAGCGGCAGGGATTAAAACAGATTCTACCAGCAAATCGTCATGTAATCTGATTGCATTTTTAATGGTTCCGTCCTGACTTCGCTGCAAACGTGCTACTTCAATATGGTTGATCACAAAATATTCATTGAGTAAATTTCGATGTTCCAGCGAAAGATTAGTCATCACACTAAAGTCTTTGGCCGACTTTGCCCAGAGCCAATCGTAAACTTGATTTCCACGAAAAGCAGGAATTTGGTGTTGGACAAAAAAAGACCGTAGCATTTCTTTGTCGAGTGCCCTAATATCTTTTTTTGGAGGAGCCATTGTTGGTTATATGATCAACATCGCATCCCCATATGAATAAAAGCGGTAATTATTATCTACTGCTTCTTTATACGCTTTTTTAATAAAATCGTGACCTGCAAAAGCGGAAACCATCATTAATAGTGTGGATTTTGGAAGGTGAAAGTTAGTCACCATGCAATCTCCTATACTAAACTCGTGAGGAGGAAATATAAATTTATGGGTCCATCCTTGGTATGGATTTAGCATATGATTTGAGGATACAGAAGTTTCTAAGGCACGCATAGAAGTTGTTCCTACTGCACAGACACGCTTTTTGTTCGAAATAGCTTGGTTTACTATATCTACTGCATTTTGATCAATAACAAGCTCCTCTGAATCCATCTTATGTTTTGAAAGGTCTTCTACTTCAACAGGGTTAAAGGTACCTAAGCCCACATGTAAGGTAATCTCAGCAAGGTTTACCCCTTTAATTTCTAAACGTTTAAGAACATGTTTTGAAAAATGTAAGCCTGCCGTGGGAGCTGCAACGGCTCCTTCGTGCTTTGCATAAATCGTTTGATAGCGTTCACGATCAAACTTCTCTTCAGATCTTTTAATATATTTAGGGAGTGGGGTCTGGCCTAATTCTTTTAGTTTATCTCTGAATTCATCATATGAGCCATCAAACAAAAAACGAAGAGTTCTTCCTCTGGAGGTAGTGTTATCAATGACCTCGGCTACTAAATCTTCGTCATTTCCAAAATAAAGTTTATTTCCAATTCGAATTTTTCTTGCAGGATCAACCAAAACATCCCATAAGCGTTGTTCCCGATTAAGTTCACGCAGTAAAAAAACTTCAATACGAGCACCTGTTTTTTCTTTATTACCCATCAAACGGGCAGGAAAAACTTTTGTATTGTTTAATACCATCACGTCGCCTTCATCAAAATAGCTGGTGATATCTTTAAAGTATTTATGTTCTATCGTTTCACTGTCTCTGTGTAACACCATTAATCTGGACTCGTCCCGGTGGTCGGCAGGGTATTCAGCTAAAAGTTCTTGGGGGAGATTAAAATTAAAATGTGATAATTTCATAAAGTTTATTAGGCTGCAAATATACTGTCTCCTTACAGGCTTTGTCAAGAAATTTCATGTTTATTTAGTTTGAGAAGTAATTTTAAACCCAATTTTTATGAAATCGTCCCAAAATTCGGGGTAGGATTTTGACACCACCCCTGGTTCATTAATCTTAATAGGGACCAAAAGACCAAGCGGGGCAAAAGCCATTGCCATACGATGATCTTTATAGGTGTCGATGGATACATTTTCTTTTATTGGATTTTTTCGTGCTTTTAAATGTAGAGAATGATGAGTAACTTCAATTTCTGCCCCTAATTTTGAAAGTTCAATTTGTAAAGCTTCCAGACGGTCTGTTTCTTTAATTTTTAGGGTATGTAAGCCTGTGAGATCACAAGCAATAGCCAATCCAAAACAAGTTACCGCAATCGTTTGTGCAATATCAGGGGCATCAGCCAAATCAAGTTTTAGGTGATTTGTTGTCTCCCCTATTTTTAGTAATTGCAACTCATAGTCATTAAGACTGCTTTTTACCCCCAATTGAAGGTAAATCTCTTGTAATACACTATCACCTTGAAGGCTTTTGTTTGAATAGCTCTCCAGCTTTACATCTGCTTTTTTAGATAAGGCAACCAAGCTGAAATAATACGAAGCAGAACTCCAATCGGATTCTACACGCACTAAGAGGTTTGGATCGTGATGAAGGGGTTTTACTTCAATCTCTTGCCCTTCAAAACGGACATCTACTTTGGCTTGTTGCAAAAGAGAACATGTCATTTTGATATAAGGAATCGATGTTATTTTTCCTTCCAAAAAAAGATGTAATCCGTTTGGCAAACTTGGAGCAATCAGTAATAAGGCCGAAATGTATTGACTACTTACATTAGCTGCAAGGGTAACTTTATTGTTGGTGAGTTTTTTTCCATTGATTTGTAGTGGTGGGTAGCCTACATTTTTAGCATATTGTATGTCAGCTCCTAATTGTTGTAAAGCTTCAACTAAAACAGAAATGGGACGTTGTTGCATTCGGTGGGATCCTGTCAATGTTTTTTGTACTCCTTCTTTCGATGCAAAATAGGCTGTCAAAAATCGCATAGTAGTGCCTGCATGATCCACATCAACAATATTTTCCATTTGAGCTAATCCTTCCAGCATGGCTTTAGTATCATCTGAATTTGATACATTTTCTAATAGGATGTTGGGGAAAATAGCTTGTAACAATAAAAGACGGTTGGATTCACTTTTCGAGCCTGTAATTGAAATTGACCCCGATAACGCTTTAGTTAAATGGGTAAGTGATAGGAAATTCATTTTTTTAATTTAGGATTATTGTGATGACGATCATGGTCACGTTTTGTTTTAAGTTGTAGTTTTTGTTCAAAAGCGTGCTGTAGGTCTGTATCGGTTTGATTGGCCAAGCAAAGAAGTACAAATAACACATCTGCTAATTCTTCCCCAAGGTTTTTTTGTTTATCACTGTCTTTTTCAGATTGCTCTCCATAGCGACGGGCAATAATCCGTGCCACTTCCCCAACTTCTTCAGCAAGCTGAGCCATGTTGGTAAGTTCATTGAAATAACGTACACCATGGTCTTTGATCCAATTATCAACTTGTAGTTGTGCATTTTTAATATCCATCACTCTTTATTTTTTGAGTCTATTAGAATGGTCACAGGACCATCATTTGTAAGTTCTACATCCATCATGGCTCCAAAACGACCTGTTTGAACCTTATGATTCAATTGAGTTTGAGCCTTCCCAATAAAAGCCTCGTACAAAGGGATTGCCTTTTCGTGCTTGGCCGCTTTTAGGTAAGAGGGTCGATTTCCTTTTTTAGTTAATGCGTGAAGGGTGAACTGGCTCACCACCAACAATTGTCCGTCAATATCTTTTAATGATGTATTCATCACTCCCGTTTGATCATCAAAAATACGCAGATGAACGAGCTTATTTACCAACCATTGAACGTCTTCTGAAGTATCATCGTGAGTAATTCCTAAAAAAACCAACAAGCCTTTTTTGATTGCTCCAATCGATTGTTGATTTACTATTACTTGAGCTGACGAAACGCGTTGAACCACTATTCTCATAGATCCCAAAAATCAGTTCTGTAATGTACATCTTCCCCTTGAAGCATTTGCAAATAACTTTTATATCGAGAAGCCGCAATTTTGTTGTTTTTAACGGCTTCTTTAATGGCACAAAAGGGCTCATCGACATGCAAACAATTGTTGAATTTACATTGGTTTTTTATGGAAAAAAAATCGGGGAAATAATTTCCAATTTCATTTTTTTCAATATCCACCACGCCAAAGCCGCGAATTCCAGGCGTGTCAATAATTTTCGCCCCGAAGTCAAGTTCGTATAACTCAGCAAAAGTAGTGGTATGTTGTCCTTGTTGATGTTGATCCGAAATCTCCCCTGTTTTTAAGTGTAATTTAGGAGACATGGCATTAATTAGGGTGGATTTGCCTACTCCGCTATGACCAGAAAGCATACATACCTTGTCACCCATCAATTTTTTGACTTGATCAACATGAGTGCCATGCAAGGCAGAAATTTCTAAACAAGTATATCCGATATTTTCATAGATGGTTTTGAGTAGTCGAATTTGTTTCAATTCATTTTCTGAATAGGTGTCTTCTTTATTAAAAAGCAAAATAACTTCAATATGATAAGCTTCCGCAGTCACTAAAAATCGATCGATAAAAGCAGGAAATGTTGGTGGATTATTAAAGGTTATTAACAAAAAAGCCGCATCGATATTGGCTGCAATAATTTGAATTTGTTTTGAAAGATTAACAGATTTTCTAATAATATAGTTTTTTCTTTCTAGAATTTCTGTAATTACTCCATGGTCTTCTTGATCTGTATACTCAAACACGACCCGATCACCTACAGCAACAGGGTTCGTACTTTTGATACCCTGAATACGAAATTTACCTTTAATTCGGCACTGCAACATTCGACCAGATTGGGTTTTTACGCTGTACCAACTCCCAGTGGATTTATAAACGGTTCCTTTCATCGTTTACAAATTAACACTTTTTGGAAACATATACGGTTTAGTTATTGATAACTTGTTTCTGGTGGTTGATGGATTCTTGATGAATAGCTTTGAAGATTCTTAAAATAAATTCTTCACTCAACCCAAATCCTTCCCCTTCTAGAATCATTTTACCTAAAATTTCGTTCCAACGTTTGGTTTGTAAAACAGAAACATTTTTATCTTTTTTAATTTTACCAATATCTACAGCTACTTTCATTCTTTTTCCTAAATTTTCCAGCAAACTTTGGTCAATGACATCAATCTGGGTACGAAGTAAATTAAGCTGATTATTGTAATCTTCAGTGTCGTCTGTTTCTTTTCGAATTTTTAAATCTACCATCATTTGAATTAACACGGAAGGGGTAATTTGTTGAGCCGCATCACTCCAAGCATTATCAGGATCACAATGTGTTTCGATCATTACACCATCAAAATTAAGATCAAGAGCCGTTTGAGAAATATCTTGTAAAATATCACGACGACCTGCAATGTGTGATGGATCACATATTAGAGGGAGGTCTGGAAAACGATTTTGTAATTCGATAGGTAATTGCCATTCAGGGTTATTCCTGTATTTTGTTTTCTCGTAGGTAGAGAAACCGCGATGAATAACACCCAGTTTTTTGATGTTTGCAGTGTACAAGCGCTCAATTCCTCCAAGCCATAAAGATAAATCAGGGTTAACAGGATTTTTTACCAAAACAATTTTATCAGTACCTGCTAAGGCATCAGCAATTTCTTGAACAATAAATGGGCTCACTGTTGATCGAGCACCGATCCATAAAATATCAATATCATGTTCCAAAGCAAGTTTTACGTGCGCGGTGTTAGCCACTTCGGTTGCAATCATCAGACCTGTTTCTTCTTTGACACGTTGAAGCCATTTTAGGCCAATAGCACCAACACCTTCAAAATTTCCTGGACGGGTTCGAGGCTTCCATATTCCTGCCCGAAAAGCGGTGACGTCAGTATTTTTTAATTCGTGTGCTATTTTGAGTACCTGCTCTTCCGTTTCAGCACTACAAGGACCTGCAATAACTAAGGGATGATCTAAGTCAAATTCTGTTAACCATGATCCGAGTTGTTTGTTGTTTTCCATTTGTTTGAATTAATTAATCTTTTAAAATATTTTTTATTAAGTTGATTTGCTCCATTTGTTGATGAAGCTCGTTGTATGCATCTTTTTCAAGAAGTGATTTGAATTTTTGGAGGTTTCCGATATATTCGTTCATGGTTTCAAGAACGTTGTCTTTATTTTGTTTAAAAATGGGTAACCACATATCAGGGGAGCTTTTTGCTAATCTTACCGTCGAAGAAAACCCACTTCCTGCCATATCAAAAATATTTTGCTCGTTTCTTTCTTTTTCCATCACTGTTTTTCCGAGCATAAAAGAACTTATGTGCGATAAATGTGAAACATAAGCAATATGACGATCGTGTTCCATAGGATCCATCGTACGAACATTCATCTTTAAGTTGTTAAACAGGTCTATTGCACGTTCTAAAAGTTCAGGTTTTGTTTTTTCAACTTCACACAGCATCGTGGTTTTATGGGTATATAAATCGGGAATTGCTGCCTCAGGGCCTGAGTATTCAGTTCCTGCTATCGGATGACAAGCTAAAAATTGATTTCGCTTAGGATGATCAGCGACAACCGAGCAAATTGAAGCCTTCGTTGACCCCATATCTAAAACCAAAGTCTTAGAACCAATATGATCTAATACTTTGGGTAATATGGTAACTGTTGCCTCCACAGGAATTGCAATAACCACCAAATCGGCATTAATCAAATCATTCATACTACCGATCTGATGAATGAGGCCTAAAGATTGTGCTTTTTTTAAAGTCGTCTCTTTTCTACTTATTCCACTTATATTAACATGGCAATTTAGCTTTTGAAGGGACAAAGACAAAGACCCTCCCATTAGACCGACACCAATCAAACTTACTTTCATGATTCCCAACGTTTTAAAGCTTCTTCTATTTGAGATTCTTGAACACAAAGTGAAAATCGAATGTATCCAGCACCAGCAGAGCCAAAAATGCTTCCAGGGGTGATAAAGACATGTTGTTGATGTAAGATATGATCAATAAAAGATTCGCTATCTAAAGAGTTTTTTGGAAGTTTGGCCCATACAAACATTCCTGATGTTTGTTTGTCGTAAGTACAGTCAAGTTGATCAGCTAATTTCCAAATTAATTTTCGTCGTTTTTCGTAAATGCGATTCAATGATTCAAACCATGAATCTACTTCCCCTAGTGCTGCAATTGCTCCCTGTTGAATTCCGTAAAACATTCCCGAATCCATATTACTTTTAACTCTTAGTACATGATCAATATGTTCAGCAGAGCCACTAAGCATTCCTACTCGCCATCCAGACATGTTAAATGACTTACTCAATGAGTTGAGTTCCATCACAACTCCTTTTGCTCCTGGGACTTCCAAAATACTTTTGGGTTCGGTATTAAGAATAAAACTATATGGATTGTCATTTATGATAAGAATATCGTGAGCAGTAGCAAACTCAACCAATTCTTTGAAAAGAGATTGATTTCCTGAAGCACCCGTGGGCATATTAGGATAGTTGACCCACATGATTTTGACACCAGATAAATCGAGTTGAGAAAGAGCTTCAAAATCAGGCAACCAATCATTGTATGAAGATAGCTCATACAAAACGGGCTCCGCTTCAAGTAATTGAGTCACTGACATATAAGTAGGATATCCTGGATTAGGGATTAGCACCTTATCTTTTGGGTTTAAAAATGCCATAGAAATATGCATAATTCCTTCTTTGGATCCCATTAAAGGTAATATTTCATTATTGGGGTTAAGATTAACCTTATAGTTTTTTTTATAAAAATCGGATATTGCTTTTCGTAATTCAGGTAGACCTTGGTAGCTTTGATATTTATGTGCCGTTGGATCTTGTAAACCTTGATGTAAAGCCTCAACTACCGAGGTTGGGGGAGGCAAATCGGGGCTTCCAATTCCCATATTGATGATAGGAAAACCTTGTTGTTCCAGTAATTTGACCTCTCTTAATTTTTTTGAAAAGTAATATTCAGAAACGGTTTGTATTCGGCTGGCTGTTTGCATATTAATTTAGCTTATTTTTATACACCCCCAATACTTTAAAAGATTCCGTCATGATTTCTAATAATCGAACAGATTTAAGATAAAAATCCCATTTATCAAAAGTCACATCTACAAAGAAAGAGTATTTCCATGGTTTTTCGATAACGGGCATGGATTGAATTTTGGTTAAATTTAACTTACAATCGCTCAAGACATTTAAAACAGTGGCTAAACTTCCTCTTTTATGATCAAGTATAAACTTAAGAGATGCCTTGTCTGAAGATTGATATTCTTTATTTGATTGTGTTTTTATCACTACAAATCGAGTCGCATTATTTCGAATCGTATGAATATCGTGAGCCACAATATCTAATTGATATAGGTGAGCAGCATTTTTTGAAGCAATCGCGCCAAGTCCTTGCTTTTGTGTGCTGTAAATTCGATGTGCTACATGAGCGGTATCTGCGTCTTCAATAAGTTTAATATGAGGGTATTGGGCGAAAAAATCTTTGCACTGTAACAGGGCCATGGGGTGAGAAGCTACTTCAGTTAGGGATTCAATACCAGTCCCGGGTAATGCCATTAATTGATGTTCAACTTTGATGTATGCTTCAGCAACAATATGAAGGTGGTGACGATCTATTAGGGCATAGTTAGGGATGATAGATCCTGCAATAGAGTTTTCTAACGCCATTACTCCTGCAGTAGCCTGCTCTTTAACAACCAAATTTGATAATTGATCAAAAGACATGCACTCTGTCATTTCAACATCTTGCCCAAATATTAAAGTCGCAACTTCATGATGGTATGATCCTTTTATCCCTTGAATCGCAATTAGATCTTTCATATCAAAAAAAAAGTCCTGAAGAAGTTTTCAGGACTTGTTGTAATTCGTTTTTTTAAAAATTATTACAATATTCCTTACTCCAATTCGAAGTAATAATAATTATTGTAAAATTTAATTGGTGTTCTCATAATTTTTACAAATGTACACTTCAAACTAAAATTATCAAATTTTTTTTATACTTTTATAAAAGTTCCCCCAAATTTAAACTATGAATTTCTATTTTAAACGGCTTTTAATCTCCTTAAGTATTTTAATTTCCCTAACGGGATTCACTTATTTCATCTACGAACCCCTTTATAATTACATTGTTAAAGAAGATGGTTGGATTGAATCATTGACCGCATTAAGCTTGTTATTGATGTCCATCCTCTTTTTGATTCGATTTATTCGAACCAGAAAACACAAAAAAGCATTATGGTTAAGTTTTAATTTACTGTTAATTATCGCTTGTTTTTTTGGATTTGGAGAAGAGATTTCGTGGGGTCAACGAATATTTTCAATTGAAAGCAATGTGTTTTTTTTAGAAAATAATTTACAGAATGAAATAAATTTACATAATTTAGAAGTTAAAGGGATCAAACTAAATAAGGCTGTTTTTTCACTTGGTCTAACTGTTGTTGCAGGATGTTATTTTTTGTTTTTCAACTTGTTGTACCTAAAAAGTAATATCTTTTGGGTATTGTGTAACCGATCAGGAATTCCCATTCCCAAATTATATCAAACAGCACTGATGTTAATATTTACTTTATTGATAATGATTATTCCAAGCCACAAAAAATGGGAATTATGGGAAGGTGTTTTTACCCTGATGTTATTTCTTATATTTATTGATCCTTATAATAGTAAAGAGCAACTAATCACTGATAAATCTCAGAAAAAAACAAAATCTTATGTGCAATAACTAAAAAATTTGTTTTGCGATATTAAAGATGTTATCCGATTTGCCCATTGAGTAGTAGTGCAAAAAAGGAACATTATTATTGATGAGTTCTTTACTTTGTTCTACACACCACTCAACACCAACTTGCCTTACTTCTTTGTTGTTTTTGCATTTCACAACTTGCTTTATTAAAGCTTCAGGCAAATCCACATGAAAGCGATGAGGAATTAAATTAAGTTGTTTTAGTGTAGCAATTGGTTTGAGGGCAGGAATAATAGGAACCGTAATTCCTACAGAACGACATTTTTCAATAAACTCAAAAAATTTTTGATTATCAAAAAACATTTGAGTGATGATATAGTCAGCTCCTGCTTCTATTTTTTTCTTTAAAAAATGAAGGTCACTGTCAAGGGAAGGAGCCTCCATATGTTTTTCGGGATAACCTGCTACTCCCACACAGAAATTTGTTTTAGAGGAATTGGCTAATTCATGATCCAAGTATTCTCCTTGATTCAAATTTTTTATTTGATGAACCAAATCGACCGCATACTTATTTCCCTTAGGTTCAGGTGTAAAATAAGTTTCAGATTTTACCGCATCACCTCTCAATGCGACCACATTGTCAATTCCTAAAAAATCAAGATCAATTAAAAAATTTTCCGTGTCCTCTTTATCAAATCCACCACATAACATATGAGGAATGGCATCTACACCATAACGATTTTGTATCGCTGCACAAATACCTACTGTACCTGGTCGTTTGCGCACAATATGTTTTTCTAATAGTCCGCTAGACACTGCTTTGTAGGTGTATTCTTCCCTGTGATAGGTCACGTCAATAAAAGGAGGCTTAAACTCCATTAATGGATCAATATTATCAAAAATTGTTTGAATATTTTGACCTTTAAGCGGAGGTAAAATCTCAAATGAAAATAGTGTTTTGCCCTTAGCTTGCTCAATATGCTCTATCACTTTCATCAATCAATTGTTTAAGTTAGGTTGTAACCACTTCTTTGCGGTTTCTAGGGTGGTATTTCTTCTTTTTTGATAGCTTAATAGTTGGTCATTTTCGATTTTTCCTACCCCAAAATAACGAGCGTCAGGGTGTGCAAAATAATATCCTGAAACGGATGCGGCGGGCCACATCGCCAAACTATCTGTTAATTGTACTCCAATGTGTTCTTTCACTTTTAATAACTCCCAAATGGTATTTTTTTCAAGATGATCGGGGCATGCAGGGTACCCAGGTGCAGGACGAATACCATGATATTTTTCTTTGATTAAATCATCATTATTGAGGTTTTCATTCTGAGAATAACCCCAGTGATTTATTCGTATTTCACGATGCAAATACTCTGCAAAGGCTTCTGCTAACCGATCTGCAAGTGCCTTTACCATTATGCTGTTGTACATATCATGTTTAGATTCAAACTCTTGAGCCAACTCCTGCGTACCAAATCCGGCTGTTACACAAAAACAGCCCATATAATCCTTAACTTTTGATGCTACAGGAGCCACAAAATCAGCAAGTGCGTAATGTGGCTTATGATCCGATTTTTGAAGCTGCTGACGCAATGTAATAAATTTTGCTAGAGGCGTAATACGTTGTTCATTATCAAAAATGATAATCTCATCTTCGTCACTAGCATTAGCAGCAAATAGCCCAAAAACAGCCTTTGCGTGGAGCAAGTCACCATCAATAATACGTTGTAATAATAACTGGGCATCGTCTAATAATGATGTTGCTTGTTCGCCCACTACCTTGTCGTTTAATATCGTAGGATATCGCCCATGCAAATCCCATGACCTAAAGAAAGGACTCCAATCAATAAAGTTGACTAAAGATTTAAGATCTTGTTTTTCGATTACTTGAACACCGAGCTGATTAGGAGTTGTTGGAATAAAATTATTCCAGTCAGTGGTCCATTTATTTGTTCTCGCTTCGTTTAAAGTAATATATTTTTTTTTAGTTTTTCGTTTTTCAAAGCCTATACGAAACGTCTCATAATCCTTTTTGACCCCCTCAATATAATCAACACAGGAGTCGGGTTTTAATAAGTTACCTACCACTGTAACTGCTCTTGAAGCATCATTAACATGTACAACAGCGTGAGGGTACTCGGTATCAATTTTGACAGCAGTATGGGCTCGTGATGTAGTGGCTCCTCCTATTATAATGGGAATATCGCTTTTTATACGATTTAATTCTTTAGCAACATGTACCATTTCGTCTAGTGAAGGGGTAATAAGTCCACTGAGTCCAATCACATCAACATTCTGTTCTATGGCTGTTTGTAAAATTTTTTCAGGAGGAACCATCACCCCCAAATCAACAATTTCATAATTATTGCAAGCCAATACAACTCCTACAATATTTTTTCCAATATCATGAACATCTCCTTTAACGGTTGCCATTAATATTTTTCCTGCAAATTGCTGGGTCCCTTCTTTTTCGGCCTCAATAAATGGGAGTAAGTAGGCTACTGCTTTTTTCATGACACGAGCAGATTTAACAACTTGTGGCAAAAACATTTTTCCACTACCAAACAAATCGCCCACCACGTTCATTCCATTCATTAGATGAACTTCAATAACCTCAATGGGTACACTTACTTCTTGACGTGCTCGTTCTACATCTTCTTCAATAAAGCCATCCATCCCTTTAACAAGTGCATGGGTTATTCGTTCTTCAACACTCCATTTTCGCCATGCGATATCGTTTTTTTTCTTTACTTTATCTCCCCCTTTTACAGATTCGGCAAAATCTAACAGCCGTTCTGTGGCATCTTCTTTGCGATCGAGCAATACATCTTCGACGTGCTCCAATAAATCTTTAGGTATTTCGTCATATACCTCTAACATAGCAGGGTTGACAATTCCCATATTCATTCCGTGTTGAATCGCGTGATACAAAAAAGCGGAATGCATTGCTTCCCGAACAGCATTGTTTCCTCTAAAAGAAAAAGATACATTACTCACTCCTCCACTCACATGGGCGTGAGCTAAATGTTGACGAATCCATTGAGCAGTTTTAAAAAAATCAAGAGCATTGGTTCGATGCTCTTCCATGCCAGTGGCAACAGGGAATATATTGGGGTCAAAAATAATATCTTGTGGTGGAAAATTTGCTTCCTGAACTAAAACTTCATAGGATCGTTTACAAATTTCAATTCGACGACTTAAAGTATCGGCTTGACCGCGTTCATCAAAAGCCATTACGATAACAGCAGCGCCGTATCGTCTAATTTTTTTTGCTTGTTCAATAAAAAGTGCCTTACCCTCTTTTAGACTTATAGAATTCACCACACATTTTCCTTGAACAACCTGGAGCCCTGCTTCAATAATTTCCCATTTCGAACTATCAATCATAATTGGAATTCTCGCAATATCAGGTTCTGATTGAATAAGATTTAAGAAGCGAACCATCGCCTCTTTGCCATCAATCATTCCTTCATCCATATTGATATCAATAATTTGAGCTCCTCCCTCTACTTGATCTCGAGCAATTTCAAGTGCCGTCGAAAAATCATTATTTTCGATAAGCTTTAAAAACCGCCTAGATCCTGTAACATTTGTGCGTTCCCCAATATTAACAAACACCGAATCCGATTGGATAATTAAAGGTTCGAGTCCAGAAAGCAATAAGTTTTTTGAGTGCATGATGAATTATAAAGAAGCTGGTTTTCGAGCAGTAGCCAATTCAGCCAAACGAGAGATACGCTTGATATGTTGGGGATTGGTTCCACAACAGCCTCCGATAATATTGACCAAATTTTCTTCGAAATATTCTTTAATCAACGTTTCCATTTCTGTGGGTGTTTGGTCATAGGCTCCAAAAGCATTAGGTAATCCTGCATTAGGATGAGCAGAAACAAATAAATCTGTTTTTAGTCCTAAGCGTTTCACATACGGTTTTAATTGATCGGCTCCCAAAGCGCAGTTCAATCCAATACTGAGTAATGGAATATGTGAAACCGATATGAGGAATGCTTCTACGGTTTGTCCAGATAGTGTTCGTCCACTTGCATCGGTGATCGTACCACTGACCATAACAGGAGTGTCAATGTTACATTTTTGTTTAACAGAATCTATGGCAAAAAGAGCTGCTTTTGCATTGAGGGTATCGAAAACCGTTTCAACCATTAAAATATCTGCTCCACCATCAATAAGTGCTTCTACTTGTTGTGAATATGCTTGTACAAGTTCCTGAAATGTAATCGCTCTGTAAGCTGGATCGTTGACATCGGGTGACATACTAGCGGTTTTGTTTGTTGGGCCAATAGATCCTACAACAAATCGAGGTTTACTCGGATTATTTTGAGTAAATTCATGAGCAACTTCTTTGGCAATTCGAGCAGATTCATAATTAAGCTCATAGACCAAATCTTCCATTTGATAATCTTCCATAGCTATGGTGGTCGATGAAAATGTATTGGTTTCAATTAAATCTGCACCTGCTGCTAAATACTTTATATGAATCTCACGTATAGCATTGGGCTGAGTAATCGATAATAAATCATTATTTCCTTGAACAGCAATAGGGTGATTTTTGAAGCGATTCCCTCTAAAATCAGCTTCATCAAACTTATAGTCTTGAAGCATTGTGCCCATAGCACCATCAAGTACTAAGATTCGATGCGTAAGTATTTCCGAAATAGAACTCATCATAAACAATCAAAAGCTTGTTTTAAATCTGATTTAATATCTTGAACATTTTCCAACCCTACAGAAATACGAATAAGACCATCTTGAATGTGGACTGCTTGTCGTTCATCGTGTGAGAGCTTGCTGTGCGTCGATGCTGCAGGTTGTGTTACAATCGTACGTGTATCGCCCAAATTTGCAGATAATGAACATAATTTGATTTGATTTAAAAATTGTTTTCCTCCCTCAATTCCTTTTTTTACTTCAAATGCAATAATATTTCCCCCACGTTTCATTTGCTTCAATGCTAACCGATATTGAGGGTGATTTTTTAAAAATGGATAACGTACGTTTTGTGCAGCTGGATGATGTTCAAGAAAAGAAGCGATATCCTCCGCATTATCACAATGTTTATCGACTCTTACAGCCAATGTTTCTAGGCTCTTTGAAAGCACCCAAGCGTTAAAGGGAGAAAGAGAAGGTCCTGTATTTCGGGAAAAAAGATAGATTTCACGAATTAAATCCGATCGCCCCACTGTGATCCCCCCTAATACACGTCCTTGACCATCCATCAACTTAGTTGCTGAATGAATGACTAAATCCGCTCCAAAAGCTATGGGTTGTTGTAAATATGGCGTTGCAAAACAGTTATCTACAATAAATATAAGATGGTGTTTTTTGGCCAATGCGCCCAAAGCTTTCAGATCAAATAGCTGTAACCCTGGGTTGGTAGGCGATTCTACGTAGATAATTTTAGTGTTTTTCTGTATTGATTTTTCCAAAACACTTACCTCTGATGGATCAAAATAGGTGGTAGAGATCTTCCATTTGGGGAAAAATTTAGTAAACAAACTGTGTGTTGAACCAAAAACAGCACGAGCGGACAAAATATGATCCCCACTTTGTAGTAACGCAGCGATCGATGAAAAAATAGCTGACATTCCAGAGGCAAATGTATATCCTGTTTCTGCGCCTTCCATCTGACAAATTTTTCTGATCAACTCCGTGTTATTTGGGTTTGAAAAACGACTATAAATATTTCGCTCTTTTTCTTCGGCAAAAGAAGCTCTCATGTCTTCCGCATCTTCAAAAACAAAGCTCGAGGTCAAAAACAGGGGGGTGCTGTGTTCGTAATATTGAGAATGTTCTATTTGGGTACGAATGGCCTGAGTCTCAAAATTAAGTTTTGGGCTCATAAGGAATATCATTGACAATTACCGAAAATTTTATTGTAGCAGTAGGTTCTAAAGTTTTAGAAACTGAACAGTATTTTTCAAATGACAGTTGCGCTGATCTGTAGATACGATCGGGCCTTACATCCCCTTCTACAAAAACTTTTACGTCAATTGTTTTAAATAAAGCTGGAATTTGTCCAGGTTCACGAGTTCCCTCAACTTCAATTCTTAAATCATCAAAAACGATTTTTTGTTTTTTCAAAATCGCAACTATATCGATACTGCTGCATCCGGCCACCCCCATAAGTAAAAGTCCCATCGGACTTGCCCCTTTGGGGTGTTCTGTGGAAAGGTTATCTATATCAATTGCATATCCTTTTTCGTCAGTAATTTTGGAATGGTAATTGTTTTGGTGTTGTAATTTGATCTTCATCAGAATGGGGTTTAAATATTGGGGTTAAAATTTCATTTATTTGATCATATTCAATTAAAAAAGCATCATGACCATGGACGGATGTGATAGTATTGAAATGTATATTTGATTTTACTTGCATTACTTCTTTGTAGGTCATTCGGTTTTGATCATCCGTAAAATATAAATCGGTATCTATAGAAATCAAATAAATATTTCCTTTTATTTTAGACACCACCTCCCGAAAAGAGACTCTGTCTTTTGTAATATCGATTGTTCTTAAAAGATGATTCATCAGTTTATAGGCTTGAAGTTTAAACCTGTTTTCAAGCTTTTCGCCGTGATAATGTAACCAGCTTTCAACATTATAAATATTGAGTTCTTCATTAATGGACCGATTAAATCGCTCCGTAAATGATTCAGGAGTGCGATAACAAAGCATAGCATGAATACGGGCATCGTAAAGAGGACGCTTGGAATTAGATAAAATTTGATCCTGTAAAAGCGTATGAGCTAATAACCAATCCGAGGATTTCCAATCACATGCAATAGGGATAATATTATCGATATAGTTTGGAAATGAAGCCGCCAACTCCCAAGCTAAAGCGCCTCCTATAGAGCCTCCAATAGCTGCATAGAGTTGTTGTATTCCCAAAATATCCAACGCCTTTTTTAAAATATAGGCGATGTCACGTAGCTCTAAATTTTGGTAATTTTCGAGCAGATAATCATCTTCTCCGTTTCCTGGAAAATTAAAGGCTAAAACGGAATATATTTCAGTATCAATCATTTTTTTTTGTCCAACAACCTCTGACCACCAACCATCTTTGCCGCTAATATGAGCATTCCCTGTTAGGGAATGATTGACAAGCACTACAGGAGCTTCACCAAGAGGCAGACCAAATTGTTCATAAGAAATTTTATAATCATCTTTATGCCCAGAGATTGTGGTGAAACACTTAATCGGTATGTAGTGTAATGTTGACATTTTTTTATTTAAGGCGATCAAAAGCAGTTTGCAGGTCCGCTTTTAAATCTTCAATATCCTCTAATCCAACTGAAAGTCGAATCAAGTCTTTGGTTACCCCTGTGGTAGCTTGTTCTTGCTCATTAAGTTGTTGATGGGTAGTACTCGCAGGATGAATAATCAAAGATTTTGAATCGCCTATATTGGCTAATAAGGAAAATATTTTGGTAGTATCAGCAATTTGTTTGGCCGCATCAAACCCACCTTTCACCCCGAAAGTTATAATTCCGCTCTGTCCTTTGGGTAAATATTGTTTTGCTAACCCCTTGTATTTACTTGTTGATAACCCTGGATAATTCACCCATTCAACTATATTATTTTGATCTAGCCATTGCGCTAATTCTAAAGCATTTTCGCTGTGTTTTTGCATACGAACGTCCAAGGTTTCAATTCCTTGTAAAATCTGAAACGCATTAAATGGGCTTATCGAAGCTCCCAAATCTCTTAACCCTTCTACTCTAATCCGAGCTATGTAGGCTGCAGGACCTAAAGCATTGTGATATACTAGTCCGTGATAGGAAGGAGAGGGAGAAGTAAATTCAGGAAACTTACCACTTGACCAATCAAAAGTTCCCGCGTCTATGATAATACCCCCCATAGCAGTTCCATTTCCATTGATATACTTTGTTAGGGAATGAATTACAATATTTGCACCATGACTGATAGGATTCAATAAAGCAGGGGTAGCTACAGTATTGTCTACCATAAAAGGAATTTTATTTACTTTTGCTATATCAGCAATAGAGGCTAAATCTAACACATCAAGTTTTGGATTCCCTAAGGATTCTGCAAAAATTAAACGAGTATTTTCTTGAACTGCCGATTGAAAGTTGGAAACCTGATCGGGATCCACAAAAGTGGTCGTGACACCAAAACGAGGAAGCATCGACTTAAGCATATTAAAAGTCCCTCCATACAAGCTATTCGATGCTACAATATGGTCCCCTGATTTGAGAAAAGTCAATATTGCTGTAGCAATAGCTGAAGTGCCTGAAGCTGTCGCAACAGCTGCTATTCCACCTTCTAAACTTGCCATTCTTTGCTCTAAAACGTCGTTGGTAGGATTGTTGAGTCGAGTATAAATATATCCTGATTCTGATAAAGAAAATAGGTTTGCAGCGTGGTCAGCATTATCAAATACATAGGAAGTGGACTGATATAACGGAACTGCTCTTGTGCCTTGTGTTAAAGTTACATCATGACCCACATGTAATGCATTAGTAGAAAACTTTGATTCGTTCATTTTAATTGTGTTATGTTATTAAATGCGAAATTTATTTTTTAATTCATGGACCATGTCCAGTTTTTCCCAAGTAAATAGTTCTACATCCAGTGAGATCTCTCCGTTATATGGAGACTTAAAAACTTTGGTGACTATTTTTGGCTCACGCCCCATGTGTCCGTAAGCAGCTGTTTCCAAATAAATGGGGGTACGAAGTTTCAGTCTTTTTTCGATTCCGTAAGGACTGAGGTCAAAAACTTCTAAAAGTTTTTTAGCAATGGACCCGTCGGTTATATCAACTTTAGAAGTGCCATAAGTATTGACAAATAAAGAAGTTGGTTGCACAACACCAATAGCGTAACTTACTTGAACAAGTACTTCCTCACATACTCCAGCAGCAACCAGGTTTTTTGCTATATGGCGAGCCGCATATGCAGCACTTCGATCTACTTTACTCGGGTCTTTTCCACTAAATGCTCCTCCACCGTGCGCTCCTTTACCTCCGTAAGTATCTACAATTATTTTTCTTCCTGTCAAACCAGTATCTCCGTGAGGACCACCAATTACAAACTTTCCTGTTGGGTTGATATGGTAAATGATTTGATCATTAAATAAGGATTGTATTGAAGTTGGAAAACTAGCAATTACACGAGGCATAAGCTTATGGATGATGTCATTTTTAATTTGACTCAACATCTCTTTATCTGAAGCAAAGGAATCGTGTTGGGTTGACACTACAATAGTGTCGATTCTAATAGGTTCATTGGAATCGCTGTACTCAATGGTGACTTGAGATTTCGCATCAGGTCGCAGATAGTCAATGGGGGTTCCTAAATGGCGAAATTTCGATAAAACTTCTAATATTTTGTGTGAAATGGCTAATGCCAACGGCATGTAGTTTTTGGTTTCATTTGTGGCATAACCAAACATCATCCCCTGATCACCAGCTCCTTGTTCTTCTTTTGAAGCACGGTCAACCCCCTGATTAATGTCTTGGGATTGCTCGTGAATCATCGATACTACTCCGCAGGAATCTCCAGAAAATTGGTATTCCCCTTTGGTGTAGCCAATATCGTTGATGGTATTTCGCGCAATCGACTGAACGTCTACGTACGTATTGCTTTTGACTTCTCCCGAAAGAATAACTTGACCAGTGGTTACTAAGGTTTCACAAGCTACTTTACTTTGATTATCAAAAGCTAAAAAATGATCTAACAAAGCATCACTGATTTGGTCTGCTACTTTGTCTGGATGACCCTCACTTACTGATTCGGATGTAAATAAATATGGCATTAAAGTTGCTTTTTTGGAAGGATTTGCAAGATATTATCTCTTAAAGCAACTACTGCTTTAGCATTTTTTTTGAGAGGCTGCAATCAGTCAAATCCTTCCTCTGTTACAGTGCAAAGATACAAGCAATCTTGATAAAAACAAATTTTTTATCGAAAACTAAACGAAACTCCAGCTGTGAGTGTATTATACTCTTGTAGGGTATAATTAGCAAATATTTTTACAAAAGCAAGATTTAGGCGTGCTCCAATAAAACTCTGCATTCCACTTGCGTCTGTTTCAAGACGCTCAATAGGGTCAGTTAACAACACGGTTTCTGTCGAAGAAAATCCTTGTGATTGAGCGTTGTAATCAATACTAAAATCTCCTAACATTTTTAATGTTGACGTTCCTGATCCATATCCAAATCCTCCAAATAAACTAATGAGAGGGAAATCAAGTGATGCAAGAGCCTGAATGATATATGTATTCATGTCAAAATCAACTCTTTGTTTACTGTCAGCAGGGATGTCAGGAATCGTGTAGGTCATTTCGGTTGACGTAATCGCTCCGAGAATAGATACATTCAGTGGGAGTTTGTCCATGGGTCCAAAATATTGCATAAGATTGTGTTTGAGTCCTATTCCTCTTAAACTAAAATCGGTTCCCTCAAGTGAAGTTTCTGGAATATATCGTATGATGACATCAGTATCAAAAAATAGGCCGACTCCTATTTGAACATAAGGAGAAGGTAAAGAGCCCATTATAAGATCATCTTTGATCCCTTCTGGAAAATTGAATTGAGTGGAAACAGGCAATCCTTCATTAGTAAAAGTATTAACCTGCAATTGCTCGATTCGATCATCTCCAAAAATAGTAGGCAAGCTTGTTGTCGAAGGACCAAAGCTAATGGAAGTTAGCCCTTCAGGCACAAAAGATTCATCATCATTGTTCACAAAAGGGGCCGATCCTCCAATGGTGATATCAAACCCAAATTTTTTATGGGTTTTTGCTGTCGATGCCCAGCCAGAATTTAGGCCATAAACCAGCGATTTAGACAAAGGACTGATATAACCCTTGGCTAATATAGTAACATCATCTTGGGAGGCTTTAAGGATTTCTTCAAACCCTTCGAAGAGTTGTGCTTTTGAGGATACGAACATGAAAATAATTAATAAAGTAGAGCAGGTAGTTTTCATTTGTGATGGGAGTTTATTAGATGAATTGTAAAAGTATAAAATGTTTTTTATTAAAAAATGTTTTATGCTAAAAACAATAAGAGAACTCGTTTTACTCTCTCAAAGAAAATGAGGGGTCAAGATTAAGTTTTAATAGAATATGGTGATTTAAATGGAGGGTATATTAGATATTATATTTTAATGAAAAAATGACATAACGCGGCTGTATAACTGTGGTTGTTGTCGTGCTAAAAAAATCATTAAAACTATCACTGTTTCGTTCTGGATTGTCTAAAATATTTGAAAGGTCAACTTCAAATTCCCAGGGACTGTTTTCTTTTTGATAGCTTAGCCGAGCCGACATATTATCGTAAGTGTTGAGCTGATTAGACCCTTCTTTGTAATTATAATAACTATAATTGGCTACCAGAATAAATCCTTTTAAAAATGCAACATCAACATCGATAAAAGGTTGCTCGGTGATATAGTTTAATTTGTCTCTTTGACCATCATCGTATTGGTTGGTTGTGTAACTAAATCCTAATCCAAAATTAGGAGCATCTTGAAAATTAGTCGAAAAGCTCCCTCTATAATTTTGTGAAAAAGACTCTGTTGGTACATAATTTTCGGAACTTATTCCAGCATTATCTTCTACAAATATTCTAAAGTTTTTATTGTACGTAAAATTTGTTCTCAGCTCCATTTTGTAACGTAAAAATCGTTTTTGAATTCTTCCGTTTAAAGACAAACGTTCAAAATCAAAAATAGAATTTACAGGTTCGGTTACTCTGTTTATGCCTGTAGCATCAATTCTATTGATAACTGAATCTGTACGTAAACTATAATTCAAACGAGCAAACACATTGGTGAAATTGAACATATTAAAACTAAAATAGTTAAAAGAGTAATTATCAAATGTTGCCGATTCTAAATTAGTGTTTCCTTTAAATAATGCGTTATAGTTTTTGAAGATAAAACCCTCAGCTAAGCGATTCACATCACTAAATCTGGTTAATTTTCTGTAGGTAAAGCGCAAGCTTTCAGATTTCTTAAAGTTATAACTCACCCATAAATCAGGTAGAATTTTAGAGAATTTTTGTTCTTTTTTAATATCATTTTGATGGTCAATTCCATGAAATTGATGTAAAGACAGGCCTGGTTCTATCGTAAATTTACCCGCTTTTACACGGTAATGAAAACCTAAATAATGATCAGAAAATTCATATGTCACATCATTATTAAGAATCGGCGTTGTTAAATTTAGTACTGAGCTATCGTCCAAAATCTGAAACATATTTGAATCAAACTCTTGAGTTACTTGCACAGTTCCAATGGAGATATTAATATTTGATTTTGGGGTCAAAACATAGAAATAATCCAATTTGGCTTCAGTTTTATTTGTGAGGGCATTTCTGTTTTGATTGATATTAAAGTCTGATTGGTTGGTCAATAATGGCAATCTAGTTAGAAAAGGCTGTCTTTGTCGAATTGCCCGATAAAATGGGTTTTCTTCTTGAAATAAATGCTGAGCTTCCACTGAAAAAATATGTTGTTCAGACAACGTGTAATACACGTTTAAGTTTTGGTTGATTTGAGTAGGTTGTTGCTCTCTAAACGTTGAAATATTTTCAACTTGTGTGATTTCGGAAGTAACTTCTGCATCTTCAAATTCATCAGATTTTTTGGCGATCACATCATAATCTATCTGCAAATTGGTGTTTGGCCGATATATGGTGCTTAATTTATAGAGTTGAAGCTCGTTATCCTGAAAACTGTTTGATTCTGATGTTTCTTCTGTTCGGTTAGGGTTAGTGTAAGTTCTTATGCTCGTACTTTGCATATCCACTTGACTTTTTGAAACAATAACAAATCCTGATAGGTCTAATTTTTCGTTAGGGGAATACGAAAAGTTGGTTGCACCAAATTGATTTTCAATTTCTTTAGCTCGGTTATTTTGAAAATTAGATAAGCCTAAATCATCTGATTGGATATTGATCGAAGAGCCGTTTTTAGCACTCAAATTTTTAAAGCCTCCCGTGAATCTGTAATAGTCTCTTCTCGAAAAAGAATTTTGACCTGTATTATTGATATTTCCCAAAATACTAGCACTAAAATCAGAACTATAGTAAAAAACTTTAGGATTTGTGGCATAGCGTTTTGCATTACCAACGCTAGATTGAACTTCCCCAAACCAAAATTGATCTTCTCCTTTTTTGAGTTTAATATTGATCGCCAATTGGTCTTCATTGTTTGTAACTGAACTCAATTGTGTAACCTCATTAAAGTTTTTTAGCACTTGTACTTTATCAATTGCATTGGCGGGAATATTTTCAGTAGCTAATTTGGAGTCGCCATCAAAAAAGTCTTTTCCCTCTACCATAACTTTAGAAACTTGTTTTCCTTCCACCTCAATTTGACCCTCATCATTAATTTCGATGCCAGGAAGGTTTTGAAGTACATCTTTTAATTTTTTTTCGGTACCTGTATTAAAAGAGTCTGCATTATAAACGATTGTGTCCCCTTGAATGCTCACCGGCATTTCATAGGTGAGCTCCACTCCATCTAATGTTTGAGCCTCTTCTACCATAGTGAAAGAAGTGGTGAAATTTTCAGTGGGAGTAATTTCCTTGGTAATGGTTTTAAATCCTAAATAACTTATTTTTAGGGCGTAGGCTGTGTATTTTTTTAGGTTTAATTTAAATACTCCTGAGAGATCAGAAATAGCAAAACCGTCCATTCTTTGGTTCCCCTTATTTAGAGCCACAACATTTGCTGCGGTTACAGGGTTACCTAAGCTATCAATTATTTTTCCTTCTAACGTTATATTTTGGGCATAAATTTGGGGTGAAATCAAAATTACAGTTGCTGCTATAAGCTTCAAAAAACTTTTCATCTATTGATCTAATTTATTTATCGAACCCTATTATTTTTCTTTTGATCGGTATGATCTAAATCGTTCACGCATTTCGTCTGTTTTTTGTTTCATGATTTCACTAAATTCTTTTTGTGTCACGACTTTACCTTTTTGAGGGGCTTTGAGCGAAATTTTATTTTCTGGATTCAATGTTACTTTATTACAAACCAACGTTGTATTATCATCTTGTACCATCAAAATGAGTCCAGGTAATCCCCCATACTGAGAAGGCCCATGTGAAACAGGAATTTCTGGAGTAAACCAAACGGAAACGGTAACTTCTTTGTTTTCAGGTTTTTCTTGCTCATCGTTTAAACTCCTAAATCGCATTTGTATCGGTGTTCGTTTTTTTCTTTTAAATGTAGCCTCATAAGCATTGTAACGTCCTATTGTTTTAGTATTTCCTGTAAAAATCCAATCTTTTTGTTTAAGCGTGTCTTTAATAAGAAATACTTTACCAAAAAACTCTTGTTGACGAGTTATTCGACGCTCACTTAGGTTTTTGTGGGTAATAGTTGCTGAACCGACTTGTCCATATCGCATTATTCTAACTCCTTGACGATTAGCTTGTGGGGTGTCCAATTGTTCAACCGCTTTATAAATGGATTCGTTTTGATCAAAAAATAATTCAAAATTTACCGTTTGGTTCATTCTGTTTTTGATTCTTTTCATCGCTTCGGGAGGTAAATTCATATTTTCACTAATTGTATTATCAAAAGTGTTTTTTTGAATATAAGCGGCTACTCCTTGTATGGGTTGAGCATAAACCAATGAAGCCAAAATAAATAAGCTAAACGTGGTGCATATTGTATTTTTAGTAATAAACATTACAGTCTTAATTTTAAATTTAGAACCCCGTAATTGAAAAAAGTTGGGTACAGCATTATATTTTCTATTTACCATTCAAAACGACTTAAAAATAAAAAAATTACAAGTTCAATATTTATTTCCTTTACAATAATAATAAATCATAAGTATTCTTTATATATTTACTAATATAAGATAAATGAATTTAAACTATGCATATTGCAGTTGCAGGAAACATAGGAGCAGGTAAAACTACTCTGACTAGGTTACTATCAAGACATTACAAATGGACTCCCTTGTACGAAGATGTTGTTAAAAATCCTTACTTAGATGATTTTTATGCTGAAATGGAGCGTTGGTCTTTTAATCTACAAGTATATTTTTTAAACAGCCGGTTTCGTCAAATTTTAGATATTCATAACGGGAATGAAAGCGTTATTCAAGACAGAACAATTTATGAAGATGCTCATATCTTTGCTCCCAATTTACATGCTATGGGATTGATGACTCATCGAGATTTTAAAAACTATAGTGCATTATTTGAGCTAATGGAGTCATTAGTCAAAGGTCCAGATCTTTTAATTTATCTTAGAAGCTCAATATCAAATTTGGTTTTACAAATTCATAAACGAGGGCGAGAGTATGAAAACTCCATAAGTATAGACTATTTAAGTCGCCTTAATGAGCGATATGAAGCTTGGATCCAAACCTATTCAAAAGGAAAGCTTTTAGTCTTTGATGTCGATGAGATTAATTTTGTTGATAAAAAGGAGGATTTGGGATTCGTCATTCAAAGCATAGATGCCGAAGTAAATGGACTATTCAAAAACTAAAAAAGGGGTCTAACGACCCCTTTTTTATTAAACTTATTTTGATTAATTCAATTATGTGAAGATTTTATCTCAGCAAAGACTGTCTCGATTTTTGTGTTTACATCCTTTTGAGATCCCTCAAGAATTGTGATTTTTTCAGTGATAGAACCATTGTTGGTTTTCACTTCAGTAATGGTTGCAATTGTTTCTCCTTCATGAGATGAAGAATAATCCACGGTGACCTCATTATTAATTTCAGCAGAAGCATAGTCAGCACTATGTGCATCCCCTAAAATAGGAGCAATAACCAGCCCTACTAAACAAGTTAATTTTATCAAAATATTCATTGATGGACCAGAAGTGTCTTTAAATGGATCTCCTACAGTATCTCCTGTTACAGCAGCTTTGTGAGCATCACTTCCTTTGTAAGTCATTACTCCATCAATTTCTACTCCTGCTTCAAAAGATTTTTTTGCGTTGTCCCAAGCCCCTCCAGCATTATTTTGGAAAATAGCCCACATTACACCAGAAACACAAACTCCAGCCATATAACCTCCAAGTGGCTCAGCACCAAAAAGTAAGCCGATAATGATAGGGCTAATAATGGTAATTAGTCCAGGTAAAATCATTTCTTTAAGTGCTGCTTTTGTAGAAATATCAACACATTTTGCATATTCGGGGGTGCCTGTACCTTCCATAATTCCAGGAATTTCACGAAACTGACGACGCACTTCTTGCACCATTTCCATAGCTGCTTTTCCAACTGATTTCATCGCTAGAGCAGAAAAAATTACAGGAATCATTCCTCCCACAAACAGCATGGCTAAAACATCGGCTTTAAAGATATTAATTCCATCAATTCCAGTAAAGGTAACATAAGCCGCAAATAAAGCTAATGCAGTTAATGCTGCAGAAGCAATGGCAAAACCTTTTCCAACAGCAGCCGTAGTATTTCCAACAGAATCTAAGATGTCCGTACGCTCGCGAACCTCTTTAGGTAACTCACTCATCTCGGCTACTCCACCTGCATTATCGGCGATAGGTCCAAAAGCATCAATGGCCAGCTGCATGGCAGTTGTTGCCATCATTGCAGATGCGGCCAAGGCAACCCCATAAAAACCAGCGAGCTCATACGATCCATAAATCGCTGCAGCAAAAAGCAAAACCGACCAAAATGTAGATTTCATTCCAACGGCAAGGCCTGCTATAATGTTCGTAGCTGCTCCTGTAGAGCTATTTTGTACAATATCTAAAACAGGCTTTTTTCCTAAACTCGTATAATAGGCAGTCACTACCGAGATTAGGGCTCCCACTGCCAATCCAATACAAGCAGCCCAAAACACATTCATGGAAGGTACTTCTCTTAATCCTTCTCCGAAAAAATTCATCGTTAGTGTTTCAGGAAGCATCCATTGAATTAAGAAAAAACTGGCTATTAATGTTAAGAAAATTGAGGCCCAGTTTCCAGTATCTAGGGCTTTTTGAACTTGAGATTCTTTCGCATCATTACTAGATATCTTAACCAAAAAAGTACCTATTACAGAAGCTAAAACTCCCATACCAGCGATAACCAAAGGGAGTAGTATGGGACCCATATTATTGAAGTTATCGGTAAATTGAGTAACAGCTGACATATCTTTTATGAGGTAGTTTCCA
This sequence comes from Flavobacteriaceae bacterium, assembly GCA_965659665.1. GTDB lineage: Bacteria > Bacteroidota > Bacteroidia > Flavobacteriales > Flavobacteriaceae > CBFHWU01. The sequence continues at coordinate 50,322 of CBFHWU010000018.1, forward strand.
AGAACCATCGCAGCCAAAACCGTGGCTACGTAAGATCCAAACAAATCGGCTCCCATTCCGGCCACATCACCAACATTGTCCCCGACATTATCAGCAATAGTTGCAGGGTTTCGAGGATCATCTTCTGGAATTCCTGCTTCGACTTTTCCAACCAAATCAGCTCCTACATCAGCCGCTTTAGTGTAAATACCACCCCCTACTCTTGCAAACAAAGCAATTGATTCTGCACCGAGAGAAAATCCTGCTAATGCTTCCAAGACCATGGTCATATTGTTGTAAAAGCTTCCTTCTTGACCCATGAATTGACCCATGAATATCATAAATAATAAGCTAAGACCTAAAATAGCCAATCCAGCTACTCCTAACCCCATTACAGTACCTCCACCAAATGAAACCTTTAAAGCTTGTGGCAAACTCGTTTTAGCTGCTTCAGCAGTTCGAGCATTTGCCTCTGTAGCAATACGCATTCCAATATTTCCAGCAAAAGCTGAAAAAAAGGCGCCAATGATAAATGCTGGAACAATCATCCAACTTGTAAATTCTGCCATAGTTGATATAACATAAAGCGCTATTGATGCAATGACAACAAAAATGGCAAGCAATCTGTACTCAGCATTCAAAAAAGCAAGAGCACCTTTTTTAATACTCTCAGAAATTGCTTTCATTTTATCTGTACCAGCTGACTGCTTTCGTACCCACGCTGATTTGATTAGCATCACTACCAAACCAAAAACCGATAAAGCAATTGGTATATAAATTACACTGTTATTCATGTGTCTAGTTTAAAAATATTAGTTGTAAATTTTTTTCACTGCCTTAACAACATCTTCCCTATTTGGCAACCATTCTGCAAGAAGTACTGGAGAGTATGGCGCTGGAGTATCGGCAGTGTTAATTTTTATTATTGGTGCATCTAAATAATCAAAGGCTTTATGCTGTACTTGGTATGTGATTTCGGTAGATACATTTCCAAAAGGCCATGCTTCTTCAAGAATAACCAAACGATTGGTTTTTTTGACCGATGTGATAATGGTATCAATATCTAGGGGACGAATAGTACGCAAGTCGATAAGTTCGCATGAAATATTTTCTTTAGCCAATAGATCAGCTGCAGCTTGTGCTTCTTTAAATATCTTTCCAAATGAAATTATGGTCACATCTGTTCCTTGTTGTTTAACATCTGCGACTCCTATAGGAAGTATATATTCTCCTTCGGGAACTTCTCCTTTGTCTCCATACATTTGTTCTGATTCCATAAAAATGACTGGATCGTCGTCACGAATTGCAGCCTTCAATAATCCTTTGGCGTCATATGGATTAGAGGGAACTATGACCTTAAGTCCTGGGCAGTTAGCATACCAACTTTCAAAAGCTTGAGAATGTGTAGCAGCCAATTGACCTGCTGAAGCGGTAGGACCACGAAAGACAATGGGACATGGAAATTGCCCTCCAGACATTTGACGAATTTTAGCCGCATTGTTAATAATTTGATCGATCCCTACCAAGGCAAAATTAAACGTCATAAATTCAATTATGGGACGGTTACCCGTCATTGTAGAACCAACACCAATTCCCGAAAAACCTAGTTCCGATATGGGCGTATCAATGACTCGTTTTTCTCCAAACTCATCCAGCATTCCTTTCGACGCCTTGTAAGCTCCATTGTACTCTGCTACTTCTTCACCCATAAGGTAAATAGAATCATCACGACGCATCTCTTCAGACATCGCTTCACATATCGCTTCTCTAAATTGTAAAATTCTCATCACTTATATTATAAGTTGTGCAAAAATAGCAATATTTAATACAATTCGGCAACAAGAAAAATTTAAAAAAAAACTATTATGCGCGCATAATAGTTTTGGTTTTTTTTAATACCTTTGATAATAATTTGTATGGTAATGAAAATATTAGTTTGCATCAGCCATGTTCCTGATACTACATCAAAAATTAACTTCCTAAACGAAAATACAACATTTGATACCCAAGGTATTCAATTTGTTATTAATCCCAATGACGAGTTTGGATTAACAAGGGCCATTTGGTTTAAAGAACAACAAGGAGCTTCAGTAGATGTTATTTCTGTAGGTTTAGCTGATGGGGATTCTACTCTACGTAAAGCATTAGCTATAGGAGCCGATAAAGCTATTCGCATTGATGTGAAAGCCACAGATGGAGCTTTTGTTGCCTATCAAATTGCACAATATGTAAACGAAAATCCATACGACCTAATTATTTGTGGACGTGAGTCCATAGATTACAATGGTGGAATGGTTCCTGGGATGGTTGCAACCCTTTTAGACTACAATTTTGTAAATACTTGTGTTCATCTGGATATTAATGATCAACAGGCTACCACCGAACGAGAAATTGATGGTGGTAAAGAGAGGTTGAACTGTTCACTTCCTTTAGTTATTGGAGGTCAAAAAGGCTTGGTTGAAGAGAGTGATTTAAAAATTCCAAATATGAGAGGAATAATGCAGGCTCGTCAAAAGCCATTTGAAACAACCTCTCCTTACGATGCAAAAGCACGTACTGAAAGTAATTCTTTTGAGAAGCCAGCACCCAAAGCAGAAGTAAAACTTGTACCTGCCAATGATATTGATCAATTGATAAAACTGCTTCATAAAGAGGCTAAAGTATTGTAATAAAGAAAAATATGGCTATTGTTGTATATACAGAAACTGAAAAAGGAAGATTTAAAAAAAATGCGTTCGAAGTAGCTTCGTACGCAAGAGCATTAGCTGATGAACTTGATACGACCGTTACTGCCCTATGTATCAACGCTGATCATCCAACTCAAATCGGCGTTAATGGAGTAGATAAAGTTTTAACTGTTCATACAGATTATGACTATTTCGAAGCCAATAGTCATGCCGAAATAGTCGCCCAAGCTGCTGCCCAAGAAGCTGCCCAAATCATCATCGTAAGTAGCAGTGCAGACGCAAAATATATGGCCTCGATTTTGAGTATAAAAACCCATGCAGGCTATGTTCCAAATGTGGTAGGTTTACCTATTAACCTAACTCCATTTGTCATTAAGCATACAGTCTTTAGCAATAAAGCCTTCAGTAACACAACCATTTCGAGTGAAATGAAAATTATAGGGGTCTCAAATAATGCTTTTGGAGTTTATGAAAAAAACAAAGATCTAAAAGTGGAAGATTTTATCCCTACTAAGGTATCAACCAAAGTGACACAAATTTCATTAGAAAAAGTAACTGGTAAAGCTACGATTGCCGATGCGGACGTTGTGGTTTCGGCAGGTCGTGGGCTTAAAGGTCCTGAAAATTGGGGTATGGTTGAAGAACTTGCAGAAATTTTGGGGGCTGCAACCGCTTGCTCTAAGCCTGTTTCAGATATGGGTTGGAGACCTCACAGCGAACATGTAGGTCAAACAGGGAAACCCGTCGCTACCAACCTCTATATAGCAATTGGTATTTCAGGAGCAATTCAACACTTGGCTGGTGTCAACTCCTCTAAAGTTAAAGTAGTAATCAATACCGATCCAGATGCTCCATTTTTTAAAGCTGCCGATTATGGAATTATTGGGGATGCCTTTGAAGTAGTTCCTCAACTTATTAAAAAATTAAAAAAATTTAAGTCTAGCTCCATATAGGTAGCTATTTTATATCTTTGGTTGGATAATATTACACGTCTTTATGAGTCTGATTGAATTAAGAGTGAATCGTATTTCCTATAGCCAAAATCAAAGCGGTGCCTATGCTCTTATTCTAGATGAAGTGGAAGGGGTTCGAAAATTACCTGTTGTTATAGGAGAATTCGAGGCTCAATCCATTGCGGTCGCTTTAGAAAAAGACATTCAACCCAATAGACCTTTTACCCATGATTTATTTAAAAACTTTTCATTTCGATTTGGGATCAGTATCAAAAGAGTTATCATCCATAAACTGGCAGATGGTGTATTTTATTCAAGCTTAATTTGTGAAAGGGACAAAATAGAAGAAATTATTGATTCTAGAACTTCGGATGCTATATCATTAGCACTGCGTTTTAATGCACCCATATATACATATGAGAATATTCTTGAAAAAGCGGGAATAGTTTTATCCAATATTGAAGAGGAGAACTTTGAAGAGCAAAGTTCGAAAACAGATGAATTTAACCGACTTAGTGTTGAAGAGTTAGAAAATGCCATATCTAAGGCTGTGAGTCAAGAGAATTATGAACTTGCCGTAAAATTACGAGATGAAATTTCTAAACGAAAAACTGATAAATAACCTCATTTGAAGCTACTATACACCATTTCACAACCACTAATTGACCATCAAGGTATGAGTCTTGAGGGTACTTTAAGAGGAGTCTTAGGGATAAGTGTAATCATACTTATCGCCTTTTTATTTAGTAATAATCGAAAAAAAATTTCATGGAAAACAGTTGCTATAGGACTTGGTGTACAAATCCTGATTGCAATCGGAATACTTAAAATTCAATGGGTTCAAAGAGTTTTTGAAGGAATTGGACAACTTTTTATACATATACTAGACTTCACAAATGCTGGAAGTATATTTTTATTTGGAGATCTCATGAATATTGAATCCTTTGGTTTCATTTTTGTTTTTCAAATTTTACCAACAATTATATTTTTTGCAGCATTTACGTCCTTGTTATTTTATCTTGGGATTATTCAATTTCTTGTTCGAATTCTTGCTATTGTAATGTCAAAGATGCTTAACATTTCAGGTGCTGAAAGCTTATCTGTGATAGGAAATATTTTTTTAGGCCAAACAGAAGCACCATTAATGATTAAAGCTTATTTGGATAAAATGAATCGCTCCGAAATTTTGTTGGTGATGGTCGGGGGGATGTCAACAGTAGCCGGAGGAGTTTTGGCTGCATATATCGGTTTCTTGGGGGGGGATGATCCTCAATTACGAGTAGAGTTTGCCAAACATTTATTGGCCGCTTCTGTGATGGCAGCTCCAGGAGCCATTGTAATTTCAAAAATATTATTTCCTCAAACTGAAACGATTGATAATGAAGTAAAAGTATCTGTTGATAAAATTGGTTCAAATGCTTTGGATGCCGTTTCTAACGGCACTGTTGAGGGAATACGATTGGCGGCTAATATTGGCGGAATGCTGTTGGTTTTTATAGCTTTTATTGCCATGCTCAATGGAATATTAGGGGGCATGGGAGAATTTTTTCAATTCAATCCATGGATTGCTGAACATTCCATGTATCCAAAACTTTCCCTTGAAGCCATATTGGGTACACTTTTCGCACCATTAATGTGGATTATGGGTGTTCCCAGTACCGATATCCAACCCATGGGTCAACTTCTAGGGATTAAATTAGCTGCCAGTGAATTTGTGGGTTATACCCAACTTATGGAGCTTAAAAATCCAATGAATGTGATACACTTAAAGTACCAAAAATCCGTAATTATGGCCACTTATATGTTGTGTGGTTTTGCTAATTTTGCTTCAATAGGAATTCAAATTGGTGGTATTGGTTCTTTGTCACCTAAACAAAGAAAAAATCTGTCAAAATTAGGACTTCGTGCTTTACTTGGGGGTACACTCGCCTCTATTGTTTCAGCAATTATTGCGGGAGCTATTATTGGTTAAGAGGTGGCCAACCTTTTGAAAAGTTATTGAACAAAGCCCTTAAATAATAATTGATAGAGTTGTATTTTTAAAAAACTATTTGAATGAAACAATATTTGGATTTGGTAAAGCATGTTATCGAACATGGTGCCGAAAAATCAGATCGAACTGGAACAGGTACCAAAAGCGTTTTTGGTTATCAAATGCGCTTTGATTTAAGTAAAGGGTTTCCTATGGTGACCACAAAAAAACTACATCTCAAATCAATTGTGTACGAACTTTTATGGTTTTTGAAAGGAGACACCAATATTAATTACTTAACAGAAAATGGAGTTCGAATTTGGAATGAATGGGCAGACGAAAACGGAGATCTTGGACCTGTTTATGGCTATCAATGGAGAAATTGGAATGGTCAAGAAATTGATCAAATTAAGTCTATAATTGATAGTTTAAAAAACAATCCTGATAGCAGACGTATGCTTGTTTCCGCATGGAATCCAAGTGTACTTCCTGATAGTTCAAAATCTTTTTCAGAAAATGTGGCTCAAGGAAAAGCAGCACTTCCTCCATGTCATGCTTTTTTTCAATTTTATGTCGCTGATGGAAAACTTTCATGTCAATTATATCAACGAAGTGCTGATATATTTTTAGGGGTTCCTTTTAATATCGCTTCTTATGCCCTACTCACTCAAATGATGGCTCAAGTGTGTGGATATGAGCCAGGTGACTTTATTCACACTTTTGGTGATGCCCATATCTATACAAATCATATGGATCAACTGAAATTACAACTCGGTCGAACTCCCAAAAACTTACCTCAACTTGTTATGAATCCTCATGTCAACGATTTATTCGAATTCAAATATGAAGATTTTAAAATTGAAAACTACAACCCACATCCACATATCAAAGGGACCGTAGCCGTTTAAAAAGTTCAAGATTGGTGATATGATCATAAATTGTATTTTAGCCTTTACAAGACATAAAAATGTTTAAATCGAAAAAAACAAAAACTCGTATTGATCAGCAACACATTGCAATGATTGAGTACGCTCAAGCTCGGATTCAAAAAAAAAGACGATTATATTATCATTTTATTGCTTTTCTATTTGGTAGTCTTACCGCTGTGATTATCAACATAGGATTCAAATATGGTGCTGATATTCAACCTTTTGCATATCCTTGGGTAGTAACTTTTATTGTTTTTTGGATGTTACTGTTTTTATTTCATTCTTTTCAGGTATTTGTTACGCATTCCTTTATGGGTAAGTCATGGGAAAAATCTCAACTCAAACATTTAGTTGCAAAACAGGAAAAAAGAGTAGAAAAATTAAAGCGTAACCTTGAAAAAGAAGCTCTTATACAGGCTAAATCCGAAAGACATCAGCAAGAACAATCTAACTGTATTCTTACTATCATCGCAGCTGTGGGAACCCATAATGAATTAGGGAAAGATAATCAACTAATTTGGCATCTATCAGATGATTTAAAACATTTTAAAAATCTCACTAAAGGACACCATATTATCATGGGTCGAAAAACTTTTGAGTCCATGCCCAAAGCATTACCTAACCGAACTAACATCGTAATCACACGTCAAAAAGATTATCAACTTGATGGAGCTCAGGTTGTACATTCTATTGCGGAAGCAATCGATATTGCAAAAAACGATGCTCAACCCTTTATCATCGGAGGGGGAGAAATATACGAACAGGCGCTCACTTTGGCTGATCGGATAGAACTCACTCGAGTTCATGCAAGTTTTGATGCAGACACTTTTTTCCCGGAGATTAATACTGATATGTGGAAAGAAGTGTGGCGTGAAGAACACCCGGCTGATGATCGTCATGCCTATGCATTTACTTTTTTAAGATATCAAAAAATAAGCCCATGAACGCTGTATTATTTCCGGGACAAGGCGCCCAATTTGTTGGAATGGGAAAAGGTTTGTATGAACAATATCCTAATGCCAAAGCGCTTTTTGAATCTGCCAATCAGGTTTTGGGATTTTCCATAACAGAAATCATGTTTTCAGGGACCGATGAAGAGTTGAAACAAACCAAAGTCACTCAACCAGCTGTTTTTTTGCATTCCGTCATTTTGTCTATGATATTGGATAAGGTTGTCATTTTTGATATGACCGCAGGTCATTCATTAGGGGAATTTTCTGCTTTAGTGGCCTCGGGAGCTCTATCATTTGACGATGGATTGCATCTAGTCTCCCAACGTGCTAAAGCTATGCAGTTGGCTTGCGATGTCAAAAAAGGGGCCATGGCTGCTGTTTTAGGCTTAGAAGATCAAGTAGTTGAAAAGGTTTGTGCAGAAATTGAAGGTGTGGTTCCTGCTAACTATAATTGCCCTGGGCAATTGGTTATTTCTGGAGCAATTGATGCGGTTGAAAAAGCTTGTAGTGTAATGAGAGAAATGGGAGCGCGTAGGGCATTAATTCTTCCTGTGGGTGGAGCTTTTCACTCTCCTTTGATGGAACCTGCACGCGAGCAATTAGCAAGTGCAATAGAGGCCACTAGGTTTCGTACACCCAATTGCGCAGTATACCAAAACGTAACTGCAAGTGCCATCCGTAATCCCAATGAACTCAAAAAAAATATCATTGTACAGCTTACCGGGCCGGTAAAATGGACGCAGAGTATGCATCAGATGCAGAAAGACGGTGCAACACAATTCACCGAGGTTGGCCCTGGAAAAGTATTACAAGGGTTAGTCAAAAAAATCAACCGAAAACTTTTAACAGTAAATGGAGCTGACTTATTATCATCTTCCTAAAAACTCAAGAATTTTATCGGAAACAAACTCCATTTGATCTTCTTCAAGTTCGGTGTGCATAGGCAGGGATAGTACTTCTTTTACAATTTGATTGGTAACCACAAAATCTTTCTCTTTATAACGCCAATCCTTATAGGCTTTTTGCAAATGTAAAGGGATTGGATAATACACTCCACAAGGAATGTTGTGACTTTGAAGAAACTGTACAAGAGCATCTCTATCTGCATTGGTAATACGCAACGTATATTGATGAAAAACGTGTGAATCACACGCTGCTTCGATAAATGGAGTGTTGATCTTAGGGTGATTTCGTAACAATTCATTATAACGAAACGCCGCATATTTACGTCTCTCATTATAAAAATCAAGATATTTCAGTTTTTCCGTTAAAACTACTGCTTGTAAGCTATCCAACCTCGAATTTACGCCAACTACATCGTGATGATAACGCTTATACATCCCATGATTAACAATTCCCCTAATGATATGGGCAAGATCATCGTCATTAGTAAAAATCGCTCCTCCATCTCCATAGCATCCTAAATTTTTTGAGGGGAAAAAAGAGGTGGACGCAACATGACCAATTGTACCTGTTTTAGATTTTTCTCCATTTTTATGTAAATAATTAGCCCCAATCCCTTGCGCATTATCTTCAATAACAAAAAGATTATGCTTTTGTGCAATTTCCATGATGGCATCCATATTGGCTGCTTGACCGAACAAATGTACTGGCACAATGGCTTTGGTATTAGAAGTTATTGCACGTTCAATGGCTTGTGGATCAATATTAAATGTTTGGGGATCCACATCAACCAATACTGGTGTTAGTTGCAGAAGGGCAATAACTTCTACTGTTGCAGCAAAAGTAAAGTCAGCTGTAATTACTTCATCCCCAGGCTTAAGCCCTAAACCCATCATCGCTACTTGAAGCGCATCGGTACCATTGGCACATGGGATGACATGTTTAACGCCTAAGTATTGCTCTAGTTCCTTTTGAAAATGTTGTACTTTAGGGCCATTAATAAATTGAGCACTGCTTAAAACCTCTTGAAAACCTAACTCAACATTGGGTTTGATAAATTGATATTGGCCTTGTAAATCGACCATTTGAATCTTTCTCATAGAATTCAAAACTACAAAATTTGAAACGCTTTTTCATCAACTTCATTTGTATAATTATCTTTGCTATTCCAATGAAAATGAAACTTTACAATTTAGCGATCAGAACCGCAAGGCTAATGCTACCGATAGCAGGTTGGATCAATCCAAAAATCGACCGATTTGTAAAAGGCAGAAAAAATAATTATTCGAACTCCATTCTCAGTGGTCATACCGATTCCATTATTTGGATGCATGCTGCTTCGTTAGGCGAATACGAACAAGGTTTGCCTGTAATCGAGGGGTTGAAAAAAAAATTTCCCAAATATAAAATACTTATCAGTTTTTTTTCTCCTTCAGGATACGATGTAAGACACACTAGAAGTATAGCGGACGAAGTAGTGTACTTGCCTTGGGATACACCAAAAGATATTGATCTTTTTTTGAGTGTTTATCGTCCTAAGTTGGCTTTGATTGTCAAGTATGAACTTTGGCCCAACTTACTGCTAGGGTTAAAGAAGAAAAACATCAATACTTACTTAATTTCTGGACGATTTTACAACAATCATTTTTTGTTTAAACATCCTTCATGGCATTATATTTTGAATGCATTTACTTATTTTTTTGTTCAGGATGAAAAATCTAAACAACTGCTTGAAAATATTGGATATTTCAATGTGAGTGTAAGTGGTGACACACGCTTTGACAGAGTTTCGATGTCTTCATCTGCACCGGGTTTTATAGAAGATTTTATTCAAAATCGAATATGTATTGTGGCAGGAAGTACTTGGCCTGAGGATGAAGCTTTACTTTTAAAAGCCATCAAATCAAGTAATGAAAAAACTTGCTGGATTATTGCGCCTCACGAAATACAGGAAAATAAAATACAGGCTTTAATCAAACAAATTCAAAAACCTCTCATACGCTATTCAGAACTCAAACACAAAGATGTAAAACATGCAGATGTGTTTATTTTAGATACCGTCGGACAACTAGCCGCTACTTATGCTGAGGCCGATATAGCCTATATTGGAGGGGGGGTAGGTTCCTCAGGGTTACATAATATTTTAGAGCCTGCAGCGCATGGAATTCCTATTATCATTGGACAAAATTATCATGATTTTCCTGAGGCGGTTGATTTGGTTAAAAAAGGTGGCGTAATTAGTGTCAAATCCTCTAAAGAGTTTGAAAAGATACTTATAAATATGGTACAACATAACACTAAAAGAGAACAAATCGGGTCAATCAATCAGAGCTATGTTGCCGATAATAGAGGGGCGACTGCTCATATTCTGAAAAATATTTTTATTATCTGATTCCCGAAAAAATATTGTTTTACAGCTCTCAAAACTGAAACTTTAATCAACGTAGGGAAAAATCCAAGTAGATCATAACGATTTTTTTCCCAACGTTTATAAATGAGTGTCAATAAAAACGAGTCTTTTTTTTTCTTTTGAACGTTCATACATTGCTTCAAAACCAGTAAAATTCATAGTTTTTGAAGATTCAGTAAATGAAATACAAATAATCATTTGTGGTTAAAATTAGCTATGTTCGGAATAGAGCAAGTGATTGTGGCATGTAAACGAGCAACTAATTTTAAGAATTGACTGGATGTGTAATTTGCTAACCAAGCAACTATTCTTAATTTTATTTTAAAATTTTAATCCTAGCGGTAATGAAAAATTTGTCCTCTATATCATAATCACCAATCGTATTTAAGTCGTGATCTTGGATTTCAAGTACATTTCTTAAGGTGTAGCCAGAAGATATATTAAGGTACAAATCATTGAATAAATTGATTTGAAATTCAGGTCCTACATTTATGTTTGAATAGATAACCCTATTAATAGCCGCTTCAGAAAAATCGTCATCAAAAGTTGCATTAAAAGTATTTCCATGAACAGAGGCTTTTAAGCCTATGTTTGTTTTATGATTAAAATTGTAATATTGAGCAATATATGACGGTAACGATACAGATGTAAGCCAATTTCCTTTTTTATATGTCATTTTCAAAACAGGCAACAAAGCTGGCTCTCCAAACTTTGTAGTGTAGGTCAACCCAAATCCATATTCAAAATTCGGACTTGATCTTTTCTGTGCCAAGACCGTTGACTGAATCAAAAAATCGTTTGAGCTTAAGGATTCTTCAAAATCTGACGATAGCATCGGAGACACATTTGCAATAAGTTTCCATCGTTTCTGGAGCAAATGAATAATGCCTAGCGTGTATTCAAAATTATGGAACTCTTTTTCTGAATTAAGTCTTGAAACATCAAATCTAGTTTCATAATTAAGAAAAGTATATTGCATTTTATGGTACAAAAATATTTTATTTTTTTTTAACGGATGAACTAATTGAACCGCAGCACGAAACTCATTCATTTTAAATTCGCCTTTCCCCGAATCAATTTCCAAATCAGAGTTTGGGTAATAGAAGTAATCCATAGAGAAAACAGGGAATTTCTCTAATTTTGGATATGAAAGCGAAAGCTCCTTGTTTTCTTGAGCAATTCCAAGATGAGCAATCAACACTAAAACGACGATAAATTGATACATTGTTTTTGTTTTAAATAGATTGTATTGAAATGTTTATTTTCACTTTGTTTCCAACCATAAAAGAGTTGGTCTTTTTGCCTAGATCAAAATCTAATCGATTAAGATTTATCTCACCCTTAAAATGATGATCTGAAAGTGTGAAAGGAACTTCAATTGATTTGGTTACTCCGTGTAGAGTAAGTTCACCTTTAGCTAAATACCCATCTTTAGTTGTGGTAATTACGGTCGATTTAAAACAAATTGTCGGGAATCTGTCGGTGTCGAAGAAATCGGTATTTCGTAGATGCTTATCTCTTTTCTCATTGTTTGTATTAACACTATGGGCATCAATACAGGTGGCAATTTTTGAGGCTGACAAATCATTCGGGTCAATTTGTACAACTCCTTTCATTCCGCTAAACGAGCCATGTACTTTTCTGAATTTCATATTACTGATTTCAAAATTTACCTCTGCTTGTTCAAGTTGTGCGCTAGACACAAAAAAAATAAAGTAATGTAAGACGGATAAAACTATTGGATTTTTCATGATATTGTTATTGAATATTAATAGGACAAAATTGCATCATTGGTCAAGGCTACACATTAATGTAGATTAAGAAATACTGTTTGAACTATTTTTTTCGTAAAGACTCTGCTCTTATTTTACTCAAAGCTTCTGGAGTAATTCCTAAATAAGAAGCAATCATACGCTGAGGTACTCTATGAACGATTTGAGGGTAAGTTTCTAAAAAATGTTCATATCTATTTAATGCTGAAGCACTCATTTGCATAATTACTCTTCGCTGAAGTACACCCACACGTTTTAAAAGACGTCTAAACTCCGCTAAAATGATGTCTTTTGACATCTTAGAAGTATCAATTTGATTTCTGTTAAAAACAACAACTTCGGAATCCTCTAGCGCGTCAATATAAAGCACAGATAGAGAGGATAAGGTATGGGATTCGATATCAGATATAATCCAGCCTTCCGGGGCAAACATGAAAATATGTTCTTTCCCTTTTTCGTCAATGGTATATCCTCGTAACAGTCCTTTTTTAACGAAATACGATTTATTCGTTTTTTCACCAACTCGCTGAACCAAGCTCGATTTACTTAGGTAAACTATCTTGGTACTAGCGTCCTTTAAAATATCTTCTAAGTTATGCAACAGGTCTTATTTGGGGTTATTTTTATTTGGGTGAAAAACAAAGTGTAAAATACAACTTGAATATCTTTTATCCAAAATAGATACAAAAAATGAATCATCAGGTGCAAAATATGATCAAAATTAATTCCCTACTTGCATCAAACTTACACAACTCCTAGATAGAATAATACCAATTAATTCCAATCCAAAATTTACTTTTTGAGGGCTTCTGAATAAAAGCGCTCAGTCGATAATCTAATCCCACTTCTATTTTTTTTGAATTCGAAAATTTATATCCTAAAAAAGGAGCTGCCCTTACTTCTAAATCATAATCTTTATCATGCCATGAGTTCAAGTACTCATTGTTTATTTTTAAGTAAAACTCTTTAGGGTCTACACTACTTCCACTTAAAGATACTTCACCTGAAATTCGATATCTAAGTCTATATTTCGTTTTTTTTTCTTTAAAAAATGTTTGATCCGATGATAATCTGTGTGATAATTTAAGGCCTGAATAAATTTTAGTGTGAATCAATTGCTGGATGCTCCTATTGATTTTTTTTCCATCTCTCAACCTATTTAGATACCCTACAACTAATGAAGAATTAAAGCCAATTTTTTTGGCTAAGAGGAAAGAAAAATCTGTCAATTCATATTTGTATTTAAAATCTGACGGAGTGTTAAAAAAACTACTTTTGAACTCTTGCCTTGATTCAATTTTAACATTTAATGTTAAGTCATTGGGTAGTTTTTTATTTAGATTGATTGAAGGCAAAACCCCCCATTGATAACTGTTTTGGGCTAAGGTATTAAAAGCACATAAAAAAGATAAACTTAAAAAAATTAGTTTCATTTAATAATCGATGTGATCTGTAGCATTTTCAATAATTTTTTTTGAATGGATCAAATTCCCTGACTCTGAAAATAAAAGTTCATACTTATTATATTTTTTATTTTCTTTTGCTATAACTACAAATTCGTAATAGCAGTTGAATGTGCGTTCAAAAGATTTGTTCTGTAAAAATGCACGTATCTCTTGTGGGTTTCCTGAATACTGGATTTGTATTTTTTCTATTTTATATCGAATGTATTTTAAATTAAGATAGGAAGAAACGTTCTTTTGAACTTGTTCATTGATTTCTAACCATCTTATTGCTATCTCAACATCTTCAAGCACTCCATCGGGAGTAAACTCAATGCTGTATTTCTTACCTTTATACTTGGTTTTGGCTTCAATTGTTGAACGATACATCCCAGTTTCCTTGTACCATTTTATCTTGGTATTAAAACCGAGAGACTTCACAAAATGTGATGCTTTTTGATTTATTTGACTATTTTTTAATCGAGTTTCTTTTTCGTATTTCAGCTGTCCAAAACAAAAACTCGAACCCAACGTAAAGAAAAGTAATAAGTTGAGTTTGAACATGTAATTCTAATATTTAAATCTTTTTATTGGAGAAAAGCCAAATTAAGATTTTATTTTCTAAAAAAGGTATTTATTTAGCATATTCTCAAATAAATGAAAATGAGTTGAGGTTGCCCATTGGCGTAAAGGTTTTCTATGAGCAATTGTTTTATTACCAATAATTGTAAAATCCCATCACTATCAAATAACTCCTAGTTGTGGCGTTAATTGAAAACTCTACTCACGTTGGCTCTAACGAAAAGCTACTCCACGAGCGTAAATCATATTAGAAATGGAGGGTTTAATTAATCAGACGTATTTAAAATTGGTTCCAAAAAAAAAGTCCCAATAATAACGAATTGAAACTTAGTGCGGGTGAAGGGACTCGAACCCCCAAGCCGTGAGGCACTAGATCCTAAGTCTAGCGTGTCTACCACATAAGAAGCTCATTTGCAGTTAAATAGATATTAACTAAATGTTTAACTGTTTAAAAACTGTCAAATGACAATCAAATATCCTAAAGTACACACTGATAATAATGACCGTGTGTTTATATCCTTTTATATTAACAACAAACGTTACCGCCTTTATAATGGTAATCGAATTGGGACACAAACTAACCCAAACTCATTTCCAATTAAGGATAGAGTAAAGATTGGTAATGTACTTGCTGCTGAAACCTATAAGTATTTAGCAGAGGGTCGTAAACTACAAGCTTACAGAAAGAGTGATTTAGTTACCGGTTCACTTAACGAAAAAGAAAGAGGAGGTACACTCTAAGAAATACTATAGGATTCTTGACTATAGCTATTCCATTATTAGTAGAGCATTTATTGATGATTCCCTATCCTCAGAGCTATTGATTAAAGAACTAAATAAGTTTACCCAAAACACAACCTTAAACAGTGTTAGAGGGCATATAAACGTCATTCTCAACAAAGCTGTTGAATTAGGTCTGAGTCTAATCCGCTTCGCCTGGTTCGCTCTAAACGAACCAAGGCGAAGCTGCATAAACCTTTTACTAACTTAAGGGAAGTTCTGGAGGAGGTTAAAGCATATAATCACAACCTATACCTATGCTGTTTACTGACCTATGGATGTCTTCTGCGACCTCACAGAGAGATTAGAGAGCTTACTAATTCTTTACAAACTTATAAGTTAGTTCTTCGTTATTTGACTTGTCTATTCAGAGTCTGAAAGTTCTCGCTGATAGACATATCCTTTTTTAACTTTTCCGTCAACTATCATTAAATCAACAATACGGCTAATAGTAGACGTAGAATTTTCGTCTTTTCCATATGTAACCAATAGTCCTGAAGTAACCCAATTTTCATTTGGCTTATCGTCATACTTAACATTCGCTGACATAGACCAAACTATTTCCCAATTAGCAATAGGGTTTGTTTTAAGAAACTGTTCACCTAATTCAAAATGTTGTTTAGGTCCTTCAATCATCATTCCACTTGGCACATAAAGGACAATATCATCGTGTTCTAAATTGTATACAGCTTTTAGATCTTTAGAATTATATGCATTAAAGTATGCTTTTACAACTTCCGTGGAGCCTAGATTTCCACTTGTGATTTCTAAAGTAGTACCGTTATCGTTTTCATAGCCGATTACTGTGGGTGAGGATGTTGGTGATGAGCAACCAACAATAATAAATAATAGTAATAGTTTTTTCATTTTAATTATTTTTAGAGGTGAAGAAGATATATCTATGGCTTAGTTGTATTCTTTAATTAAAACTCTAGTAAAGGTTTGACTGAACTCAGCAAACTCTGCTGTTGCTTCAAAAAAGTTTGCAAAGGCTTTTGCCTCCAAATCATTTTTAGGACCAAATGTGAATGCAGAGTTTAGGTCATCGTAAGTAGCATATATAAAATGACTTTCTCCATCACTTACGCCGTGAGTTATTTGCCCTGTTCCAGAAAATCCTGGAAAATCAATAACCTCCATAACTTTAGTATATTCTTCAAAAAAAGCAGGAGCATCTTTACTCTTAACTTTAAATAACCACGCTTGACCAATTGGATCAACATCTTCTTGATTATAAGCTTTGGTAACTATACCTGCTGATCTTCTTACATTATCAACATACGGTCTTACCTTTTCGAGATAATTTTCCCATTTTGACCCACTTAGTGTAGATAAAAAATTAGCTAATGATTCAGAGGAAGGGCTTAGAAAACTTAAAATATGAGTTTCTTCAAAGCCTTGTCCTTTAATTTGGATTCTAGAAAATGCAAGAGCTACATCATCAGGGAAATCCAATGATGAATAAAATTTATCCACTGTTTTTTCAAATTCATTTGTGTCCTCACCTTCAACTTCTAGAAGAACGTCATACCAGAATCCTTCCTGAGCAGATATAGAAAATGAAAATAAAATTGTTAAAATGTATATATATTTTCTCATAATAAATTTTTAAAAAATAATATTAGTTTTTTTGTTAGAAATCCAAAATAATACAAAACAGTTGTGTGTACGTTAAGCAAAGGTTAAATGAGTTTCTTACCTATTTAAGAGGTTTAGAAGTAGCAGAACAAAAGAAGAAGATATGCCTATGGTTTAGGATATCAGATGGAAAAACAAACCCCGCAATTTGCAGGGTTTAATTTAGCTTTATGAAAACTGAGATTATTCTGGAATGGTATAGTTCCCTTTTGATTGGTACCACATTTTGAGTTTTCCTTCTACAATTTGATACCATTCAATATAAATAGCGTCGTTGCTAGTAAACTGTGCATTAACCCATTGTCCTTCTTGATTTGTTGCTTTTGGGTCTTCTGAACCTTTTGGGTGTACTGAGAAAGCATAGTCAGTTTTCCAACCCCAAGGCTCGTCTTTTTCGATAGCTTCTTGATAGCCTTTTTCTATCTTATCAACAAATTCTTGGCCAGTTGTTGCCGTGTAACCGTCTTCAAAGATAAAAACCCCTCCGTCTAAAATTAAGTCTTTTAGAGCCTCATAATCGCGTTTTGCCCATGCATCATCAATTTCTTTAAACGCATCTACAGAAGATTGATTTCCTAGGTACACACTTTGACCGTCGTATGGGCCAAATCCATTTGTTGGTGGATTATTCTTATCTGTGACCACACAAGACGTCACAATAATTGCCGAAATTATAAATAATAGTTTTTTCATTATATTTAGTTTTTAACCACTTTATACGTTAGTTCTTCGTTGTTTGACTTGTCTGTTGCTTTTACAATGTAAGTAGCAGTTGATAGGTGTTCTAATAATTAATCAATTATTGTTAGCTTAATTTTTTTGCCGCTAATCCATTCAGCAGCATCAGAAATATCAGTTTCAGACCTCAAAGAAATTCGTACTAAACCCTCACCATAACTGAAATATATAAATGATGGTTTTGTTCCATAAGAAATCTCACAGTTTAGGCAGTATTGTGGAAACATACTCCAGCGTTGTGGACGGTCTTCCTTTGCAGCTCTCTCAAGGTAAGCTATAACAGTTCCACTTTCCATTACAGTTTTATCAATTTCATTTACAGGTATAACAAAATTGCCATATGTGTTGTCTGCATTTGAATCTGTTAATTCACCGATTGTTACATAAACTGTTTTAAATTTTTCTGATGCTGATTCCTCTACTTCAGTTTCAATGTTTAGACAAGAAGAAAAAAGAATACAAATTATGATTGTAATATATTTATTCATATTATTAAAATTAATTTTTCAATATTATTAATTCTAATGTTAATTGTAAATGAAATTTTAATGGGAGTTGGAAAAGGTTACTCAAACAGAGCCGTTGTATATGATAATACCTAATATAAAAAGTTTGTTTTAACAGAATGTTAAACGTATGCCCCTAACCTGTTTCAAGCTTTAGTCACAATAAATAAGAAACAAAGCTAACAATCAGCCCTAATCATTACACTACACATAATCAATAACTTATGATTTTTTATACTTACCTTTTTTGATTAGCATAACTCTTCCATCTATCAAAAAAGACTTTAGTCTTCTTTGGGTTGTCTTTTCTTCAAGACCGGCATAGTGAATGTTTTATACATATCTCGCCGTTGTTTCTCAATTGCAGAGAAGAGATGTTTTGCGTCATTCATAACTCCTTTTCCGCTGGCGGGAGGAGCAACAATCATTGTATATAGTTTGCAATGAGAAATAGACTTGTAGTATCTACCCCAAACATTATTTTCCAGAGTAGCACCTTGAAGCGGTAATAGACTCAAAGTAAAATAATCCCTTTCTCTGCCTTCATAGATCGTAACAGGATTCTTAATCGATTCAGGTAAAACGGAGAAAAAGTCATCTGGAATTGTAGTTTCTTTCGCAGGAACCGACAAATCCAACAGAAACGACAGAAACGACACTTGGTGTATGTTAAATTGGTCTGCATATCGGCTATAAACATCCTCTACAATTCGTGTGATTTCCCTTGCGCTAAAACCACTTCTTTCTTTTCCAAGTGCAAAACTTAAAGTGCTTTCCTCAGGAATCCCTTGATGGTTAGCCGGTGTCGGATTTGTCGTTTCTTTATTGTGGTTTATAGTTAACATAAAATTAAAAATAAAATCCCCGACTCTGAGAGGTCTTAAGTTCGCTAAGAGACCAATCAAAACCGAGGACATTTTTTATAAATGCACAAAACGCGAACTTAGTGCAGTTATATATATAACCAGACACCCCCCTTTTTTGTTTTTAGGTTGTATTGTCTTATAAATGAGTGGATTGTAAAAACGGGTGTTTTAAGAAAACGTTACAAAACGTCAGGTAGACGAGATTTTGGATGTATTTTAGTAAATTTGGTTATGAAAAAACTTTTATTTTTATTTGTTTTGGCGTCTTATTCTTGTCTAGGTGTACAAGAAGAAACAGACAATATTCAGGACCCAATCCTTGAGTTAGAAGCTTTAAGACTAAACAATAATTTTAGTACTCCTTATAGAGTTTTAGAGACTACAATTTCAGATGCCTCTGTTTTTGATGAACTTTATGGTAAAACAGAACAAACCATTGGATATGTACTTCGATATTATTTCTACACTACTATAAGACTAAAAAGTGATTCTAATCGATTAAGCAGTATGGATGGTTCAAAATTTAATATTCAATCATCAAATGATGCCCTCGAAGTCGCTAAATCTACTATTGATGTAATTGCTGGTATGTCGTTTGGTTCAGAAGAGTATAGAGAATTTATTGATAAGTATTTTTCCGGCTGTATTGATTACACTAAAGTTCCTAATCCCTGTGCATCGACTAAAGAATACCAACCTGTTTGTGGTTGTGATGGCTTCACTTACAATAATAGGGGCGAAGCTTATTGTGCTGGAGTTCAAAGAGTTTCTGATTCTGCTTGCCAGTAACAAATAAATATATTAAAGTGTTTTAGAATTAACTGCCAGTTTTCAGTTGATTTTATAAAACCTGGTTACTTATAACAGGGAAGATTCGTTTTACGTAAGACAAAATTTAACTGTTTGATAACTGCCAATTTTGATGTTTTTCGTTCATTAATATAGTCTATTTTGCTGAAAAGAGTTCAAACATTCAATTACAAAAAAGGATAGCATTTTAGTGTTAAATATTGTAAAAGGAACCCATTTAACCTTAACATATTGAATCATAAAAAAACCCCAACAATAGTTGAGGTTTTGTGCGGGTGAAGGGACTCGAACCCCCAAGCCGTGAGGCACTAGATCCTAAGTCTAGCGTGTCTACCAATTTCACCACACCCGCAATGGGGTGTAAATATAAGTAAGAAATCTTAAATATATTCCTAAGATTTCGGAAGTTAATACTTGATTTTTTTTACCTTAGAACTTTTAATATTATTATGACATCAAAAGAGCAATACATACAGGAGAATCGACATCGATTCTTGAACGAGTTATGTAATTTAATCCGAATTCCATCTGTAAGTGCTGATCCTAAGTACGCTTCAGATATGCAGCATGCTGCTGAAGCTGTACTAAAATCGCTTGCTGAAGCAGGGTGTCAACACGTAGAGCTTTGCCCCACGGCTGGCTATCCCATTGTATATGGGGAAACAATTATCGATCCTCAACTTCCCACCGTATTAGTTTACGGACATTACGATGTTCAGCCGCCAGACCCACTAAACCTATGGGAAAGTGGACCTTTTGAACCTGTTGTAAAAACAACTAAAATACACCCTGAGGGAGCGTTGTTTGCCCGCGGTGCCTGTGATGACAAGGGTCAAATGTTTATGCATATTAAGGCACTAGAAGTTATGCAACAAACCAATAGCTTGCCCTGTAATGTCAAATTTATGATTGAAGGCGAGGAAGAAGTAGGAAGTGATAACCTAGAGCTTTTTGTACAAGAAAACAAAGAAAAACTCGTAAACGATGTCATTTTAATTTCAGATACTGGAATGCTAAGTAATTCACAACCTTCAATCACTACCGGACTCAGAGGAATGAGTTATATGGAAGTTGAAATTACGGGTCCAAATAGAGACTTACACTCTGGTCTTTATGGAGGGGCAGTCGCGAACCCTATTAACATATTGACTAAAATGATTGCTTCCTTACACGATGAGAATAATCATATAACCATCCCTGGTTTTTATGATAATGTCGAAGAGGTTTCTATAAAAGAAAGAGAAGAAATGGCAACAATACCCTTTTCATTAAATGATTACAAATCAGCCTTAGACATCAAAGATGTTTATGGTGAAAAAGGGTACACGACCAACGAACGTAAATCAATACGACCTACTTTAGATGTCAATGGTATTTGGGGTGGATATACTGGAGAAGGAGCAAAAACCGTAATACCGAGTAAAGCATACGCTAAAATTTCGATGCGTTTGGTTCCTAACCAACATTGGAAAGAGATCAGTTCATTATTCAGTCAGCACTTTACCTCGATAGCCCCTAAAGGTGTTCAGGTTAAAATAGTAGAACATCATGGAGGTCAGGCTTATGTGATGCCAACAGATGGAATTGAATTTCAGGCTGCAACAGAAGCCTATATAAAAACTTTTGGAACGCCTCCTTATGCTGTTCGAGATGGAGGAAGCATCCCAATTGTTGCCTTATTTGAAGAAGCTCTAAAAAGTAAAACCATACTGATGGGATTTGGATTAGATAGCGATGCCATTCACTCACCAAATGAACATTTTGGACTCTTTAATTTTTATAAGGGCATCGAAACT
This sequence comes from Flavobacteriaceae bacterium, assembly GCA_965659665.1. Taxonomy (GTDB): domain Bacteria; phylum Bacteroidota; class Bacteroidia; order Flavobacteriales; family Flavobacteriaceae; genus CBFHWU01. The sequence continues at coordinate 72,038 of CBFHWU010000018.1, forward strand.
ATTCCTGAATTTTATAAGGCTTTTACCGCACTTAAGACTCGTTCTTAAGGTTAATTAAAAATAAATCGGCAGCGATTCCATCAGCCAAAAACTTCCCTTTTTGAGTAGTTTTCAGCGTGTTTGATTCTACCAAGAGCAAATCTTGATTGATATAAATTTGGGCTTGATCTAATAGATGTTTAGCATAACGAACACCAAATTCGTGCTCTATTTCGTCTAAAGAAACTCCCCAAAGGGTTCTTAAACCAATCATGATACGTTCGTTAAAACGATCATGAATGCTCAATATTTCAACCTGTTGAGGTAAATTATTTTGGGATATCGAATCGAGATAAAGGGCATTGTTAGAAATATTCCAACTCCTTTGTTTACCATCATAACTATGGGCAGACGGACCAATACCTACATAATGCTTACCTTTCCAGTATGCCGAATTATTTTCAGAAAAATAATTTGGCAGTCCAAAATTAGAGAGTTCGTAATGGATAAATCCAAATCGTTGTAATTGTTTGCACAACCATTGAAATTGCTTTTCTACTTGCTCTTCATCCAAGAGGTGGATAATTTCATTTTCTACGTAATGATTTAAGGCTGTTTTAGGTTCCACTGTTAATGCATAAGCTGAGATGTGTGGAACCTCCAAATCAATAAATTCTTGTAAATTAACAGCAAAACTTTCCATTGTACTATCAGGCATTCCATAAATGATATCCAAAGAAATATTTGAAAAATAATGTTTTGCTAATGATATCGCCTCACGAGCTTGTTTTGCAGAGTGTACACGATTCATCAATTTGAGCTCTGTATCAACAAAAGATTGTACTCCTATACTCAAACGATTGATATTAATCGACTTTAGCTCGAGTAAATAGTTTTCGTTAAGATCATCAGGGTTAACTTCAATAGAAATTTCGGCTTGAGGATTAAGTTTGTAAAACCGCTTTACAGTGTTTATAATTTGTATTAATTCGTCTTTAGATAATAGTGAGGGTGTTCCTCCCCCAAAATAAAGTGTTTCAACAGATTCTGATGTTGATAGGGCCCGCAACTTAAGTTCATCACATAGGGCATTAACGATTTGTTTTCGATACTTTAAAGAAGTAGAAAAATGAAAGTTGCAGTAATGGCAAGCTTGTTTACAAAAAGGGATATGAATATAAATTCCAGGCACAGGTTTATTTTCGAATACGATGATCTTGTTGATTTACAAAAGCTTTCCAACCGCTGTATTTTTTTGAATTATTTTCGGAGATGGGATTAAAAAAATGACATACCGCAGCCGCCAAACCGTCCGTTGCATCTAAGTTTTTTGGAAGATCTTTAATGCCAAGCATATTTTGCAACATTTTAGCAACTTGTTCTTTACTTGCATTACCATTTCCTGTAATGGCCATCTTTATTTTTCTAGGAGAATATTCATTTACTGGAATTTGACGAGATAAACCTGCCGCCATCGCTACTCCTTGAGCCCTTCCTAATTTTAGCATTGACTGCACATTTTTACCAAAAAAAGGAGCTTCTAAAGCCATCTCGTTTGGATGATGTGAATCGATAAGTTCAATAGTTCGTTCAAAAATAAGAGCTAACCTTTTATAATGATCATCGTATTTATTGAGAGTCAACTCATTAAGTTGAACCAATTCCATTTTATTTTGAACAACTTTAATTAACCCAAACCCCATTATCGTTGTTCCAGGATCAACCCCTAAAATGATACGGTCCTTATTTTTTTTTGTCATTGATATCTTCAAAATTAGTGTTTTTGTAGATGAATCCGAATGGGAAGGGTAAAAGATGTTTGAGTAGATACCCCTAAATTGGTTTTTGTAGCGGGACCAACTGATGGAAGTTGATCAACTAGGGATTGAAAATAATGTTGTAGATCTTCAGTAGATCGGTCAGGAACAGTTTCTATGGCTTGAAGATTGATACGGCCTTTGTTGTTGACCAAAAGTTTTAGATAAACCGTGTCTGGGTATGGGGAAAGTTTATCAATAGGGTTAGATTGGATTTTAAGATGAAAAAAAAGTAAGATATTGGTTTCAAAACAATTCCATATATCTATTTTTTTTTCACATCCAGGATATATTGGAGGCTCGTCTTGATCAGACCATGTAATGCTGGGCATTGAAGGTTGCGGGAGCTGTTTACATCCAACCAAAACTAAACTCAAGAAAAAACACATGATTATTTTCACAATTTGAAATTACAAAAAAAACAAATGACATAATATTTTGAGAATTATGAGTCTTCCCTTATTTTGCCTAAAATTAATGGATATGGATGTGTTTCTTATAATATTGGGGGTATTATTGTCTGTTATTGGATTAGCAGGAAGTTTTTTACCTGTAATTCCAGGCCCATTAACAAGCTGGTTTGGTCTTTTGTCTTTATATATGACTTCATTTATTCCAACTAACAAGACTTTTTTAGGGGTTACTTTATTTTTTTCAATTCTTATTATTATCCTTGATTATTTCATTCCTATTTGGGGAACTAAACGATTTGGTGGTTCCAAAGCTGGAGCAATTGGAACGGGGATAGGAATGCTTATTGGAATCTTTTTTGGTCCGATAGGGATTCTCTTAGGTCCCTTTATAGGCGCATTTGCTGGTGAAATGAGTCATCAAGTTGATAGAAAAAAAGCTTTAAAAGCAGCGTTTGGTTCATTTCTTGGTTTTTTAACTGGGACTTTTTTAAAATTTACTGTTTCCTTGATATTTTTAATCTTTTTTGTTTTTAAACTTTGGGAATACAAATCGGATATTTTATAAATTAAAATGAAGTTGTTTTACCACCTTTTTTTCATCAAACCACAATACTATACTTAAAAAAAAGGACATTTAAATCATTTTAGTGCTTGGAAGTGTAACAATATCAAACCACAATAAATTTTAATTACACGAAAAAAACACTTCAAAACATTTAAATTTTTATATAAAACAACTCCATTATTAATCTAATATCATTTCATTTTCTATTGATTTATATGCACTAATATTTCCTAAAATATCCATATGAATTTTTATCGGATTGTAGGTGCTCCAACCTGTCTTGCGAGATCCAAAATTTAATATTCTTATATAATTTGGATAGAAAGTATCATAGATATTTGCATCGGACAATAATCTAAATTCATAAAACTTGCTTGACAAGCGTTGTACACGATATAAATGTTTTCTCAATACTTCTACAGGAAGACGTTGCCAATCTACATCTTTAGGAATCCCTAATAAAAAATAGTCATTATTATGTAAAGCTGTAACTATTTGTTGACCATCCTCAGGGAGTTGATACAATGATGTTTTCTTGACTCTTCGTTGTATCGCTGTCCAAAAAGAAACAACCTCTTCTTTGTGATTTTTTTTATTATCTACGTAAATAAGTACATGATGATTATTTCGTGGATTCGTATATAAGTTCTTGCCTTTACGTACCTGAATAGCGTTACTTATCTGTTCGCGCAAACGGATCTTATTCACTGGAACTGGATCGCCGCTTTTATTGTTGATAAATAATTTGGTAATCATGGCACCATTTTTATTTTTACGTGATAACGCCCCATTAGGGATCTTCCCTTTTACAAAGCCTCCTTTTTTATCCACCAATTCGTATACCAAATTTCGAATTACAGGGTCAACAATTTTTTGAACTTGTTTGGCCGTATGTAACGAATGTAACGGTTTTCTAATGTGGTAGGCTTCATTTGTCAAGGGGGGTGTTCGTTTCCCATAGTTTAATTCTTTATGCAGCTGGCCTCGAGCAGCTACTCCAAAACTGGTATATGAAACTCCTTTTTTCTTGAATTTTGTTTTTTGTTTGGACAGGAGTTTTCTAGGTTGTTTAAAACTCACTCCCATGTCTTGAAATGATTGTTTCACATCAGTGCGAAAACTTTTCCACGGAATTGGAAAAACATCGCTGTCGGATCCTTTTTCATACCGATTCCATTGAGAAAGAGCTTCCAAGAAACTTTTATTTTTTACAGCAGTAATAATGGCATCCAATCCGTGTCGTCTATAGTCACTCAAAGGGTTATCAGTATCTGAATTAAAATCCAAGTACCATTTTGAGCGTAGGCTATGAGTGGAATGCCCTAAAGTCATTTGTACATTTGGAGTTAACAACTTAAGAAACTCTTTAATTTCTAGGCTAATATGATGCTGATCCTCTAATTCTTTGCTTAGCGCATCTGAAGCATAACGGGATACAACAAAATGTTTAAATTTTTGAAAACGATTTGAACGATTACTACTAGCAACAAAATTCATAAATGCTCTGGTTTTAACCTGCTCCCATTCTCCTGTTTCTTGCGTTAAAAAGTATTCATAAGGAGTATAGTTTTGAATTTTATGTTTAAACCAACTCATGCATAAGGTTTTGTTATTATCTGAATCATTAAGAAAGCGACTCCAAGGCAAAATATATACAATTGATACATCATTGCTAAACAACTCCTCAGTACTTATTTTATTACCAGTATAAGGACAAATTTGGTTACATTCGTCCCATAGCGTGTATTTCAATACGTTCATTGGTGTTGGATTTTCACCTAACTCAATAATTTTTTTAACATTTGCTTCTCGTTCAGCTATTCGTTTTTTTTGATCCATCAAATGTAATTTCCTGTTTTCTTTTGAGCTTTTCAAAAAAGGTCTAACATAAACATGAATTGAATCTAAAGAACCATAATTTTCAATAACTCGATTGACGATATTTCTCATTTCGAAAACAGGCTTTTGTAAGACTGGTCTGAATTTCTTTTGAATATTATTATCTTCCTTGAATGATACGGGTAGTTTTGATAAAGTATCTACAATCGTATCTTGAACTCCATACAATCCTAGTTTTAATGGTTGATCCGATGGGTTATGGTGGGAGATTAAATCTGCTAATTTTTCTTTAATGGAAAAATTATTGGATTCATTCATAAGTTCTTCTACTTCTTTAATCAATGCTACTTTATTCGCTGAGGTCAAATGATCCCAATGTACTCCGAAAGTATTTTTTACTCCTCCTAAAACTACAGATTTTTTATACGAGAATCCTTGATCTATAAAAGGTAATATATGGGTAATCGCTTTGTGACTTAACTCTGCATATCCTCTTTTCAATGAAATATTGGCCAATCGTTTAGCTTGTTCTTTTGAAAAGTTCCATTTTTTTTTGGCGTAATCTTCCAATTTGTTTTTATCATCAAAAAAATACATCACGTGCCAAATTTTTTCTTGTTCTTCCTCAGACATTTTAAAAAATTCGTCTCCAAAAAAATGAGGCTTTGACAACTGTACCAAAGTATGCGCTAATACCGAAGTATCAGAATCTTTGTAATTAAATTGATATTCAGGCGATAGCAAACCTAGCGCTTTTTTAACTTTTTTAAATGAAAATTGAGCATACTTTAAAGGAACGGTCATGGCGATGTTTCGTTGTTCTTGAGACAACGATTTACCATTACACTCGATACTGTTTACCCATCGGGCCACATTGAATTTCTCATGAGCTGGATGACTGAAGGGTGTCCTGGTTTTTTTGGGTTCATATGGACACATTCCAGCATTGAACTTTTGGGACTTTACAGGTCGTTGATAAAACAAAATCCCTTCGCGTAACGAATTTTTGGTTCCTCCCAAGTTTTCAATAAATTGGGTATTGATTTCGGGATAATAGTTGGCTTGAGTGTTTAAGATCTCGTGTAACTCACTAACAAACATTGCTCTATCCAAATATCGGTTGCGCACACGTTCATTAAGAGATTTATATGAAGTCTTGTTTTTAGGAAGTAAACTATACAAATATGTCCCAAGTGTTTGATTTTTGAGATGTGATGCGGCATGTTTTATCCCTGGTCTTTTTTCTGAAAACAAGCCATTGTATATTGCATCAACTGGTTTCCCTCGTCCTCTTTGAGATTGTATTTTTCCTCGACGTTGAGATAAATGGTACAACACACGACCAATTTCTTGCTTACTTATTTGTTTGTGAGTAGCGCGCTGCCGTAATTCATATGGGTTTAGTTTTAGCCAATCTTTTGTAGTAGAGATTGGAAATATTTTATTTGTTTTCCAAAGATGAAATTCCTCCATTGTCATTGGACACATATCATGTTTAATGAGCTCCTTTAACAGTAATTGTTTTCTTATTTTTCTTCTGAAATTTTTCTTTCTTGTATCACGAGCATCATTTCGTACGTACGAACTAAGTTGCTCACGATCACCTTCGCCAATATTTTTAATATTAGATTGAAAAACTCTCACCCCTGATTTTATAATCCTACCTTTATTTCCTGCTTTTTCAACGACAGCCCATCCAATGCTGTCATAATCCATGGTCAATCCTAAAGTTTTTTTCATTTAAAAAAATTTTATATCTTTGATGTGAATTTTTATTCGTCTTACCACAATAAGGCTATATGCCGAAGACTATTGTCTCCCTGTCCTGCTTCGGTGGGACTTTTTTTTATTTCTACTTTAAAAGAGTTGTAATTTAAATAACTGTTTAATGTAAAAAAAAATCAAAAATTCCACCTTAACTCGCCGAGTCAAAATTATCAGCAGCATTGCTCAATTTATCCTAAACGAATTAACTATGTGACGATCACATCATCCACGGTGTGAAGGTATAATAAATGTTGTCATTCAGTGGTGAAATAACAGGGAATAGGCAGAAAAGGAGGTGCAACTGACAGATTTCGGGGGGGGAACAACTTAAATTATGGTCAGAATTTATGTAGGATTATACTTACAATCGTATAGGATTTTTCTAATAATATACATATCTATTGTCCTCAACTGTTACAATTTCCTTTAAAGCGGCTATCACTTTTTGTTCTATGGTGGCTTGTTGAGTGCTTAATAAAGAGGATGAATAGCCTAAATAGGAATCCAAATCCTTATTATTCGATTTGAAATCAAGCTTTATCATAAACACCCCTTGCTTGCCTTCAATAATGGGAGTAATGGCATCTTTGTCAAAATTAAAAGCTGATCCAATAACAAAAGGTTCGCTTCCCGCTCCTGCAATAGTGCCCGCAAACTGATTGATTGCCGAGGAGGCATTAATGGTTGTGTTATATTTTTCTGCTAAGGACTTTAAATCAGGGCTGTTCTTATTTTCATCGATTATGAGAGATGCTTTCTTTTTGTTAACTAAAATTGAAGTAATTGATTCACGAACTTCATCTACAGCGGCTAATCCTTCAGCAGAAGCAGCAGTAAGTTGAACAATGGCATATCCACCTGCCGACCCAGACAAATTAAAACGTTTGATATCTCCTACAGAAGAATCCTCATTGAATAACCATTGAACAATACGTCGCTGATTTCCGATGCTTGGTAAACTTTCGTCTAATATTTTTAATTTACTGGCGGTCTTAACATTATACTCATTAGCTGAAGCCAAATCCGAAAAATTTTCATCTTTAAGGTCTAGCTCAAATTGTGTAGCCTTCGCAAAAACTTGATTACTTGTTTTTTCAGAGGGGACTAATTTCTTAGCAATAGTCGCTAACTTCACTACATCTTCTTTGTCCAAAATTTCGATAATATGAAATCCAAAATCTGTTTCAACAAGACCGATTGATCCTTTAGGTTTTGAAAAAGCAAAAGTATCAAAGTTTTTAACCATATCCCCTTGGCTGAAAAAACCTAAATCTCCCCCTCTGCTTTTAGAAGGTCCATTCGAATAATTTCGAGCTAAATCAGCAAAATCTGCGCCTTGTTTTTTTACCATCCCTAAAATACGGTTAGCTTCAATACGAGCTTCTTCTTTAGATCGCAACACATTCTGTTCGACATTTTGAGCTCCTTGATAGGAAATAAGGATATGTCGGGCATTAACAGACCCGTTTGTTTGTCTTTCAACCATACGTGTCAGTTTCATATAGTCACCATCTATGAAAGGACCAAAAACATCATCAACTTCTAAACCAAAAAGAGTTTTGGCATACGTTCCTGACAGTTCTGACTCCCTAAAAAATTGGTCTTGATAAGGGATATCTGAATACTCAGCAACAAATGACGCTATGTCTTGAGCTGTAGCGATGGAAGGTAATTCTTCTTCTTGTTGAGAAACTTCATTATAAATTGAGCGAACATTCATAAGAGATTTCAATTCGTTTTCAGTGTCTAAATTATCTTCAGTTGATGGGACTTCTTCAAATACAACAAATTGAATATCTCTTGTTGCTTCACGGTTGTATTTATTTTTATGTTTTTTGATGTATGATTTTATTTCACCATCTGAAATATTGATAAGACTGTCTGGAATAGAAGTGTAGGGAACTTTAACATACGAAATATTTATTTTATCATTTTCAAGCTTATGTTGAATTTCTCCTTCAAATTCGGTTACATAAATTCCGGCTTTTACTAGGTTCATATATTGAGTACCCAAGATGTTATTACGTATAGATTCTTCTTGAATTTTCCATTGTTCAAAACCAGATGGATTATTAAATTTTAAATCAGCTATAAAATCAAGAAACAATGCTAAATCAAATAATCCTACCTCATTTTGAAATCGTTGATCTTGTTTAAAGTTTGGGTCGTTTTGAATAAAATATTCAATATGACTTTTACCTGCATTAAGTTCCAGCGTTTCGAATTGTATGTTTAAGATAGTAGAGGAAAGTTGTTGTTCCCAAACATATTTAGCCGCTTCAATATTTGACATGTTAAATCTTTGCTCGGCGTAGTCGACTTGAACACTAAAATCTTCAATTAAGAGTTCTTCATCTCCTATAATGGCAACGGGTTCTTGACTGATATCACCTGCCCCTTCAAATATACCTGAAATGACAAAAGCAAATAATGCTAAACCAATCACAAGAATTAAAAAAAAGGAGCGCTGTCTAATTTTACCTAAAATGGCCATAACTCAATGTATTAAATGGATGGCGAAAATACGATTTCTTTATCGAACTCAAAAGTGTGTTGGTCCTATTCTATTAAATCAGTACTTTTAATTCAATAAGATCGATTTTAGTATTCGAAACTTCTTTTATAATAAACTTGAATCCCTCGATAATCACTTGTTCATTTTGATCAGGGATTTCGGCTGTGTTATGAACTACAAGACCCCCTAAGGTTTCGTACTGATCACTTTCAGGAAGATTCAATTTATAACGTTCATTTATATCATCTACATCCAAGCGTGCTGAAAATAAATAAGTATGTTCATTGAGTTGTTCTTCTCTCAATTGTAAACTATCGTGTTCGTCTTCAATTTCGCCAAAAAGTTCCTCCACGATGTCCTCAACAGTCAACATCCCTGCTGTTCCTCCGTATTCATCCAAAACAACTGAAATACTTTTTCTTTTTCGTGTCAAAATATTTAAGACATCTTTAATGAACATTGATTCAGGAACAAATTCCACAGGGAGTGTTATTAAACGTATCGTCTTAGGTCTTTTAAACAAATCAAAAGCATGAACATAGCCGATAATGTTATCTAAGTTTTGATGATATACCAAAATTTTAGAAAAGCCCGATTCAGAAAATAGACGAATAAGTTCTTTGGGAGTTTGATATCGATCAACAGCCATAATCTCCGCACGTGGAACCATAATTTCACGTGCTCTTAAATTGGAAAATTCTAGCGCATTTTGAAAAATTTGTATTTCACTATCGATTTCTTGATCTTTAGTTGAATCAATATGTTCGGAAATATAATCCTCTAATTCCCCTTTGCTAAAAGCTAGAGGTTCTTGATCAGTATCAACTTTAAAAAAACGTTTTAAAAGCCCATCCGAAAACCATAAAACTGCAGTGGTAATTGGCATCAACAAACGATAAAACACGTAAGCAGGAATTGAGAAAAATTTCAATAACCCGTTAGCATAAATTTGAAAAAATACTTTTGGTAAAAATTCAGCAGTTAATAGGATAACGCCTGTCGATATTAATGTTTGGTAAAGAATTCCAATCATTGGTAGTTCGGCAGAATCAACAAGTTCGGGAAACAATGTATGGACAATAACCTTACCCATAAATATACCATAAACAACAAGTGCTATATTGTTACCCACCAACATGGTGACAATAAATTTAGAGGGATTGTGGGTAAGTTTGGCTAGGATATTAGCTACAATACTATTTTGAGATTTCTGTATTTCTAGGCGAATACGATTTGAGGATACAAAAGCAATTTCCATACCTGAAAAAAAAGCAGAAAACATAAGACAAACAGCAATAATCAGACTGTCTTGGGTCATGAAGTACTCGAGTTGTTTTTATCAAACTTTTTTCGGTATTTTTTTTTAAAAAAATACATCCCTACAGATAAAATTCCCAGCACTATGTAAAGATATAACTTAGTGTCGCCTGTGTTGTATGCAATTACTGATCGGTACGTAAATAGTAAGGCAAACACAATATAGAGTGATTCTGTAATTCTTTGAAATGTTTTCATTTATAATTTTTCTTCCATTTGGACATTTCCAACCAACTTACCAGTCACAAGTTGATCAAAAAACCGGCTTGCATCAAGCTTTTGGGCGGTAATGTCGTAGCTTTCGTTAGCAAAAGTAAAGTTTTTTTCGGTAAACAACCATTCTTTGTTAATGTTCCAAAATAATTGTTGAGTTTCTAAGATAGCCCCTTCAGAATTTGTGATTTTTACATTCCCCTGCAAATCGACTAATTCCGTGCTATTGTATAATATTCCATAGTCCGCCTCAACGTGTGTTTCATGTCCTAGATCATCATAAAACACCAAACTCAACCCTTCGGGAAACTCAGAGTATGGGAAAGATTGATTCGTATAATCAATGTTTTTGGGACTCGATAAGATGGCTTTTACAACAGCCGAGTCGGAATATATCATTTTCATATCCTCAGTGATCCCAACGGGTAAAACATCAAAAAGGTTTATTTTTTGAATTTCCTGAAAATTGTCCTTACAAGAAAAAACCACACATAACAAAAGTGTGGTTTTTAAAATTAAAGAGATACGTTTCATTTTAGTTACAGATTAGGGACAGTTACACTAGATCGGATCCAACAATCAAATGTAATGGTTTGTCCAGCATTCCCTTCCGTAAATATATCTGTTTTGCTTGGTGCTCGTCCGTTATAACTTGCCGCCAATTTGGCAGCCAATTTTTTTACAGAAGCATCAACAGCTGCGGCACGATTAGCTGTTTTTGCAGCTAGCCAATACACCGCACGTTTTTCGAACTGAGTTTTTCCACAGTCGTTTGCACTATCGGCATACAACCCCGCAATTAAGACGTAGGCTTTCCCCATAGAGGGTTGAAATTTAAGCGCGTCCATCGCATATTTTCTAGCTTGACTTTTACGTCCTTTATTTTTAAACTTAACCGAAATCTTGTACAATATGGAAGCTTTTCGATACTGGTCATCTTCAAGACTTAACGATTCCTCGTAGTAAGCTAAAGCTTGATCGCTATTTCCTGTCTTATCATTTAGTATCCCTAAATAATAAGCTGAATCTGCAGATGGGTTCTCCTTGTGCAAAGCTTCCACTAACTCTACAAATAAGGGATCATCTGAACAATCTTTGTTGTCCATTCGGCCTGCAGCACGCTTAAGCCAAACAACATTAGATTTATTTTTTTCAAAATTCTTTCGATATAATGGAATCAAGTTCTCACAAGAGGACTCTTTTGCTATCATAGCTTCAAGATTTTTTTGATAGGTAGTATTAGCTACCGAATTAACCTCACAAAGACGTTTATTTCGTTTGTCTTTAGAGGTCATTGGAACTCCTTGATCGATTTTATTAATAATAACATCAAGATTTTTAGCTAATTTGGTGTTTTCAAAAGAAAATTTTTCTGAAATATCTTCATATTTATTGAACAATAGTTCAGTGGTTACTTCGCTATCTCCCGATTTATATAACCCATAAAGCGTTTTAAAATAATTATACAATCCCTTTGGATTAGTAAAGCTATTAATATCTTCGCTAAAAGCGGTATCGAAAATGGCGTAAATTTCTTTTGGAGTTCCTAGTTCATAATCCAACATCACTTGAGCTTTACTGGCCAAAATCTTTCCTTTTTCACTTGCTCCTCTTCGAGAGGGGAAATGAGTCAGCCATTGATCGTAAAGACTCATAAGTTGATCCGCATAATCTGCTTTTTGGGCTGGATCATTCTTAATTTTGTGAGTTAAGATACGTTCCCCATAAATAAAAGTGGCAGCATTTAGCTCAGGACAACTCTCAAAAACCATAGACCAAGGTTCAAAAGCAGCATCGTAGTTTTTAACTTTTGCGTACTCCGCAAATATGGACAAGTTTGATGGACATTCTGAAGAAGCTTGTCCAAAGGTAGTATCGATAAATGTATTTAATACTACAAAAAAAGTAAAAATATATTTCATTTTTAAATTAATTATTTAATCGTATTGTCTTTTTATAAACCATCTATCGTTGAGCGATAATCCCAAACGAATATTAATGTAATTTTCTTCAATTAAATTGGCATCTTTCGTTCCCATTTTACCAATTTCGATTCCGATATTGGCGTTCGAAAATCCATTCAATGGCAAACCTACTCCAAAGGTTATGCCAAAGTCTTTTATGGATTGATTGTTCACAATAAGGCCCGTGTTTTCTGTTCGAAAACCAATTCGATAAACAATTCGACTCCAATAACTTGAGAAAGAGTCGAAATCAGGAATGTAAAACCCTCCAATGGAAAGTTGTGTTGCCTTCTCGTAGGAAGCATTATCAAAATTGATAAATGGATTATCAATTTCACTTTCCGAAAAAGTATATTGAGCTCCCAAATACCATTTTGTGTCTTGACCTAACCCAAAACCAACACTTGAGGTTGTGGGTAAAGTGATTTCTGTTTTGTTTAATCCAAAATCAGATAAATCAATTTCTTGTTGATCCGTCAATTGACTTCCAAGCAGCGTAGATACAAAACGGGAATTATTACTATCAATTTTAGCCTCAGGTGAATAAGAAAAATGGAATTGACTTTCGATTGATTCAGATAATTTTAAATGATATTGTGCGGCAAACTTTAGTTCAAAGCCACTAATCGAGGATTGGTTATCTAATCGTGTACTTCGTTCCACCTCTTCCAAGCTTCGAATAAATCGGCTTTCTATATTTCCGAAATTATAGTGAAATGATATTCCTAAGCCCAAATTCTTTAAAGGGCTCAATCCTAAAGATAAGAATGTTTTATTTACCCCTCCATCGCCTTCGTAACTCAAGCTTTCATTTGGAACCACATTTTCATCGATGATCAAGAGTCGGTATCCAACCGAAGATTGAGGAAGTAACCCAAAAGCAAATGAGAAATGTTTTGTAGGTATAGCAACAGCCAAATAGTTTAAGCTTGCTGTTTCGTAAGAGTCTGAACGAGAATTACCATCTGAAACAGAAGTCGAATTATAATCCACCCCCAAAGAATAGTTTACTAATTTTAAGTCAGCTAAGGATGCGGGATTTGAGATATTAAGATGAATACTGTCCGAATAACTTGTTAGGCCACCCATCATGCGGTTTTCGGCTGTACCCTTGAACACAGTTTTACCCACTCCATAAAAAGAATAGGGAGATAAGCTCCCTTTTTGGGCATAGCCGCATAGTGTCGTAAATAATAAGAATGTAAAAATAAGCTTATTTGTCATGGTTTGATGTTCAATAGAAGCAAATTATGCATCCCTTTTAGAATAAAATTAGTGTCGACAAATATGCTATTTTTTATGTTCTCAGCCAAAAAATCAGCATCACCTCCTGTTAAAATTATCCTAAAATTATGGATTCTATCATAATACGAGCTAATAAAACCATTAATCTCATAATGAAGCCCATTGAGTATGCCTAAATGAATAGATTCAAAAGTTGAGGTACCGTAGGTTTTTGTGATCGTCTTGGGAGTTAATTGGGGGAGTTGTGCAGTTTGGTGGTGTAAGGCTTGATAACGCATCTTCAGACCAGGTGATATTGCTCCACCTAAATGATGATTGTGTTGATCTTTAAAGTCGTAGGTGATACATGTACCAGCATCAATTACCAACACTGAGCTGTTAGGGAAATGACAAGCTGCTGCACTTAACGCCACTACCCTATCCGTTCCAAGTTGTTCAATGGGGTGATAGTCACTGCTAAAAGGAAGTTTTAGCTTAGCGGTTACCTCGATTACTTTGCAATATTTTGATAAGATAGCAGTAACCTGACTTCTATCACAAGATACAGAGCCGACAATTGCAAATAAACAAGGATATTCTTTAAAAAAAGGATCCCATTCTATTTCATGAATGGAACTTAAGTGTTTTGCAATAAATAAATGATTATTCGTGAATACGCCTATTTTAGTTCGGGTATTTCCAATATCAACAACAAGATTCATCATAAAGTAATGCCTGAAGACAAAAATAAGGACATTTTTATATTTTACTTGTCGATTTTGATAAAGAGCTTATATTTGCATTCTAAAAAGGTACCTTAGCTCAGTTGGTAGAGCAAAGGACTGAAAATCCTTGTGTCCCTGGTTCGATTCCTGGAGGTACCACATTTAAACCCTTTAAATCACTGATTTAGAGGGTTTTATGATTTTAACAACCAATATATGTACACTATGGTGTACCATTTAGTGGTTTTTTTATCAAAAATTTGGAATCACTCAATTAATAAATAATACCTTTATAGAAAATAATCTTTTATGATTAAAGTT
>CBFHWU010000019.1:0-6121 GCA_965659665.1 Flavobacteriaceae bacterium
ATTTTTTGGAAAAGAATATGGCTTTTTCGTTTATACCTATTTTAATTGCATATTTTTTAGGACAATATTCTCAGATTAAGTTCAAGAAATAATTGAAAAATACTCCTTAATAAGTTCGAACTTTCGAAAGTTTGGGTCACAAACGTAGAACCCATAAGGAATTGTGGGTTCATTTTTTACCCAAAGGGTTTTATTTTAGAACCCAACGGGTCTTAATATAAATTTTATTTTATTCATTATCAATGATTTAAGGGTAGGGTTCGAATCCTCCCTGGGTCACAAATTTTCTCTAAGAATAATAATTTATTTTTGGAGATATTTTTTTCATTAAATTTAGCCTGAACAAAGTATTTAATGATAAATTTCCAATTAAATGATCCAAGCTTAGAGTCTCAATGGAGAGCTATCATTTTATTTGGAAAGAATTCGGCTTCATACAAATTTGCTTTCGCAAAGAGCTTACTTGAATTAATTGATAATGAAACTACCAGGGTGAGTCTTGAAGAATTATCTGAGCCATTCTCAAGAAATATAGTTAACCACTTAACAACAAACGACAAGCAAGGCAATTCAAAATCAAGTACTTTCTTAAATGGTTGCAGGTCATACATATCTAATGAATTAGATTACTCGGAGCTATTAAAATTAACCGAAAAAAAGGGTTTTGTTAATGTAGTTGATGCATTTCAAAATGTAAATGGTGACCAAATACCTAATCCTTTTTATCATAAGAATTACATAGGAAGAAAAAAAGAAATAGTATTTACTGACGAACTATTAAGATTAAAAGAAAGTTTTCATTTTCAAAACTTTGACCAAGAGGTTGAAGCACGCTGGAATTTGGTAGAGACAGCTTGGAATCTTAATATAAATCCAAATTTATTAGAGGTTAAATATGATAAAGCAAATTCTATATTTTTTATCCAAAATGATTTGATGAAACGGAAAGATGTGACTTCTGTCAAAGATGCTTTAAACGGATATCAGAAAGGGAAGTGTTTTTATAGTTTTCAAGATATCTCTATAAATTCTACTAGTCAAAACATATGTGATGTAGATCACTTTTTACCTCACTCAAATAAATTAGCTCACTCCAAAAATGGAGCTAATATTAATGGTGTTTGGAATCTCGTTTTGGCAGATAGTACTATTAACAGACAAAAGAGTTCTAAAGTCCCTGAAAAACGATTTCTAAAACGACTTTATAGTAGAAATGAATTTTATATCAACAGTAAACACCCATTGGCAGAAACAATTATTAATCAAACAGGATTAACTAAAGACATTCGAAAAAGGTTTTTAGAAAAACATTATAACTTAGCAGTTGAGAATTCCATACAAACGTGGAAGCCTAAAATTGAACTAATAGGAACATTTTAATGAGCGTATTTTTAACAATACCAGAGGATAGAGTTGTTTACAGGGGTGATTTCTTTTTTATGATTTATGATGCTTATCCAGTATCTAACAATCATTTACTCATAATTTCAAATGAATTGAGAGAAGACTACTTTTCCTTGACAGCTGATGAGCAAAAGGAACTTCCTAAAATGATTAATAAAGCAAAGTCTATCATTGAAAAAGAAATTAGTCCCGATGGGTATAATATTGGAATGAATTGTGGAGTGTCCTCAGGGCAAACAGTTATGCACTTTCATTGTCACATTATTCCAAGATTTACTGGCGATGTCGATGACCCAAGAGGAGGTGTAAGACATTGTATAATGCATAAAGGTTACTATTAACTAGTAAGTAACAACTTTAAATCATTGGAAAAATCCTCCAAAAAGTTCGAACTTTTGTAAGTTTGGGTCACTAAATCGGAGAATTGATTTACAGGAATTGGTTCTCCTTTTTTTATGTTTGATATTTCAATCGCATAAGCAATGGCAGCATTTCGGAGGATTTCCTCAGTGGTGATCTCCCATTCGTTATGACACCCTTCCCCATTCATGGTTATCATTGGATATAATGCTGCTCCTGTATTAAAACCTAATTTGGCTGCATTCTCTATGGCTTTTTGTAAATGTTTGTGAGGGTAATTGAGTAGGTTTTCTGCTACCGATTCATTTTTTGTTGCCATGTAGAAAGGGAAGCAATAGGCATCTGTATCCCAATAGGTGCTGCCGCCATATTTTTAGCCTCTAAATCCTTTGGAGCCTATATTAAGCAATGCGTTTTTACTGGTATAGGTTTTATTGAGTTGGAAGATATTGAATCGTATTCCTTGTTGGGCTTTTACATCCCCGTCAATGGAGATGCAAGCCATTTTCCAAATGCCGTCCCAGTGTGTTTTTTGTAAATCGAGTAAGGCATCGAAGCCTTTGTTAAGTGCATTTTGGGCAATTTGTTTCACATGGCTATGGTGGCTTTTTTGAGGTTGTTGTTATTTAATGACTTGGAAACGGTTGAAACCGACACGCCTAGCTCAGTAGCCAGTTGCTTTAGGGTTATCTTTTTTTTCAATTATTATAAATTTTAAGAATACTAAAATACAACTAAACTGCGTCTTTTAAAGCTGCAACGCTAGGTGTTTATACATTTGATTTAAAGATCATTCCTTTAATAAAAATTCAAAAATCTGATCTAGTCTCTTATTCCATGATTTTCCGCTATGTTTTTCTCCGTTGAATAAAATATTTTTAAAATTTTTAGAATCATAGCCTTTATTATTAAAAATAGAATCGACATGAACAGCGTAGTCAACATAATAACTATCTAAATCACCCGCAGCATTTCCATAGTCGAACCAAAGGCGATGATTGTTCGGATTTGGAACATGATCCTTCATATAATCAAAAATTGAAAATGGAACTCTTTTATCGTATACTCCATCCTTGTTTGGGGCAACGCCCATCCAATGTGTTGAAATACAGGCTGCCCTTGAGAATACATTTGGATATTCAAAAATGGCATACATGGATATTAACCCTCCCATGCTTGAACCCGCTATATATGTGTTTTTAGCATTTTTATACACAATAAAAGTATTATCTACATATGGTTTTAACTCTTTAACAACGAATTTTAAATAATTATCTGCAATTAAATGTGCGTGGTAAGGTTGATTTTCATTTTGAAAAAACAAGGAATTTTTATCTAAATAGTTTATTGATTTTGAAGGGAAGTATTCATTCCATCTCGTTTTTCCAGTATTGTAAATACCTACAATTATAAATTCCTTTACTTTATTTTCATTAAGTAGTTTTGTAGCCACTTCATCTGCTTTCCACTTTGAACCCCATTCTTTTTTATTAGTCTTTTTTCCAAACAATGAGCCGCCATCGTGCATGTATATAACGGAATATTTTTTGTCGGAAGAATAGTTTTCTGGAACCCAAATATCGACTGTCCTGTTTGCAACATAGACAGAGGGGAAATCATCAACTCTATAAATTTCACCACCAAAAGTCCATAATTGTTCTTGCTCAAGCTTTTCAATTTCTTGTGCATTTACACTTATAACAACAAATACAATTAAAAAACATACTATGTTGATTTTCATTTTTATAATTTTTTAAAAAATAGAACAATATGTTAACTGTATAAAAACACTCTTTTAACTTACGGTAAATATATATTTTAATTTAAATAAACAATAATCAAAGTTATAAACATTCAAACGTTTTCGTTTTATTTGTTCCTAGTTATTGCCTCTAAAATAAGAAAAAGTTTATATGGTTTATTCGTGAAGAAGTGTGTTTTTGAAATTTAAAAGCCTCCATATCGAGGTTTTTTTTATGCTTAGTCTACACTAACCACTTGTCAATCTCGGGAGCGTATTTTTCAGGGCCAAACCCCAACCCTAGTTTACGTGTTTTTTGTCCGAAATGCGTTGGGCTTCGCCTACATTTAATTTCTTAAATAATTATAAGACAGCAGTACGTCAATGAATGCTTGGCGAATCTCTTTTTCCTTATCGGTCATCTGATTCCATTCCAGCTCGTTTTTTTCTTTGGGATCTTTTTTTACGTTGTAAAATCTGTTTCCAACATAAAATTTATAGTTTTCGTCTCTTACCCATTCGGTTGTTGCAGCTAGTGGACTGGATCCCCCTTCTCTATTATACCAAGTGTGTATCCATTTTCTTTTGATACTTTCTTTTCCTAACAGTTGTGGGTAAAAACTGATGCCATCCAAATCTAAATTCGCATCTATTTTAATACCAGCAGCCTCACATAGCGTGGGGAAAAAATCGCTGAAATCAACGAGAGCAGTATTGGAAACACCTGCTTTGACGGCCCCTTTCCAATTGACAATTAGCGGCACGTGGGTGCC
This sequence comes from Flavobacteriaceae bacterium, assembly GCA_965659665.1. Classification (GTDB taxonomy): domain Bacteria; phylum Bacteroidota; class Bacteroidia; order Flavobacteriales; family Flavobacteriaceae; genus CBFHWU01. Next base: position 4,279 of record CBFHWU010000019.1, read on the forward strand.
GTTGTCTGTGGTTTTTCCTTTGCCGCCTTTAATCGCAACATCACCCATCATGGAAACAATAGGTTGGTCGGTACCATTATCAGCGGTAAATATAACGATGGTATCTTCACTCAATCCTAATTGCTCAATTTTATCGACAATACGTCCTATAGAAAAGTCCATATAAGCGACCATATCAGCAAAGTATTTTGGGTTTCCTTTATAGGTTTTCGAACCCAAGTCGCTTGGGTTCCAATCTTCGGAATGGGGGGTTGGCACAAAAGGGCAATGGGTAAGGTTCATGGGATAATAAACTAAAAAGGGCTGTTCTTTTTTACGTTCCATAAAATCAATTATGTAGTCAACCATCATGTCTGTTGAAAAACGTCCCTCGGCTTTGTCATACTGTTCTCCGTTCTTTTCTAAAAAAGGATTTACATAACGCTTGTCTCTCTTATGCTTGTCTTTTCCATTTGTTGATAATTGCCACAGTAAGTATTCGTCAAAACCAAAATGCTCGGGTAATTTATTGTCTCTTCCCAACTGCCATTTTCCTGCCACTAGGGTAGCATAACCATTAGCTTTTAGCTCTTGGCTAAATGTTCTCTCTTCAAGGTCTAGGTAGCCAAATTTCACATGATTTTTCTTGTTTGACCTCCCGGTCATTAACTTTACTCGCGAGGGTGTGCAAATGGGTTGTGCATGGCAATTTTCAAATTGCATACCGCTTTTTGCCATTTGCGATAAGCGCGGAGTGTTATATGAAGTGCCGCCATAAGAATTGATGCATTCGGCTCCCAAATCGTCCACCATAATCAACACCATATTGGGTTGACGGTTTATATTTTGTGCTTGAACCAAAACAAACGCAAGCCCACAAACCAAACATAATAGTTTATTCATCTGACATAATTTTAACTGTCTAAACCTACTAAAGGTTTGAAATCAAAAATATAATAAAAAAATAGAATTAGTTTATCATTAAATAAATTTCGCAGCAACACAAAACATAAATTTTAGCAACATTTCAATCCCTGATTTTTATCCTGATAATGAGAATGTAAGAACTGAAATTGCATCATACTTAGCGGAAATTCAGCATATCGATACACAAATTGGATTAGTTTATGAGGTATTGGAAAAACACGAAAAACTTCAAAATACTCTCGTTGTTTTTTCTTCAGACAACGGCATGCCTTTTCCAAGGGCTAAATCAAATTTATATGGGTATGGTATTCGGGTTCCATTGATTGTAACCTGGGGCAACAAAATAAAGAAACATCGCAGCGTTGATGATTTAATTTCTTTGACAGATTTAGCACCTACTTTTATTGATGCGGCTGGACTTTCAGTTCCTTCGAGTATGTCTGGAAAAAGTTTAATGGATCTTTTACTGTCAGATCAATCTGGACAAGTGAGGGCTAAAGACAATCATCTGTATACTGCTATAGAACGGTATGGCCGTCAAAGCCTTTATCCATCGCGGTCAATTCGGAGGCAAGATTTTCAACTTATTTGGAATGCGCTCCCTGAAAATAATCCCATTGCAGTTGATGGAGGCCCTATTAAAGATGTATGGATTAATAATAAAGTTTCGCAACCCTATTATTATAAGCTTGCAGTTGGCAAGCGGCCTGAGTATGAGCTTTTCGATGTAAAAGCCGATCCATATAACATTGATAATTTGGCTGAAAACCCATTGTATCGAGATGTTTTAGACGAACTTAAATCTCAACTTTTTCAATACCTAGAATTAAGGCAAGACCCAAGAATAACAGAGAAACAAGATCTATGGCAATTCACACCTGCATTTATATTGTGGAATGATGTATGTGCCAGTAGAAAATCCCGATACGTCAATCTT
>CBFHWU010000020.1:0-6296 GCA_965659665.1 Flavobacteriaceae bacterium
CAGTGCCATACTAACAGCCCAAACCCTAACAGGTACCCACTTGCAAGACCAAAATAGGGTGTCTTTTACAAACAGCGATGTCAATACAAACTTTGCAGAACCCTTGGTGGAGAAACCATAGAGGCGACATACCTCCCCTTATAGCAGTTCCGCAGGGATCGACTTTCATGATAATGCCAATAGTACCAAAAGATATATGCGTCATGGTAAGCATTTTGTGAGAGGTAAACTCCAACCTATGAGGCGACAACGATAAAACCTGCTTGCATTTTGATAAACTAACAGCGATAATGAGCCCATTTTGTTATACTCATTATCAATTTGAATAGTTGTTTTTTTATTGGTATGTGGGGTTATTTAGCGGTTTAAAAACCAATTTTTAATGTTTATTACTAACATATAAAGGGCATTGAAAGCTAATTTTCTTCAGTAGAGGAGTTATCTTTTAGATTTAATGGTTTTACACTGCTATTATACTGTAGATAATACAATTCTACGAGATTTAGTGTTGCGGTAATTAAGTCTTTTGTTTCGATAAGAAAACTAAAAAACAAATTGGTATTTTTTGGGCTTGATTCGTCCTTTTTGGTTCTGGATATTTGATGATCAATTTTACTCGATATATTTTCAAATAACTGTTGTTTTACTGGAAGGATATGCGCGATTTGGTTAAATTCTTTTACATCAAAAGTAAATTTTATTTCGTTAAATAATCCTTCAAGGTCAACCTGAGTTTCTTTAAGTTCCTTTATTTGGGTGTATTTTAAGTTTTTGTGATTATTATTGACATGTTTGTGGCTGGCTTGGGTGATATAATCAAGAGATTGATTAATATTTTCCAAACAGCTAATCAAATTGATATAAAAGTTACTTGCAGCCCTGTTAGATTCATCTATTTCTTTGATGAAGTAGAACAGTTCATCACGTAATAGTTCAATTTCATCTGTTAAGCTATGCACATTTTTTTTATTCTTTTTTAGTATGTCTAAGTTTTGGGTAGCTAATCCATGAATATTGTTTATGTAGATTTGGTTTGCTCGGCTCATCATCTTAGAAATATTTGAGGCACTTTCGACGATTAAGCTTTGCACAGAACCTGTTTCGATCAGGTATAATTTATCTTCTCTTTCCATGAGTTCTGATGTTACTTTATGTCGTTTAAAGTTTCGATATAAAATAAATGCAGCGCCAATGAGAAGAAATAAAATGGCATAAATTCCTCCTAAAAAAATTAGGCTTGCCATGACACCACAAGCGGTAAAAGCAATAAAAGCAGTTAAAAACCACCCCCCTATCACATTAAGCACCCCAGCAACTCGATAAACAGCACTATCTGCCCCCCAAGCTCGATCGGCAAGTGAGGTTCCCATAGCGACCATAAACGTGACATAAGTGGTTGATAAAGGTAATTTGTAGGATGTTGCGATTGAAATTAAGACCGCCGCAACGGTCAGATTAATGGAAGCACGAATATTATCAAAGGCGGGTAAATCCCCTTTTTTTTCAATAATTTCTTCAATTTCTACGGATGAAAATTGTTTAGAAATTATATGTTTATATTTTTTTGGGAGTGATTTTTCCACAGCAGCTCGTGCACTAATAAAACCTCTAACGATTGATCTTGATGCGGCATTTGCTTTAAAACGTTCTCGTGTTTTTTCTTGACGAGACAAATCCAAGGTGGTTTTTACGACTTGTTTAGCTTTAGTCGAAAACCAAAGTGTAAGAACCATTATAAGCCCGGCAAACAGCAACAGCAAAGTAGGCGTTGCAACTTTTGCGGATAAAATTCCCATATTAAAGGTCTCTGCACTTACCCCCGAGGTCATCCATGCTTTATACGACTGCCAGGCGGCAATGGGTACCCCAATAAAGTTAACCAAGTCATTTCCAGCAAAAGCCAAAGCCAATGAAAAAGTACCCACTCCAATAATGATTTTATAAATATCCCATCGTATGAAATAAACCGTGAGGAGTGAAAGAATAAGCCAAAAAAACAAACAAATGACAATGGTAGTCATAAGCTGTGAAGCCATAAATTGATTAATAGTTTCACCATGCAATAAGTCGAAGGTTACATTAGCAAAAGGAGTCCCTTTAAGCCCTTTGATGAGTATAAAATAGGTGATGGATGTTAGGGCAACCCCTCCAAATAATGCGCCTGTCCATTTAGGTAACTCCTTGTAATGAAAACTTAAAAAAAGCCTTGAAATATATTGTACCAAAGCTCCAATAGTAAAGGCAATGACTACCGAAAGGAGTATGCCGAATATAATTTGAGTGGCTTTAGATATATTGATAAAATCAACGAGACTTTCGTTGACATTTCCGGTATAAATTTTTATTAATGCAATGGCAACAGCTGCCCCTAACAACTCAAATACAATGGAAACGGTGGTAGATGTAGGCAGTCCAAACGTATTAAAGAAATCTAATAGTAAGATGTCGGTTATCATAACAGCCATAAAAACGATCATGATTTCAGAAAACACAAACATTTCAGGATTGAATATTCCTTTACGAGCGACTTCCATTAATCCACTTGAAAATACAGCTCCTGCAGCTACGCCAAAGCTAGCAATGATCATTATAGTTCTAAAACTTAGTGCTTTGGACCCAATAGCGGAGTTGAGGAAATTGACGGCATCATTACTTACTCCAACAATTAGGTCGGCCATGGCAAGGATTGCCAAAGCAATAAGCATAAAAAGATAGAGGGTTTCCATTGTTGTTTAAAATATTAGAACTTAATACTGTAGCTTACAGAAAACTCTCTGCCAGGACTATACAAAGAAAAGTATTTTGAATTAAAACCATCAATCTGATATTCTGATCTTTTCTCGTCATTTAATATATTTTTGATTTTCAGGGTTATGTTCTTTTTTTTGTCTTTACCAAACGGTTTTGACAAATTGAAGTTTAAGTCGTTATAAGGCAAGTTATAGATATCAGGCACCCTTCCATTACTTACATTTTTTAAGGATTTACCTTGTACATTATAATAAACACCAAGTTCTAAAGCATTTCTTTTGTTTAAAAACTGAGCACCTGCATTAATCATATACGGAGATTGACCTTGTAGGTCTCTTGTTTTACTAATGGTTTCCCCTTCTTCGACATAATCCAATCGACTATCGTATTCTTCTTCAGTCATGGTTAGTTTGACATCAACAATACTCGCATTGGCGTTGAATGAAAGTCGAACATTATCGTGATCAATAATATTTTGACGAATCTCAAATTCGACTCCATTAACGGTGGCCTTTGGGGAGTTCCTAGGGGTAAAATCTTTATTAGTTATTTTACTATAATGTCCAATTTCAATGGGATTGTCAAGATCTTTTCTGAATAAACTTAACGCCAACATTTGGTTGCTTTGTCCAAACTTTTCAATTCTAAAGTCAAAATTATCTATGAAGGATGATTCTAATTCGGTATTTCCAATAAATCTAAGCCGATCAATAGGATCATACAAATTAACGGGCGAAACTTCCTTAAAGCTAGGTCGAGCAGTAGTTTTGTAATAAGATATTCTGACATTTAAGTCTTCTTTTACACTATAAATAAGATTGGCTTGCGGATATAAATCAGAATCGTTAATAAACTTGCTCTTATTGTACTCGTTATTAAACAAGTCCAACCCAGTGAAATTGCTGCTAAAAGATTCGTAACGTACTCCTAAAACAGCCCGTAAATTTTCATTCAACTTAAGTTCTGCTGAAAAGTATGCCGCCTGTGTTTCACTTTCAGCCTCATATTGATTCTTATCTGAATACCCTCCTTTTAAATAGGATCCGTAACGAAAATTTTCTTTAGTCCAAATATTTCCCTCTTTAAACAAATTATCAGGATTTCCTTCGAGCAGTTCAGACTGACCGTTAAAACCAATCGTAAAAAACGCCGTATTGAATGATCTGATTTTTGAAATTCTTGAGGCACCAAATTTCACTTTTTGTTCATAACCAAAAAGACTAAACCTGCCAGTAAGATCGATCTGCGCGGTAGTATTATCTTCTTCTAAGAATCTCCATAGTCGTTCTGGGTATCCTGTAGAGCTTGGAGAGATAAAGAAAACTTGTTCTCCTTCAGTATTTACTCCGTGTTCAAAAGCAGTAGTTTTAAAATCCTTATCGTCCACATTAATTTTTGCTTTTGCAAATTTCCATTCAAAATCTAAAAAATCGCTAGTATGTTTTCCCGTTAAAGGCACAAATAAAACGTTACGCTCTGTATAATACAATCCATATTCGCTAGCCGTGTATTCTGTATTAATGTAATCTTCTAAGGTGTAGTCTACTGCATTAGATTCAGAATTGTTTATGGATAATAGATTAATCGACACCCGGTTTTTTTTGTTTTTAAAAGTCAATCCAAATAGTGCATTGGTCAAAATATTTTTCTGTCCTAAACGTCCATCATAGGAGTCAAATGTTTCAATTTCTCCTTTTGCATTATTTGTTATAGCCGTAGTTCCACTATAATCTTCATAGAATTTTGTTTCTGAATCATATCCAAAAGAGGCAATATATCCAACACTTGCTTCATTACCGATCTCATAATTGTTTGATGCCGACAAGGAAAAATTAAAATCGGGAGAGCTCGTATCTTGAATAGGGCTTAGTTTTTTTGAAAAAGATCTTGTTTGTTGAGTCAACATATCCGCTTGATCTGCTAAAAAGAATAAAGGGCGACCCACTTCTGTTTGGCTATCAATAGGCAAATCACGATAACCATCATCTTTGGCTAAAAAGTCGTTTGACCCTCTACGGTCTCTAATATAATTATCTTTATAATGCATTTCAGGGTTATAAGCGTACCCAAAGCTGATATTATATTGTGGGGAATTTGAAAAATCTTTTAACTTAATATCAACTAAGCCACCTGTGAAATCAGCAGGTAAATTGGAGCTAGCCGATTTGTTTACTAAGATATTATCTACTAGTCCAGTGGGGAAAATATCCATTTGAACGGTGTTTTTATTTGGGTCTAAACCCGGGATTGAAATACCGTTAATCATTGTTTTAGAGTATCGATCACCTAGACCTCTAACGTACACATATTTACCCTCTTGAACCGCAATTCCAGGAACTCTTTTTATGGCTCCTGCGATGTCGCTGTCTCCTGCTTTTTTCATCGATTGAACAGACAGTCCGTCGAGCATATTTACGGCTTTCTTTTGAATGTTTAATACCGAAACTTCTGTATTTCTTTTAGCGGTTGAAACGACGATTACTTCCTCTAAAGCATTAGAAGCAGGATTGAGAATAGCATCTACATTCACTTCTTTTCCTACTTCCACCATTATTTCGGTTACTTGTAGCGTTTCATACCCGACAAAAGAAAATACAACGGTATACTCCCCTGGAGTTACGTCAAAGTTATATCGACCATCAAAGTCAGTGGTTGTACCATTTGAAGTTCCTTTTAGCGTAACATTGGCAAAAGGCATTGGTTCATTGAACTCCCCATCGAAAACAGTACCCGTTATATTTTGTTGTCCCAAAACAACAACGGAAAAGAGTATGGTAAGGTAAAATGGAATATTTTTCATAAAGAAACTTATTAATGACCAAATTTAAACATGTATATCGTATAGTATGTTAAATTAATATAAACAAAACCCCCTTCAATACTGAAGGGGGTTTTGTTTATCGATAAATAAATAAATTTAGCGCTTAATTAATCGCTTACTAATGGTTTCGTTTGATGTTTCAACATTAATGATGTACAACCCTTTTTGAAGATCACTCACATCCATGCTATTGTCATTTGAAGTTCTTAGTCTTTGCCCCGATATATTATAAAGGATTAATGATTTAACTTCAACATTTCCATTAACGTTTACCATATCAGTTGTTGGGTTGGGATATAGATTAATTCTCAACTCCTGAACATCTTCAATGATAATATCATTGGAAAGAGTAGCAGAATGACTAAACATGTTATTGGCGGCATAGAACGTCCAAGATAAATTATTTGTATTCGCACCAACAGTTGAACTAGGAGTACAAGTAACCGTTACGTCAGCATTGATGGTTGGGAATGCAGCAGCAGCAGCGTCTGTAGTACAAATTTCAACATTACTAAACGTAAGTCCGCTGTTGTAGTTTACAACGCCTTCTGTGGTAGTACCAGCATCAAAGTCACGGTAATAAATATTAGAATAACTTCCTTTAGCATTTGATTTCCAGTGTCCTAAAGCATCAGCTTTATTTCCAGAAATTCCTATAGCCGTTACGTTAGTTACGGTGTGAGGTCTGTCAAGGATAGGAGTAGTAGTATCTTCAGTTCCGTCA
>CBFHWU010000021.1:0-19112 GCA_965659665.1 Flavobacteriaceae bacterium
TGTGCGGTCTCAACAAACAACCGTATGTCAATAAGCAACATAAATATAAGTTTCGGTTATAGTCTAATATACAATTAAGCAACTCTTTTAAGTTCGAAATAGGCTTATGTAATACTTCGTTTTGCTTCCGACTCTTTAACGAGCAGTTCTTCGTTTTAAAGCCGTGATTATTGAGATAGTTTGTAAGAACATTAAGATGTCTTCGAACTGTATTAAAGCTTGTGTTATTGCCGTAGTTCAATACGATTGAATCTAGAAACGATACGGTTAATTCGCCTGTGCTTAATAGCTCGCTTCGTAGTTCTTCGGATAACTTTAAAAGTGTCTTTCGATAGTGTGTTGACAAAGGTTCACTTAACTTTCGTCGAATTAAATCGTCGAATAATTCTACGCTATCAAAAGACTGGTTAAACGAATATCCGTTATTCGATAAATAATGATAAACAGCTTTAGCTAATTCTTCGGCTTTAGTTCGCCTTAGGTTTGGCGGATAACTATTTGGATATAAACTTTTACGAACGGATCTTCCGCTAAATAAGCGGTATCGTTTGTTGTTCAGTTTAAAATCGACGTAGTATCGACCGTCTGAACGTTTGCAGACTTTAGGGTATGAAAGGCTATCGTTTGGCACTTATATGGCAACTTTAATTAAACATCCGTTTAACTATTCGACCAAACAAGCGTTTTTACGAAGTAGAATTGTAGTGGAGAAGAAGGGATTCGAACCCTCGACCTCTTGACTGCCAGTCAAGCGCTCTAGCCAACTGAGCTACATCCCCTAACAGGGACAAAAGTAATGGTTTTTCTTTTCAAATGGTAAGCTTTTTTACTGGATCCTATCATCAGGAACAAAACGGAGGTGTTATCCAAATACAAAAAATTTGTTTAAATTACAGATAGAATTTTAATTAGTTTTACAGTATTAAAAATTCAATAAAAAACACATTGTATTTCAACTCCATAGATTTTTCAGTTTTTTTTTGTTTGTTCTTTTTTGCGCATAAAATATTTTCTAAAACGGTTAAACAAAGAAACCTCACAATTTTATTTTTTAGTTATGTGTTTTACGCATGGTGGGACTGGAGATTTTTAGGACTCATTATATTGAGTTCCATAACAGATTTTACCATTGGAAATTTAATGACCAACCCCAAGTATAAAAATCAAAAAAAAACACTCTTGTTTTTTAGTATTTTGGTCAATATTGGGCTATTAATTTATTTTAAGTATTTTAATTTTTTTATCGAATCTTTTGTAGAGGCTTTCTCATTATTTGGAAAAGATATGCAAATAAACACGCTAAAAATCATTTTACCTGTTGGGATCAGTTTCTATACATTTCAAACCCTGAGTTACACCATAGATATCTATCGTAATAAGATCAAACCCACCAACGACATCATTGCTTTTTTCTCATTTGTAGCATTTTTCCCTCAATTAGTAGCTGGTCCAATTGAAAGAGCTTCACATCTTTTACCCCAATTTAACAAATTGTATAAATTCGATTATGAAGAATTTAAATCGGGTATGCGCTTGGTGTTATTGGGCTTATTTAAAAAAATGATTATCGCAGACAGAGCCGGATTTTTTGTAAATGAATTTTACAATAATACCTCAACATATGAGGGCCATGTTTATGTAATTGCTACTTTTTTATTTGCGATACAAATTTATTGCGACTTTTCAGGTTACTCGGATATCGCCATTGGTATAGCACGAACGATTGGGTTTAACCTTAATTTGAATTTTTCAACACCATATTTTTCAAAATCGATTACCGAATTTTGGAGAAGATGGCATATGTCTTTATCCACTTGGTTTAGAGATTACCTCTACATTCCACTCGGTGGAAATAAATTAGGAGTTTCAAGGACTAAGCTAAACCTAATGATTGTTTTTGTTGTTAGTGGATTATGGCATGGGGCGGCATTAAATTTTTTGATTTGGGGATTTATTCACGGCTCAATCATAATTATGGAAAAAACATTGAGCAAATATTCCATAAATACATTTATACCAAAGCCCTTAAACCATATTTTTTCAACATTATTTACATTTTCAATGGTGTGTTTGGCTTGGGTATTTTTCAGAGCCAGCACATTTGGCGAGTCAATGTATATTATCAAAAATATGTTTAGCTATAATACGGATTCCTTTACATTCTTAGAAAATAATTCAAGTGAATTTTCAATACTCGTTATTTTTATTTTCATTTTGTTTCTGATGGAGTTTTTTCATAACAAATTACACGCCATTCATTATTTTTTAAACGCCTATTTTCCTTTGCGTTGGTCGTGGTATTTGTTGATTGCCGTAGTATTTTTAATTTTTGGTATTTACGGAGATAATCAAGTTAAAGAATTTATTTATTTCCAGTTTTAATATGAAAAAAGTACTTCTCAAATTCACGATTTTTTTTACATTATTTATCATTTTTATTTCTAATGTAAGTGATCCTATTTTTAAATCAAAATCCAACTTTCATCGCTCAATGAAGCATTTCAATGAAGTCACTAAAGACTCTATTGATATTTTGTTTATGGGGAGCTCACATGCTGTAATGAGCTACATTCCTTTTTATTTTGATCAATCTCTTAATGTAAATTCCCATAACCTAGGCTGTGCTGGACAAAGATTAATTCTTACCAATCAGATCCTTGAAAATGTATTAAAGAAATCAAATCCTGAACTTTTAATAATAGATTTTTTTTGGGGATCAGTTGATTACCCTGATACCGAACAAGAAAAAGGACTTCAACTTTCAAGTTTTGATGAAATGAAATTAGGGATTGATAAATTAAAGCTTGCGCACAAGATATATGGATTAAGAGATATTTTACCTGTTTTAAGTCCAACACTCCGGAATCATGACAATTGGCATCAAGTGTTATTTCAAAAAAATAAAAACACCACGAGCGCTGAACTTTGGTCTAAAGGTTTTCGTGGGACTCACAATCAAATGAGAGCACTCAAAAAAATGGAACGCGAAAACCATAATTCAAACCTTTTGAACTTCATAAACGAACCCGATCAATACAATAAAAATCACAGGGTAGATTTTGATTTTTCAGAATTAAAAAAAACAATTCAAATTTGCAAAGAAAATAATGTAAAACTCGTGGTGGTTGCTACCCCCGACTACAAGGTTTTTGATTACCCAGTGAGTAAAAATTTCTATATTTCATTCAAAAAATTTTGTGCATCAAATAATATTGATTTTGTCAATTTCCACAACTTGTTCAATGAACTTCAATTTACTCCTTCAGATTTTAGAGATTTTGGCCATTTAAATGTTTACGGTGCAGATAAAATTTCCTCTTATTTAATCGAGTTTTTGATCAATAAGGGATATTATCAAAGTAATATTGACCTTAAAAATAAATTAACGGAAATTAGAAAAGAGTTTATCCGTTCATCTGATCAGTACGAAATTAATGATATCACTTCATGGATCAACAACAATATTGAATTTAAACCCTCGAAATTTAAATCGAACGACAATGAAATGTTTACGCTGGAAAGAGCTAACATTTCAGAAAATGCCTTTTTAAGGTCAAAAAAAATAAATGTTAATAAAGGGGATCGATACAGGTTTGAAGTTACGGCAAAAAAAGGAACGTATACTAAATCATTTGGGGTTAGAATCTCAGGGGTGTATCCAAACAGAGTTGATGCGGTATTTGACTTGGCCAATGGAACCCTTAGAGGAACATATGTTGGAGGAGAATTCGATGATGTGCAAGCCAAAATTTCCGAGGGAGCTAATGGACAATTTAAATGTGAAATTTCAGGACGGGTTAATTCTAATTTTTTGCAAATTCTTTTAGGTCCTACTAACGAAAAAAACCCTGTCAATATTTGGGAATCCAAGTCTTTTGAACCAGCAGACGTTATGTTGATGAAAAATTCATTTGTATTGGAAAAACTATAAATAATTTATATTAATGAATGAGTAAAGTTTTCTTACCTAGTAATGAAATAATGCTTTCCCTAAATAAGGCAGAAGAGCTAAAGTAAAGAATTACAAAAATTAATTTTCAGGGTTAATTAACATGAGTAATAAGCATTAGAATGGTGATACTAATTTGAATCCGTTCACATGTTTCGATAATCTTCCTTCCCAAATGTTCTCCTTTTAATACTAAGCAATTGATCGTTGAAATATTAAAAATTTCTGTTAGCGCAAATTTTTAATCCAATTTATCAATCATGCATTGCCTAGATAAAATAAATATTGAAATGTTTTTTTCGAAGGACTTTTTTTGGAAGCGATCACAACCGATGGTTTCATTTACGCTATGAATCAATTCCTAATTAATATATTTTTTTTAAATTGCAATTCAACTTAATTATTATTTAAATATGAAAAAATTAATCATTTCTTTAATGTTTGTTGGAGTTTTAGCATCATGCACTGCACCAACAGCCTCCAATGGGTTTTCGCCGAGAGGAAATGCCATCACACTGGGTTCTCAAAGTTCGGTAGATGTTGTGGTAGAGTTTGACAAGTATTGGTCAGCCGAAGATTTTGCTTCTATGCGTGGTCTAATTGCCGATTCAGCGACATTTTCATTCGAAAACGGAACTAAATTCGAAACAGCTGATGCCTTTATAGCCGCTATTTCTTCTGATACCTTATCTTATGATTGGAACTTCAGTTGGGCATTTGCGATCAAAGATGACAATGCTGAAATTACTTCTGAGTGGGTTAATGCAGGATTTGATGTAACACAATCTTCGACTGAAGGTGAAGTCATGTCAAAAAATCATTTCAATGAGTGGTATTTGATCGAAAATGGTAAAATCCAGTACTGGTTCAATACCAAAGCAAAAAGATAATCTCTTAAACAGATCAAAAAAAAAAGCGGTGTTGATGCACTGCTTTTTTTATTCCAATTATATTAACCTTATTGGTGCAGAAAAGAAATTATTTTGTCTGTTAGGTTTTATCGGTTTCCATAAATTTGTTATTTTAGACCTATGAGATATTGCTACTTTATTCTTTTTTTTGTTCTTGTTTTTGGATGTAACAACCCATCAGTGGTATCCAAAAAAGAACACTCGTTACATTGGCATAAACACGCTGCTGAATACAAAGCACTATGTCATCAGGCGTTCAATCTGGCCAAGCTCCGTTTAGATCAAGCATTGATGACTTCTCCCGATCAACCTCTTGCTATTGTCGCTGACATTGACGAAACCTTGCTCAACAACTTGCCTTATAACGAAATGCTTATCGAAACGCAAGATTCTTTTCGTTTTGAAACATGGTCCGAATGGGTTAATCAAGAAATAGCAACCGCAGTTCCTGGAGCAGTGGACTTTATCAACTATGCGGATTCAAATGGGGTTGAGGTCATTTATTTATCCAATCGACGTGTCGAAAATTATGAGCCAACCAAATCCAACCTCCTCGCTTTAGGATTCCCTTTTGATGAGACGACCCAAATGCTTCTCAAAGAGGAGACAAGTGACAAAACTGCTCGCAGAGCCTTATTGTCGAATCATGAAGTGGTGGTGTTTTTAGGAGATAATTTGGCTGATTTTGCCACTGTATTTTATAAAAAAGATAATGTCGAACGATCCCTTGATGTTGATCGGTTAAAAGACGATTTTGGAGATTCATTTATCCTATTCCCCAATTTGATTTACGGCGATTGGGAGATAGGATTCGAATAAAAACCTATGAAAAAAATTGTCGCTTTTGGAGCCAGCTCCTCTGTCAATTCAATTAATAAAACCCTAGCCACATTTACGGCTTTTCAAGTGCCGAATGCTCAAGTAACACTGATCGATCTTAACGATTATGACATGCCTATTTTTAGTGTAGATAAAGAAAATACGGACGGTATTCCTAAGCCTGCCTATCGTTTTAAAACAATATTAAAAAGTGCGGATGGCATTGTCATATCTTTTGCTGAACACAATGGAGCCTATACCTCGGCGTTTAAAAATATTTTAGATTGGATTTCAAGAATTGAAAAAGTTGTTTGGTACAATAAGCCCATGTTTTTGTTGGCCACTTCCGATGGTGCTCGTGGAGCTATTTCGGTACTTGAAATGGCACACGCCCGAATCTCTCGTGAAAATACCCACCCTATCCCCAAGTTCTCTTTACCCAATTTCAATCAAAATTTTACACCTGAAAAAGGAGTAACCCATTCCCATTGGGCGCCCCTTTTTTCAGCAGCGCTCAACCAATTTATAGTTACACTTACGTAACTCCCTTTGCTTTGAGTTACGTATAGTTCGCCCAATAATTACTATATTTAGACCCTTTAGTGACAAAAATAATGGTGGTTAAAAAACATTAAAATGATAAAAAATTATTTACTCACTCCATTTCAGAAATTTGTTAAAATTGAGAGTTTAAGCGGAATTTTACTTTTTTCGGCGACCCTAGTGGCTATGATTTGGGCCAATTCAAGCTTTGGAGAAAGTTATCAGTCTTTGTGGCAATATAAAGTCGGAATTGGTTCCGAAAAATATGGCCTAGTCAAACCTTTAATTCTATGGATCAATGATGGGTTAATGGCGATATTTTTTTTCGTCATTGGATTGGAAATTAAAAGAGAATTACTCATTGGTGAATTGAATTCCGTTCGAAAGGCCACTTTTCCCATATTTGCAGCCGCTGGCGGTATTGTGATCCCTTTGTTGTTGTTTACGCTTTTAAATCACAATCCTGAAACTGCCAGAGGATGGGGAATCCCAATGGCTACAGATATTGCATTTTCGCTAGCGATCCTAAAAATGCTTGGGAAGGCTGTTCCGCTGAGACTAAAAATATTTTTAACGGCATTTGCCATAGTAGATGACCTGGGAGCAGTTTCGATTATTGCAATATTTTACAGTTCTGGAATTGACTGGCTTCTTATTTCATATTCTTTTTTACTGCTTTTAGCGCTTGCAGTTCTTTCTGCACGTGGGTTGTATTCAAAGTATTTAACTCTTATTGTTGGAATAGTTATTTGGGTGTTGTTTTTAAAATCTGGAATTCATCCCACAATAGCGGGGGTATTATTGGCCTTTACTATTCCTATTAGACAACGAATAGATGTCCAGTCTTTTTTAAAACAACTTTCGTCAACAGCCGGTCGTATTTCTGAACCCACACAAACCCCTCAAAAAATATTATCAAAAAATCAAATTGCCGAACTTGACGCTTTGGAAGATCTCATTGAAGATTTTCAGTCCCCTCTCCAAAAATTAGAACATCAATTTCATGCTTGGGTAGCTTATTTTATCATGCCTATTTTTGCCTTGGCGAACGCTGGTATTGTGTTTAGTTTTGATATGGAAATCGACCTTACCTTGATTTTAAATATTGCCTTGGCCTTAGTTGTTGGAAAAGGAATTGGAATTTCTTTATTCTCCTACTTAGCAGTCAAGCTGAATTTGGCCGAACTTCCAAAAGGCGTAAATGCAATTCAGGTTATCGGAGTAGCTATCCTAGCAGGAGTAGGCTTTACGATGTCTATTTTTATTGCCAATTTAGCGTTTGATAATAACTTGATGTTTATTGATTCGGCCAAAATAGGAATTCTAATCGGCTCGCTTATTTCTGGAATTATTGGAGCAATGATACTAAAATTCAGTGGTAATAAAACGATGAAAACCTAACAATAAAAACACAACATATCCGAAAAAAATATATATCAGGGGACGCCTCAACACTGTTTTTTTTCTATCCCCATTTTGTATTGTGAACGACATTAAAAATATAATTTCAATCCCTACACCTCTTCAAAATTACATTTTGAACTCAAAGACCTCGCTCCGTATTTTCAAAGAAATAAAGAAAAAGCAGCTAAACCGCATCGACATCACTTTTATCAAATTAGTTGGTTCAAAGAAAAAGGGAGTCATTACATTGATGATGAAATGATTAATCATCCAAAAAACACCTTCTTTTTTATTCACAAAAATCAAGTACATCACTTTTGTGAAACCTTAAAAAATGAAGGGTTTTTATATCATTTTAACGATGCTTTTATAGCATCATTTTCTGATGGGTCTTAGATCGTTTTGTAGTTGCTCTTTTCAATGCTGTGGTGCCGCACGTTATTTTTTTTCAGCGCAAGAAGCGTTAAAGATTTCAATGGTGTCTGATCTTATTTTGTGCCAATTAAAACAAAAACACTCTAACTATAAGGAAATCATTTACCATCATTTTTAAGCCGTATTACTTTATCTCGAACAAGTTCAAAGAAAACAACAGTGCTTTAATGTTCAACCTGATTCAGATTTTTCGAGCATGTTACGCTTTAACAAAATGATCATTGATCAAATACATCAGTTTCATAATATTGATTTTTTTGCTAAAAGCTTACAACTCTCGACTAAAAAGCTCACACAACTTTCAAAAACAATATTACATAATACCCCTGCTCAAGTAATTAAACAAACCAAGGTTCTTGAAGCGAAAAGAAAACTTTCAAATACAAGAATTTCTATCAAAGAATTGGTTCATTTGCTGGGTTTTGAACAGGCGACTTAGTTTACCAAATATTTTAAAAAAGAAACAGGGCTTACCCCTAAAGAGTTCCGTCAATTACATCTTTAAAGTACCATTAATACCCGCTGAATTACCATTTTGACAAGTTGTTTTTCTCTAATTATGTAGGGGTAATTTAATATGATCTACTTATGAAAACGCAAGCATTAATTGCAGGAGGAACTACAGGAATAGGCAAGGCTAATGCCGAATTGTTATTAAAAGATGGAATTGAAGTAATCATTATTGGAAGGCCCCATAAAAACCTTACTTCTGCCGTGCAAGAATTATCAAAGTATGGCGCTGTTATTGGGGAGGCTTTAAATTTATTGGATCATAAAGCGGTTCAACAATTTTCTGAACAAATCGAACGGTTTAGTCCTGAGCTTTTTTTAGAACATACCCTGGAGGACTATGACCGCTATCATGATTTTAACAGAGCTTTTTTTTGGATCACTCAATCTGTTGCTCAACAGCTAAAAAAAAACGGAGGAGGATCCATAGTCAATATCGGATCAATGTGGGCTAAACAAGCCATTAAAGCCACTCCTTTTTCAGCCTATTCTATGGCCAAAGCAGGCTTACACCCCTTTACTCAACATTTGGCCATGGAGTTAGCAACCTTTAACATCAGGGTCAATGCGGTATCACCTGCTGTTGTTGTTACACCTATTTATGTATCATTTATTGAAAAAGACAACATAAAGGCAACCTTGCAAGGATTTAATGATTTTCACCCCATTGGTCGAGTCGGACAACCCCAAGACGTCGCTAAAACTATTCGATTTTTATTGGAAGACTCTAGCTCTTGGGCGACAGGCGCGATTGGGATTTCGATGGTGGAGTAATGGCAGGAAGAAATTAGCTTAAAAAGTTTTTTTTATATTTGTAAAGGATAATATCCAGTCCTATAAAACCTACTTGTGATTCAGTTTATTTTTTTCAACAAGTTTTTAAAACTCTTTTAGCCTTAATTGGTTGGGGGTTGAAGGATTTTGCGGAATGGGTCATTATGCTTTTTTGATATATGATCTTATTTGACCCTATACGTATGAACCCCGAGTTTCAACAATTATTTAAAGCACTTAAGGTTTCCGAATACAAGCTACAGAAAGAAATACTTCAAGTTGGAATTATCCAAACTATTCCGCAAGATTCATTCATTGTTGAACAAGATAAATATATCAAATGGTTGGTTTTGGTCATCAATGGAAAAGTGAGGGTATGGCAAGAACAGATTGATCGACAAATACTACTTTATTATGTTCGACCTATCCAAACTTGTGTGTTGTCACTGTCTGCCACCTTTAGCGACTGTAAAAGCGTGGTTAATGCCAAAACAGAAGAAGAAACAATTGTAATTAAGCTTCCCGTTAGGCATGTTAATAGTTGGAATTTTAAGTATAAATCATGGAACGATTTTACCACCCATTCGTTTATTAATAGCTATGAAGATTTGCTACATTCTTTTAAAAATTTGGCCTTTAATAAGATAGATAAACGGTTGTTAAATTATTTGAGAAGTGAAGCTCAAAATAACCCATGGAATCAAGTGTCCATTTCTCATAGTCAATTGGCTAAAGAAATTGGAACTACTCGAGAAGTGGTTTCCAAAATTTTAAAACAATTGGAACTTTCAGGAATTGTACGTTTGGAGTTCAAAAAAATTGAAGTACTAAAATAAATACTAAAAATTAAACTACTTGTATCAAAAGATACCGATTTGAGCAACATCCCCCCCATAGATTTGCATCAAAACATATAAAGATCCATCAAATGAAAGAAAAAATAACCCTACTTATTACCGCCGTATTAGTCCTATTAATCCTTATGGGATGTACCAACCAAAAAAAGATTAAATCCGAGGTTTTAGTTGCTAGTAAAAATTGGATTTCAAACTTTAACCAAGGAAATATCAAGGAGATTGTCAATGCCTATACCGAAGATGCCGTCATGGAAGCGAAGCCCTTTGGTATTTTTAATGGCAGACTTGATATCGAAGAATTCTGGTCCCCTTTTATGAAATCTGGAGCTACCGATTTAAAATATACCAATACGAAAGTACAAGTTGTCAGTTCCCGAAAAGCAATCTTATCTTCAGATTGGAGTATGAATGTGGGAAAAGGTATTATTACCAATGAAACTTGGATCAAAATAAATGGAAATTGGAAATTAAAAGAAGATTATTTTGAAGTAAAAGAACAATTAATAAATAATGATAATATGAATACTCAACAAGAAACCTACGTATTAGTACACGCTGCTTGGCTTGGAGCTTGGCAATGGGAAAAAGTGTCCAAAAAATTAATAGAAAATGGGCAAAATGTGGTTGCGCCTAATTTACCTGGACATGGAAACGACAAAACTTCTCCTTCTGAAATTAAAATGGATCATTATGTCAACACTATTATCGATATTCTTGATCAACAACAAGATCCAGTAATATTGGTGGGGCATAGCTTCAATGGAATAACGATCAGCAGAGTAGCAGAATTAAGGCCCAATAAGGTCAAAAAACTCGTCTATCTCACCGCTTTTCTATTACCAAATGGAGGATCATTCTTCAAGGCGGTTCAAGGGGTTGAAGGATCTAAAGCGGTAGAAAATTTTTATTTGTCAGAGGACAAAACCTACGCCTTAGTTAAAAGTGAAGAAATTCAAAATGCTTTTGCTCATGATATTCCCAAAGAAGCCTTTGACCAAGCAAAACCCTATATCGTTCCAGAGCCTTCTGCTCCACTGATGTATGAACTTGAAATTACCGATCAAAACTTTGGGCAAATACCAAAATATTATATCGAATGTACCGACGACAGAGCCATCCCTATAGAGGTTCAAAGGGCCATGTATAAGGGAAAGGTAAAAAAGACGTTTACGCTCCGGTCGAGCCATACCCCGAATTTTTCGCAACCCGATAAACTCGCTCAAATCCTCTTAGCAATTAAAAAAGAAAAATAACAGTTGCGTAACAAGTGCAAAGTAAGGTACAACCAAGCGGATTGTACCTTTTTTTGTGAAATGTTTATTTATTTACCCAAACAATAGAGTCATCTTAACCCAGCCCTGAGCTTGCATAAAAATATTAAGTAAAACCAGTAATGATGTAACAAAAAATAGTATCATTCGTTAATAGAAGAAACCCTAAATCTTTTAAAACGAAAAAAATTACCTTTGCCACAATAGCACTACTAACCATACAACTTATGTCAGCACAAACGGATAGTTTTCCTGGAAATACGGATCTACCTTCAACCGGACAAGAATTAATCGAATTAGCTTCCCAAGAAAAAGGAGTTTATCATTATTCAGTAGAAGATTATTTCCAAAAACCGAAACAGAGTTCTTTTCAATTCTCGCCAGACGGCCTTTATTTATCTTACAGAGAAAAAGACAGTGAAAGCAAAAATCACGTATATGTTAAAAATACCGATACCAACGAAATCATCCGTGCCATTGAAGAAGGCAAGGATTTAATCAGAGGATATGCATGGGCCAATAACAACAGACTTATTTACCTTAAAGACAAAGGAGGAGATGAAAACTATCATTTATTTGCTGTTGACCTTGATGGGACCAACAACTTAGAATTGACTCCTTATGATGAGGTGAAAGTAGGCATTCTAAATAACCTTAAAGACCAAAAGGATTATATGATTATTCAAATGAATAAGAGTAATCCTCAAATTTTTGAACCATATAAAATTAATATTAATGACGGGTCTTTAGAACAACTCTTTGAAAACACAGACCCTAGCAACCCGATCAGTGGATATAACTTTGATAAAGATGGAAACCTTAAAGCCTATACCCAACAACAGAACGGAACAGAATATGTGGTTTTTTATCGTAAAGGAAACAACCAAGATTTTGAACAAATTATCAGAACAACATGGAAAGATACGTTCAGAATTATTGGCTTTGACTATACCACCGAAAATCCTCACGATGCCTATGTTATTTCAAACATGGAAAGCAATACCGATCAGATTATCTTGTATGATTTTGAGCAAAACAAAAAGATTAAGGAGGTATTCTCTGATGAAATTTACGACGTGGGAGGGGTAAGCCGGTCCAGAAAAAGAGGATATGAAGTAGACTATTATTATTATTCGGGCGAAAAATCAGTAGTCATCCCGGTAAGTAAAACCTACAAAAAATTACATAAAAAACTTGCCAAACAATTCGATGGTTTTGATTTTGATGTGGTTAATGCAACTGATCAAGAGGACAAGCTTTTGATTTATGTTTCAAGTGACAAATTATACGGGACCTATCATTTGTACGATGTGGTTCAAAATTCGTTCAAAGAAATTTTTAATTTAATGCCTTCTTTGAATCCAGCAGAAATGGCTGAGATGAAGCCTATAAAATTCACCTCTAGAGATGGTTTAACCATTCATGGTTATTTGACCCTTCCCAACTTATCCAAAGGACAAAAAGCCCCGATGATTGTTAATCCACATGGAGGACCTTATGGACCTAGAGATCAATGGGGTTTTAATCCTGAAGCCCAATTGTTTGCCAGTAGAGGATATGCCACACTTCAAATCAACTACAGAGGGTCGGGAGGTTATGGAAAAGAATTTTTCTTGGCAGGAAACAAACAAATAGGACGAAAAATGTTGGACGATTTAGAAGACGGTGTGGCATATGTCAAAACACTTAACCTTATCGATGACAAGAAAATAGCCATATATGGCGCAAGTTATGGAGGGTTAGCTACTTTGGGGAGCCTAGTCAAAACACCTGATTTGTATGTCTGTGGAGTAGATTATGTTGGGGTATCTAATTTGTTTACTTTCTTTAAGTCTTTCCCTCCCTATTGGAAGCCTTATTTAGGCCAAGTGTATGAGCAATGGTACGACGAAAATTCTCCTGAAGACCAAGAAATCATGAAAAAAGTTTCACCCGCGCTTAATGTGGATAAAATAACAAAGCCCTTGTTTGTCATTCAAGGCGCTAACGATCCCAGAGTAAATATTGCAGAGTCCGATCAAATCGTCGAAAACTTAAGAGGTAGGGGGTTTGATGTGCCTTATATGGTCAAATACAATGAGGGACATGGTTTTGGACACGAAGGCAACAGAATAGAACTCTATAAATCTATGATGGGCTTTTTGGCTCGGCACCTAAAAAACTAAATAACAATATATTATCGCCATAAAGCACTCATGTAAAGCGCATTTAGCTGTAATTGTCACCTATCTGATTTAATATTTTTAAAAAGATTTCAAATTCAGCAGGATCTAAATTTTCAACGGCTTTTTTGCGAAGTACGATGGCGTGGGGCTGAACAATAGTGATAACCTGTTGACCTTTTTCGGTTAGTTGCAACTTAAACCTTTTTTGATCTCCATCAAATCGAGCTTTAACGACCCATCCTTTTCGTTCAAGTCCGCTAAGGATGCGAGAAGTTGTTGCGCGGTTTCGAAAATTTGACTTGACAATATCAGATTGAGAAGCCGTTGAACCCAATTGTGAGATACGATACAAAACAACCCACTGTTCAATAGTCAAATCTAATGCCAGCTCATCAAATTTTTCCAGATAGGCATCTTGAATCTTCTTGAGAACCAAATCCAAATACAACCCAATCCCTGAAATTTCATCGATACGATGCAACATATTTTTCTTTTTGAATCTTCAAACTTAATTAAAATCAAAAAAAGAAGGGATTAAATTCAAATGTATTACTTTTGTTGCATCAACAACAATAATTTAATCCCGATATCATGAAAGTTCAGACGCTACCTAAAATTCACAACAAAGCCAAAGATTTTATGCCCATCAATGGAACCGATTATATTGAGTTGTATGTGGGCAATTCAAAACAGGCGGCACATTATTACAAAACCGCTTTCGGCTTTCAATCACTGGCTTATGCGGGTCTTGAAACAGGTCTTACCGATCGAGAAAGTTATGTAGTGAATCAAAACAAAATACGATTGGTTCTTACTTCTCCAATTAAGAGTGGAACTTCTATTGGCAAACATATCGACACTCACGGAGATGGGGTAAAAGTTATTGCCCTTTGGGTTGATGATGCCACCCAAGCCTATTACACCGCCATAAAACGAGGGGCTCAATCTTATATGGAACCCAAGCATGAAGAAGACTCCCACGGAAAAGTGGTTCGTTCGGGCATATATACGTATGGCGAAACGGTGCATATTTTTGTTGAACGCAGCCGTTATAACGGTGCTTTTTTGCCGGGGTTCAACAAATGGGAAACCCCCGAGCATAACCCTTCACCTATAGGACTCAACTTTGTCGACCACATGGTGGGGAATGTCGGTTGGAACAAAATGAATACCTGGGTCCAATTTTATGAAAATGTAATGGGTTTTGCTCAAATTCTTTCGTTTGATGACAACGACATCTCAACCGAATACACCGCTTTGATGAGCAAAGTGATGAGCAACGGTAACGGAATGATCAAATTTCCCATCAACGAGCCTGCAGCAGGAAAGAAAAAATCTCAGGTAGAAGAATATCTTGACTTTTATGAAGGGGAAGGAGTGCAGCATATCGCCGTATGTACGGATGATATTATTGGAACAGTTCGACAATTACGAAGTAGAGGGGTCGAATTTTTGACGGTTCCTTCTTCCTATTACGAGACGGTATTGAGTCGGGTGGGCCACATTGACGAAAAAATAGAAGCGTTACAAGCACTCGGAATTTTGGTAGATCGTGACGATGAAGGGTATTTATTACAAATTTTTACCCGTCCTGTAGAACCCCGACCAACTTTGTTTTTTGAGATTATTCAACGAAAAGGAGCGCATTCATTTGGAAAAGGAAACTTTAAGGCGTTGTTCGAAGCCATTGAGCGTGAACAAGAACTCAGAGGGACCTTACATTAATTAAAAAAGAGTCATTATGCCCATTTATCACACGCTGGGAAAAATTCCGCAAAAAAGACATATTCAGTTTACTCAACCAAACGGAAGCTTGTATCACGAACAGTTATTTGGCACGATTGGTTTTGATGGAATGTCTTCTTTACTTTATCATATTCATCCTCCAACTCAAGTTGTTGAAATAAAAAAAGCGGTGGATGTTTCGCCCAAAATTGCGATTGCAAAAAACATCACTTCACGCAAATTGACAGGGTTTCAGGTCGCTCCCAAAAATGATTTTTTGGATGCTCGAGAACCAATGTTGGTCAATAGTGATATTCATATCGGTCTTGCAGCTCCTCAAGAGTCCATGTCCGAATATTTTTATAAAAATGCCGATGCCGATGAAATGTTGTTTATTCATCGTGGAACAGGAACCCTTAAAACTTTTGTAGGAAATATTCCTTTTGAATATGGGGATTATTTGATTATTCCCCGAGGGATGATCTATCAGATTGAGTTTGACTCCAACGACAATCGAATACTCTATGCCGAATCTTTTGATCCCATTTATACTCCTAAGCGGTATCGGAATTGGTTTGGACAATTGTTAGAACATGCTCCTTTTTGTGAACGAGACTACAAAATGCCTCAAAATTTGGACACCCACGACCAAAAGGGTGAATTTGTGATGAAGATCAAAAAACAAGGATACCTCCACACTTTGGTATATGCGACACATCCCTTTGATGTTGTAGGATGGGATGGGTATAACTATCCTTACGGATTTTCGATTCATGATTTTGAACCTATTACGGGCCGTGTACATCAACCGCCTCCAGTGCATCAAAATTTTGAGGCCCGTTCATTTGTGATATGTTCGTTTTGTCCAAGGCTCTACGATTATCACCCCAAAGCTATTCCTGCTCCTTACAATCATTCTAACATTGATTCGGATGAAGTGTTGTATTACGTAGAGGGCAATTTTATGAGCCGTACCAACATAAATCCTGGTGATATGTCGTTGCACCCCGCCGGGATTCCTCATGGACCCCATCCCGGTACTTATGAAGGGAGTATCGGCAAAAAAGAAACCCGTGAATTGGCCGTTATGATCGATACGTTTAAACCCTTACAAATCACCGAAAATGCTTTAAAAATGGATGATACTACCTATCACAAATCTTGGATAAAATCCTAATACCATCATGATAGAAATCCCTAAACACTCCCAATTTTCGATTCATAATATTCCCTTTGGTATTTTTTCGACCAGCAAAAAAAGCCCCAGAGTAGGGGTGGCTGTGGGAAATCATATTTTAGATTTGACAGCCGTGGCTCAACAGCATATTTTTGAGTTTGACCCAACTGTTTTTGAACAAGAGGTGCTCAATGATTTTATTTCGTTAGGAAAGGAAATTACTCAAAAAGTCAGAACCGATATCCAATCTTGGTTGCAAGACGACAGCTCGATTTTGGCTGGCAATCCCCAATTTTTTATCAAGCAATCGGATGCCCGGATGCATATGCCTGTTTGTATTGGGGATTATACCGACTTTTATTCGAGTATGGAACACGCTACTAATGTGGGCAAGATGTTTCGTGACCCCGAACATGCTTTGTTACCCAACTGGAAACATATTCCTGTGGGGTATCACGGAAGGGCTAGTTCGGTGGTGGTGAGTGGCACGCCTATTTGTAGACCCAAAGGCCAAACTTTAGCCCCTGAGGGTCCTGTTTTTGGACCGACACAGCGGTTGGATTTTGAACTTGAAATGGGATTTATTACTGGCAGAAACACTTCGTTGGGGGAGTCCATTTCGACTCAAAAAGCAGAGGAGTATATTTTCGGGATGGTACTGCTCAACGACTGGTCGGCTCGAGATATTCAAAAATGGGAATATGTTCCTCTAGGGCCTTTTTTGGCCAAAAATTTTGCTTCCCATATTTCCCCTTGGGTAGTGACTCTTGAAGCGTTAGCTCCTTTTAAGGTTGCAGGACCTTCTCAAAACCCTAAAGTGCTGCCTTATTTGGAATACGAAGGAAAAAAGAATTATAATATCAACCTCGAGGTAGGCATCACTCCCGAAAACAGTCATGAAAAAATCGTTTGTCGTTCCAACTTTAAGTATATGTATTGGAATATGGCCCAGCAATTGGCGCATCATTCGGTGAATGGGTGTAACATTCGGGTAGGGGATTTGTACGGTTCAGGGACCATATCGGGTCAAGATCCCCATTCCTATGGATCGATGTTGGAATTGGCTTGGATGGGCACACAACCGCTGACGATGAACGATAATACAGCACGAAAATTTATCCATGATGGTGATACGGTGACCCTGAGAGGATATGCTCAAAAAGATGATATACGTGTCGGATTTGGAGAAGTCTCGACCAAAATTTTACCCCCTCAGTCATGATCAAAACACTTGACCCTAAAACGATATCCCAACCAGCGTTACATGCTTGCTTACTATCGGCAGTCGCTCCTCGTCCTATTTGCTTTGCCAGTACGATCGATTTGAACGGAAAAGTTAATTTGAGTCCGTTTAGTTTTTTTAATGTATTCAGTTCTGATCCTCCGATCATGATTTTTTCACCCGCCAGAAGCGGCAAAGACAATACCTTAAAGCACACCCACCAAAACATTAAAGAAGTTCCTGAGGTAGTGATCAATATTGTTAATTACCCGATCGTAGAACAGATGTCACTTTCGAGTACCGCTTACGACAAAGGGGTCAACGAATTTATTAAAGCGGGCTTAACTCAGATTCCGAGCCACAAAGTACATCCTCCAAGGGTGGGGGAGGCTCCTGTATCTTTTGAGTGTTCGGTGCAGGATATTATCGAATTGGGAACGCAGCCTGGGGCAGGGAATTTGATTTTGGCACAGGTGGAATTAATTCATATCCATTCTAAATATTTGGATCAAAACGATCAGCTGGATCCCCAAAAGTTAGATCTTGTTGGACGAATGGGAAGCAGCTGGTACACACGTTCGGGCGAATCGTTATTTGAAATCCCAAAACCCCTACGATCAAAAGGCATAGGGGTTGATCAGTTACCTAAACACATCCGTGAAAGTAACGTATTGACTGGAAACAACTTGGGGCGTTTAGGAAATATGGAACGTTTTCCAAACGATCAAGAGATCCGGCAGGTCGCCCAGTTTGCTGAAGTTCGTTTGACTTTCACCAAAACAGAATTTCATCAATTGGCCCAACATATTTTGGAACAAGGAGATCCCCAAAAAGCCTTTTCAGTATTGATGTACGCTCAAAAATACCACGACTAAACCCCACCGTTTCATTTTTTGGGGTACTAAAACACCCCAACCTTAGGGGTCAGTACTTTTATATGGAAACTCCATTTCTGTTCAAGGACAAAGATTTAAGTAAAATACCCTTTTAGGTAATGTTAATTATTTCATTTACTGTTATTTAACAAGTAAACATATTTATTGGATTAAAAAAAAATGTGTACCTTAAGAATCTCAAATCTTAATTTATGAAAACAATTTTACTCTACTTATGCGGTATAGCGCATGGGTATATGCCTCAACGGAGCTGTATCGCACACGGATGTATTTGTTTATGAAAACGGAGGGCGAAACAGATTATTATTCGGATATATCAGAGAAGTATGAAATGCAAAAAGGGGAATGGGTATATACAGAAAAGGTGGTACTGGTATCTCCAGAGATAAAAAAACTCAACCTCCGTATAGATGCCGATGGGTGGGGACAGTATGGCGGTACAGCCTGGTATGAC
>CBFHWU010000022.1:0-22817 GCA_965659665.1 Flavobacteriaceae bacterium
ACAATGTGCAACCCATGGTTGAAAACGAATCTCATGGAACCCATGTTGCGGGAATCATCGCTGGAATTCGAACCAACAACCTCGGAATGATAGGCGTAGCGCATAATGTAGAAATCATGCCCGTTCGTGTAGTTCCCAACAAAGGAGACGAATATGATAAAGATATTGCTTTAGGAATACGTTATGCTGTGGACAATGGCGCTGACATCATCAATATGAGCTTTGGAAAAGGATTTTCACCGCACGCTGATAAAGTCAGAGAAGCCATTGTTTATGCAGCATCAAAAGATGTGCTATTGGTAAATGCCGCAGGCAATGATAATGACAATTTAGATCAAATCCCTTCTTATCCGAATGACTCCGAAAACAATGGTGCTGAAGTTTCAGATAATGTTATCACTGTGGGAGCATTGTCAAACAAGTTTGGAGAAAATATGATGGCTCGATTTTCAAATTATGGCAAAATAAATGTAGATGTATTTGCGCCTGGTGTGGCTATATACTCAACCATACCTGAAAATAAATATGCCTCAAAAAGTGGTACTTCAATGGCTGCACCTGCAGTTGCAGGGGTGGCGGCGTTGCTCAAATCACATTTTCCAAAATTGAAAGCGTCAGAACTTAAACAAATTTTAATGACTTCTGGATTGACTGTTGATTACAATGTAAGAATAAATAAAAATGAACACCTACCATTACGTGAAATTTCGAGTACTGGAAAAATGGTCAATGCATACAATGCATTTATTTATGCTGCCAATAAAAACAAATCGTATTGATATAAATGGTAGGGCTTTGGAATTGATGGGTGAAGCACTGACAGAAAATCGGGTTTAGGCAAAAGATAATGATTGAATAGAGGTATTGTTTAAAACTTCAAGAGATCGATCGCGAACTTGTTCAAAGACCCCTTTAACTTTGCAATTTTGCTCTTCACAGGTATCACAAGAACGATAATAATTTAAAGATACACAGGGCAACAGGGCAATCGGACCATCCATGATTCTAATCACTTCGGTGATGCTGATTTGTTCAGCAGGTTTTAACAATCGAAAGCCTCCATCCTTGCCTCTTCTACTCTCCAAAATACCATTATTACGCAAATCACGTAATATACTTTCCAAAAATTTACGAGGGATATTTTGTGAATGAGCAATGGAGGAAGTCATTATCGAATTTCCTGTTTCTGAAGCACTTGAAATATAAATTAGTGCTTTGATGGCGTACTTACATTTGTTAGAAATCATATAGCAAATATAGTCATTTATTTTAATAAATAACAAATACTATCAACTTAATAGGATTTAAAAAATATATCCTATATATTTGCATTAAAATGTTCCAAAAGTGATACTAGAACGATTCTTTAAAATCCCCAATTCACTAGATCGTGAGAAAGGTGAATCCACCTCTAGAAGCTTGATGAAATCTATCAGTTGGCGAATTATTGGAACAGTTGACACTATTATTATTTCATTTATCATTACGGGGAAAATGACATTTGCTTTATCCATTGGAGCAATAGAATTGATTACCAAAATGGTATTATATTATGTACATGAACGATTATGGAACAAAATTACTTGGGGCAAAAAATGACAACAGCAGAACACATCAACACCTTGAATCAAAAATTGTCTATTAACTCTTCACTGGATGATGTTTTTGATTTATTACTAAAAACGACAAGAAAAGATATTTGTTTTTCGACTTCTTTAGGGTTGGAAGACCAAGTTTTGACAGATTATATTTTCAGAAATCAACACCCAGTTCGTGTATTTACTTTGGACACGGGGCGTTTATTTCAGCAAACGTATGATGTCTTATCCAGTACACAAAAAAAATATAAAATTCCCATACAAGTATTCACTCCAAAAAGTGAAGCCGTAGCCGAATTAATAAGTTGTAAAGGAGCCAATAGCTTTTACGACTCGATCGAAAACCGAAAGGAGTGTTGTGAAATTCGAAAGATTGAGCCCTTAAAAAGAGCGCTAAAAGGGTCAAAAATTTGGATTACCGGTTTAAGGAAAGAGCAATCGGACAATCGTTCCTCCCTAAACTTTTTTGAATATGAGCCAGGGCTTAATGTTATAAAATTAAATCCGCTTTTGAATTGGTCACTTGATCAGGTTCATCATTACCTTGATTTTCATAAAGTACCACAAAACAAATTACATCAGCAAGGGTATATCAGTATTGGATGTGCCCCTTGTACAAGAGCTATTTTGGAACATGAGGATCTGCGTGCCGGACGCTGGTGGTGGGAAAGTAGTCACAAAGAATGTGGACTACACAACATAAAATGATTACCATGGATATATTAGAACAATTAGAAGAAGAATCAATCTATATTATTCGTGAAATTGCAGGACAGTTTAATAAGCCGTGCTTGTTATTTTCTGGTGGAAAGGATTCGGTAACTTTAGTTAGATTAGCTCAAAAAGCTTTTGCCCCAGCCAACATACCTTTTCCTTTCGTTCATATTGATACTGGCCACAACTTTCCAGAAACTTTGAGATTACGTGATCAATTAGTCAACAAATTAGGGGTTCAACTAATCGTGGGATATGTTCAAGATGATATAGATGCCGGCTTAGTGGTGGATGAAAGCGGAAGATATGCAAGTCGTAATAGTTTGCAAACCACTACCCTACTCAATACAATAGAAAAATACAAATTTGACGCCTGTATGGGGGGAGCGAGGCGGGATGAAGAAAAGGCTCGGGCAAAAGAACGCATTTTTTCGGTTCGAGATGATTTTGGTCAGTGGGATGAAAAATCACAACGTCCTGAGCTCTTTGATATGCTCAATGGAAAAATTCAGAATGGGGAAAACGTCCGTGCTTTTCCCATAAGTAATTGGACCGAATTGGATGTATGGAATTATGTCCGAAAAGAACGTTTAGACATTCCAAGCTTATATTATGCCCATGAGCGAAAAGTATTTAATCGTGATGGGCAATGGATTCCCGTATCGGATTACGTACAATTAAATGATGACGACCACGTATGTACCCGTCCTGTACGGTTCCGAACCGTTGGAGATATGACTTGTACGGCAGCAGTATTATCTGACGCTGTTGAACTTGATGATATCATTGAGGAAATTAGTCAATCCAATATTTCGGAAAGAGGAGCTCGGATCGATGATCAGCGATCAGAAGGTGCGATGGAAGAACGTAAAAAAGTGGGCTATTTTTAAGATGAAACTTATCAAAATTGCAACTGCAGGGAGTGTGGACGATGGAAAAAGTACCCTAATTGGTCGTTTGTTATTTGAAACAAACTCATTAAAAAAAGACCAAGTGGAGCACATCAAGTCAAAAAGCCAAAATAAAGGCTACGACTACATGGACTTATCGTTGGCCACAGATGGATTATTGACCGAGCGAGAACAGGGAATAACCATTGATGTTTCTCATATCTTTTTTTCGACCTCTCAACGACGTTTTATTATTGCTGATTCTCCGGGTCATATCGAATATACCCGCAATATGGTTACAGGTGCTTCTACCTCCCACGCAGCAATAGTGCTGTTGGACGCTCGAAAAGGAGTCATTGAACAAACCAAAAGGCATTATTACCTCACTCGCTTACTGGGAATAAAACAACTTGTTTTTGCCATCAACAAGATGGATCTTGTTCATTATTCTGAAGAAAAATTTAATGAAATTGTCACCGCATTACACAAGCTTATTCTCCATAATTCGGAGACTGTGGTGTATTTTGTTCCTGTATCAGCACTAAAAGGAGAAAATATTGTTACACCCTCTGCACATATGAAATGGTATAAGGGGATGACTTTGCTAACAATTCTTGAACAATTAAGTCCAGAGAAACCTGTGATGAAAGATGCTGTTTTTCAGGTGCAATACGTCCTGCGTCCAAAAACAGATAAATTCCATGATTATCGCGGTTTTGCTGGCAAAATGAAGTCGGGTTCATTAAGGAGTGATGATGCCATAAATATACTTCCCTCGGGACAATCGAGCTATATTAAAGCTATTGAGCAATATGGAACAAAGGTTGAACAACTTGCGCAAGGGGAAAGTGGAACGATTATTTTAACCGATGAAATAGATATTTCAAGAGGAAATTGCATAATTGCTGCAAACTCCCAAGTTGAAACAGGTAAACATTTGGTTGCTTCGGTTTGCTGGATGCAAAATACGCCCCTAAAAAGCAGTAGTAAATATTGGATTCAACAAGGTGTACAGCGCACATTAGTTAAAATCAGTACCATACACAATAAATTAAATTTAGATACTCTTTTTGAGGAGAGCAGTACATCATTAGAGCTCAATGACATTGGAAAAGTCAGTTTAATTACTGCTCACCCCATAGTCAGTAAACCATTTCAAGAAAATAATGCTTTGGGATCGTTTATATTCATCGATGCACATACTCATAATACGGCAGGAGTCGGATTTATTACTAGCCTATGAAAAGTTTTAGAACAGAAATTGAAAACCCCATTGTTAAACACGAAATCATTGAACTAGAAAAAAAGATTTTTGAGTACAAACAAGGAACCCTTGACGAAGAAAAATTCAGAAGTTTACGTTTAGCAAGAGGTGTTTATGGACAACGTCAACAAGGGGTTCAAATGATTCGAATCAAATTACCTTATGGTAAAGTGTCAGCCCAACAACTCCGACGTATTTCTGAAGTATCAGACGAATACTCCAACGGAAACTTACATATCACTACCCGACAAGATATTCAAATTCATTATGTTGATTTAGCACATACCCCTCAATTGTGGTCGGATTTAGAAAAAGATAATATTACTCTTCGGGAAGCATGTGGAAATACGGTTCGAAACGTTACGGCCTCCATATTTGCAGGAGTTGACATTGATGAGCCATTTGATGTAACCCCCTATGCCCATGCTTTTTTTGAATATTTTCTTCGTAACCCTATTTGTCAAGACATGGGACGTAAATTCAAGGT
Organism: Flavobacteriaceae bacterium; assembly: GCA_965659665.1. Classification (GTDB taxonomy): domain Bacteria; phylum Bacteroidota; class Bacteroidia; order Flavobacteriales; family Flavobacteriaceae; genus CBFHWU01. The sequence continues at coordinate 4,954 of CBFHWU010000022.1, forward strand.
TGCCTTTTCGAGTTCAAGTGCCGACCACGCTATGACTTTTATACACGACTTGGGTTTTATTCCCAAAATAAAAGAAAATCAACATGGATTTAAAGTAATGTTGGGCGGTGGAATCGGTTCTCAACCCCGCAGTGCTGATTGTATCTCCGAATTTATGCCCGTTGATCAGATGCTTCCCTTTAGTGAGGCTGTGATTCGGGTTTTTGATCGTTACGGAGAACGAAACCGACGAAATAAAGCACGACTTAAATTTTTAGTCAAAGATCTTGGAATAATCTCTTTTTTAAAGCTCGTAGCAGAAGAAAAAAAAGGGATAAGTCAACCTAGCATTCCCATTCCCTACCACGAAATAAAACTAAAACAAACTCCTTTATTTAAATCCACCTTACAAGAAACAGATAAAGGGTTTAGGTTTTGGAAAAAATCCAATGTTTACCTTCAAAAACAACAAGGATATGTATCGGTAGGTGTTCCTATTGAAACAGGTAATTTCTCGACACAAACAGCCCGACAGCTCGCTGATATTGTGGAAGTTTTTTGTGCAGAAGATATTCGACTTACACCTGCTCAAAGTATTTTACTACGTTCGATAAAAAAAGAAAATCTATTGGCGCTTTATCAAGCGTTGACCAAAATAGGGTTGGATCGTGCAGGCTTTCACAAAATCAATGATATTGTGGCTTGCCCAGGGACAGACACCTGTAATTTAGGAATTGCTAGTAGCATGGGATTAGCCAAAAAACTACATGATGTGATCGAACACGAATTCCATGATTTAATAGCTCAACATCAGATCAGTATCAAAATAAGTGGATGTATGAATGCCTGTGGACAACACACCATAGCTGATATTGGTTTTCAAGGCATGACCATCAAATCAAATGGAGCTATTGCTCCGGCCACACAAGTACTGTTGGGAGGAGGAGTTTTTAGAGATGGAAAAGGAAGTTTTGCGGATAAAATCCTTAAAGTTCCCGCTAAACGTACGCCTAAAGTACTTCGTTGGCTTCTTAAAGATTTTAAAAAAAATAGAGAAAATGAGGAGTTATATAAAGAATATGTGGCCCGTAAAACTTCAAATTATTTTTATCAAAACTTAAAACACTTTTCGGAAATTAGAGATTTGACTGCTGATGATTTTGTTGATTGGGGAAATCAAAATAAATACAAAAAAGCTATTGGGATAGGGGAATGTGCCGGAGTAACAATCGATTTGGTGCAAACCTTATTATTTGATGCCGAGGAACAACTTGAAAAAGCACAGCAAGAATATAAGAATTCCAATTGGTCAAATAGTATTTATTATAGCTATGCGGCACAAATTAGAGCAGCAAAAGCATTACTTACAACCGTAAATGCCAAAATAAATGCACACGACTCCATCATTGAAGCTTTTGATGAGCATTTTAAAGTGTATGAAAATAATGTAGGAACTCGTTATTCAGAAACTGCACGTTTAATCCAAACCCAAAAACCTACCGAATCATTTGCACTACAATATGCGGAAGAAGCTAAAAAATTATTGGTATGGATTAATCATTACAGACTAAAAAATGCGAAGTAAAGGACTCGTTCAATTGGTTGGCGCGGGGCCTGGTGATCCCGAATTATTAACCCTAAAAGCAATAAGGGCGATTGAACATGCTGATGTGATATTGTACGATGCTTTAGTGCATACAGACACCCTAAAATACAATACTTTAGGTGCTAAGGAATATGTAGGCAAACGCAAAGGAAAACACCATATTAGTCAACAAAAAATCAATGAACGAATCGTACATCACGCACTTTCTGGAAAACGAGTGGTACGGCTAAAAGGAGGGGATGTCAGTATTTTTGCTCGTGCTGCTGAAGAGCTTGAATATGTGCATTTTTTTGGTATAAAAACACAACTCATCCCTGGCATTTCTTCCTATTCAGCTATTGCCGCTCAACTTCAAATCCCACTAACACGACGTTGTTTTTATGAAAGTATTTGGGTTACCACTGGCTACACCTGTGAAGGTAAAATATCGTCTGACATTCCGTTAGCTGCACAATCATCGTCTACAATAGTTGTTTTTATGGGAATTTCCAAATTGTCTGAAATTATTGAAGTCTTCCTCAAGCATAAGCCTGCCTCCTACCCAATTGCTATTATTCAGCATGGCACTTTGCCCCATGAAAAACATGTTGTGGCTGATCTAGGAACTATTGTAACCCGTGTAGTTGAAGAAGCAATATCGAATCCTGCTATCATTATTATTGGAAAAGCTGTAAAAGACCAAGTCACACGCTTTGATCAACTTCAAGCCCATCTGAGCGTATGAGCAATTCATTATACCCAATATTCTTAAAGACATCAGCGCTTCATATTTTAGTGGTAGGGGGTGGATATGTTGCCCTTGAAAAATTAACTTTTTTATATAAATCTTCTCCCGCATCCAGAGTTACGCTATTAAGTCCATTGTTAAGACCACAAACCGCTGCATTTATATCGGATAAAAATATTCTTTATATCAAGGATCATTATCATAGCGATTATTTGACCGGTCATCATGTAGTAATCGCTACAACAGATCAATCAAAAGTGAACCAAATGATCTGTAGGGATTGTCGAAAAAAATCTATTTTAATAAATGTTGCGGATTCTCCCGAATTTTGCGATTTTTATATGGGAGGAATAGTGACTAAAGGAAATGTGAAAATTGGTATTTCTACCAATGGAAAATCTCCTACATTAGCTAAGCGAATTCGACAGTTGTTAGAATACATATTACCTGATCAAATGGATCCATTACTTGAAAAACTATACCAGTACCGAAACTCGCTTAAAGCTGATTTTGAAATTAAAGTAAAAATCATGAATACCCTAACCGAAAGTTTATTAAAAAAACCATGATCAAAACAGATATTATTATTATTGGAGCAGGTCCTGTAGGGCTTTTTGCTGTTTTTGAAGCAGGGTTAATGAAGTTAAAGTGCCATCTAATAGATGCGATTCCTCAACCAGGGGGACAGCTTTCCGAGATTTATCCCAAAAAACCCATTTATGATATTCCGGGCTACCCAAGTATTTTGGCAGGTGAATTGGTAGATCAATTAATGGAACAATCTGCTCCATTTCATCCTGGTTTTACCTTAGGTGAACGTGCAGAGACGGTTGAAAAGCAAAAAGATGGAACTTTTATTGTTACTACCCAACAAGGAACACTACATCAGGCTCCTGTAATCATGATTGCAGGAGGATTAGGAAGTTTTGAACCTCGGAAACCATTAATAAAAAACTTAAGTACTTTTGAACAAAAAGGGGTTCATTATATTGTTAAAGACCCAAAATATTACGAAAGTCAAACGATGGTGATTTCAGGAGGTGGAGATTCTGCTTTAGATTGGGCCAATTATTTTGCTGAACGCAATAGCTATGTGCACCTTGTTCACCGGAGTGATCGGTTTCGAGCACATAAAGACTCGGTGAGTCGTGCGTATGAGCTTGAAAAAAAAGGGAAAATGAAAATCCATACTTTCTCTGAAGTAAAAAAAATTGATGGCAATGGAAGTTTAGAACATGTTTTCATTGACAATAAATCGGGCTCTACTTTGATAGACACCTCTCTTTGGTTTCCTCTCTTTGGACTTTCCCCAAAGCTTGGACCCATTGGAGATTGGGGGTTAGACATTGAAAAAAATGCTATTGTGGTAGATACTTTTGATTATCAAACTAATATTCCAGGAATATTTGCGATAGGAGACGTCAATACTTATGCAGGTAAATTAAAATTAATTTTGTGTGGTTTTCACGAAGCCACATTAGCGGTCCAAACTGCCTATAAAATTATTTATCCCAACAAAAAATTCACCATGAAATATACTACGGTTCAAGGGGTTCAAGGTTTTGATAATTCTTCAGCAAATTAAATTACATTGAGCGACATTAATATTACCGTTATTGACCGAGAGGGAATCGAACACCAGCTCCTTGCTCCAACTGACATGAATATGAATCTTATGGAAGTTTGTAAAAGCTATGAACTTCCTGTTGAAGGAGTTTGTGGTGGAATGGCCATGTGCGCTTCATGTCAAGTATATATACTTACGGAACAACATTATGGGTCACGAAATGACGACGAAGAAGCCATGCTTGATGAAGCTTTTTATGTTAAAGAAAATTCTCGTCTCGGATGTCAAATACCTATTAGCTCTGAATTAGATGGAATGCGTGTTGCGCTAGCACCTGAGAGCGACTAGGGGTTCAAATAAGTATTTACTCTTAACAGTGTGTTTTGTCGTATGTCTTCCCAAAACAAGTTGATGTCTGCAAAATGATAGCTTTTAACAAATGATAACCAAAATCGTTTTGGAATCTTTGGTAATGTGACCCATAAAAGACCATTGGCTTTCTCCACAGTTAGACGTTTAGCATAAATGTTTTTGTCTGAGTATAACACGCCTTTGTGCTGATCAAAATTCGAAATTTTATCTCCATTCCATCGGACAGGATTGGTGGTTACCCCTCCTTTATACCAAGATGAAAAGTTTTTTGGTAATTTTCCATATTTGTAAGCATTCCAAGACACAAATCCTCCTGTTTGATCGGGGCGAGTCATGGGTTTTATGTGGGAAAACTCCTCGGGAGTAATACCAATTCCAATCAAATAGGCTGCAATTAATTTAGACTGTAATGGAGTCCCATCAAAAAATTCTTTTATGAGCTGCTTGGCATGCACCGTTCCTTGACTGTGGGAAGCGATAATGATTGGTTTTCCATTGTTATAATGTTCTAAATAATACAAAAACGCACGCTTGACATCAGAATAAGCAATGGATAGTGACATGTCTCCTCCGTTTTTTTTGTAAGGTTCCACAAAAGATCTATAATGGGCTTGACGATAAAACGGAATATATAAATTCCCGACTCCATACCATGCAGAAGATTGAAATTGAACAGGCTTTTCTAAGACATCTTTACGATAAGATTCATCTTTCAAAGAAGCGACCCATCGACGATCTTTTTTTGAGGTAAAAACTGTGGGATATACAAAAAACACATCTACCTCTAAATTTGTGGACTGTGTAGGGGTAAAATCAGCTAAAACGTTTGGAATTTTATTGGGCAATACTGCCCACGAGTCGTCGGCTTTGTAATCAGGGGAAACTGGCAACTCATCATAATCAAAAGGAGAGGATTTATAGGCTGTACAAGAGCCCAATACGATACCACTTAAGAGGGCATAAAAAAATAATTTCATTCTTTTTTAAAACAAAGATCAACATTTTAAAGTAAAAACGTAATTTTATATAAAAATTTACTTTATGAAAACTGTTATTGCATTTTTTTGTTTGTTTGGGTTAGTTTCGTGTGCAGAATCTTCAAAATCTCTCATGGTTGAAGCTAGTTCAAAAAGTGGTTCTACCGCTTCGGGAACCATTAATTTTATAGAAAAAAATGGAAAAATCGAAATGCTTGCGGAATTTACTGGATTAACTCCGGGATTGCATGCTATTCATTTACATGAAAAAGCAGATTGTTCATCAGATGATGCAACATCCACGGGGGGGCATTGGAATCCCACATTCAAGCCACATGGCAAATGGGGAGACAAAACAGGTTATCACAAAGGGGATATAGGAAACTTTCAAGTTAATGATTCAGGAAAAGGTTCTCTTACATTTACAACCGATGAGTGGTGTTTGGGTTGCGAAGATAAAACCAAAAACATCATTGGTAAAGCGGTGATCGTTCATCAAGGGGCAGACGATTTTGTGTCTCAACCCTCTGGAGCTGCTGGCGCTCGAGTAAGTTGTGCGGGAGTAATTGAAAATCATTAAGAAAGCCATTCACGTTTCTTATGGTTTTTTTCGTACGCTTGTAATTCATTTTCTGGTACCACCTTCAAAAATGAAGGATGTTGTTCAATAGCGAATTCAATTTTACTTATAATTAATTCCGTGGAATCATTTTCGTAGTCAATATCCAGAGGGGGTTTAACTTCCATCGATTGAAGAATCCCTCTTTTTTTGATAAATAGTCCTTTTTTATCAAACGAACGTCTAAAACCATCAATAACAATTGGAACAACAATAGGTTTGTATTTTTTGATAATAAAAGAGGTACCCTTTCGGATCGGTTTGAAAGGAGTTGTTGTTCCTTGTGGAAAAGTGATGACCCAACCATCTTTTAGGGCGGTTCCTATTTTGGTAATATCACTCATATTAACCTGACGATTGATATTTTTTCCTTTGCTTCGCCAAGTTCTTTCAATCGATACTGATCCTGCATAAGCAAGAATACGAGGAAGTAAACCAGCCTTCATCGTTTCTTTGGCAGCAATAAAAAATATATTGAGTTTTGGATTCCACAAATAACTTACATTTTTGATGGAGTCCACTCTTCCTGAAAGGCTTGCATTAAAAACATGAAACATCGCGACCACGTCAGCGAAATACGTTTGATGATTTGAAACAAACAGGACATTGGTTTCAGGAAGATTTTTAATAATTTCAGACCCTTCGATACGGAGCTGATTAAACCCTCGATAACGCCGATAAGTAGCGACTCCTAAAATACGAATCAACCATTTTTTTAAAATGTCGTAGTGACCAAATGAATTTTTTCGAAACAAAATAAATTGATTTGTTAAAACAAAAATAACACAATTATTATGTTTAAAGTACTTTTAACATTTCTTTTATTTCAGCTAGAATCATAGCGGTTGCTCCCCACACATGATGATTTGAGAGCATATACCCTGGGGGTGTCCCAAGCACTTTTGCTTGAATAAATTCATTTAAAGAAACTTCGACCACCTCAGCCACTTCTTTGTAATCGGGAATAAATTTTGGAGTTTGAGTAAGGTACCCTAAAAAAGGTTGAACCCAAAAATTACTTGGGGGGATATATAAAGGGCTTAAAGGACAAATAGAATGAATTTTTTCGACACCCAACTCTTCTTTAAATTCTCTTAATGCGGTAGTATGTAAATCTGAATCTTTTTTATCTTTTTTTCCCCCCGGAAAACCCATTTGATTCGAATGTATTCCAGGGTAAGTTTGTCGTCGAATAAGCACAAAAGAAGTGGATTTTGAGGTATTTGGAAAAAAAACACAATACACAGCCGCCCTTTTAGGGGGTTCATTAATGGGATACTCTAAATTACGTTCAGGGGGAGCCATTTTTAATTGAACAGGCAATCCTGGAAGCGGTAATTCTCGTATTTTTGGTACGCAGTCAATAAATAATTCAAAATGCATCGTCAGATTTTTATCGTTACTTTACTTATTATAGCAGGATGTACCTCAAAAACAAAAACTGTTGAACCAAAAGCTATTGTAAAACAACCAGTCAAAGATACTACAGCTATTGAAAAGGAAGCTTTTAAACTGACCGATCAAAATGCAATTCCTTTCTTATTTGAATATGGTCAAGAGCATCCTGAACATATTGTTCGTATTACCACACCACAGGGAAGTTTTGAGATTATGCTATTTGACAGTACGCCCTATCACCGTGCAAATTTTATTTATTTAACACGTCAGGGTTATTTTGATGTTACTTATTTTCATAGAGTGGTCAAAGATTTTATCATTCAAGGAGGAAATTCAGATGATTACAAGACTTCAAAAAAACGTCGTTCAATTGGTAAATACCTATTACCGCCCGACACCAAAAATGAATTACGTCATCATTACGGAACCGTTTCAATGCCGAGTAGTGAAATAGAAAACCCTCACAAATTAGCTTCTCCTTATGAGTTTTTTATTGTCCAACAAAGGCCCGGTGCCTACCACTTAGATGGAAGTTATACCGTATTTGGAAAAGTGATCAGTGGGATGGAAATTGTGGATCAAATTGCTCAACTTCCTACTGATAATAGAGAGTGGCCCATAGACAATGTGTATATAAAAGCGGAAGTTGTGAAATAATTTTTATTTACCAATATTTACCTTTTCAATAGACAATACTTATCATGACCATTACCCAATTAAAATATTGTATTGCAGTAGCAGAGTACAAAAACTTTACGTTAGCAGCCGAAAAAATATTTGTAACCCAGCCCACGTTAAGTATGCAAGTTCACAAATTGGAGGAAGAGTTAGGAACTAAAATCTTTGACCGAAGCAAAAAACCCATTCAAATTACGGAAGTAGGAGAAAAAATAATCGAGCAAGCCAAAAACATCGTGGCTGAAAGCACTCGAATGAGCGATGTGGTTGCTCAAGAAAAGGGAATGGTAAGTGGTATCATTAAAATTGGCATTATACCAACTGTGATGCCTACATTGCTTCCGATGTTTTTAACAAATTTAATTCGAAAATACCCCAAACTGTTTTTAGAGATTGAGGAACTCAGTACGCAACGAATTATTGAAAAACTCGAAAATGGACAACTCGACATGGCTATTGCAGCCACTCCTTTGTCTCATAAAACCATTAAAGAAAAACCTTTATACTACGAGCCTTTTATGGCTTATGTTCCAGGAAACACTCAGCTTCAAAATAAAGAAAAAGTAAGTGTTACTGATTTGATAAATCAAAAACTTTTGCTATTGCAAGATGGACATTGTTTTCGAGATAGTGTGCTGAACATTTGTAAAAGAAATGATCAACATTCCGATGCGAATTTTAATATTCATAGCGGAAGTTTCGAAACCCTCATCCAACTTGCCAACGAAGGGATGGGGATTACACTACTCCCTTACCTCAATACCCTTAACATGAGAAGAGAAAACCAAAAACATCTTCGTAATTTCATTTCACCAAGTCCAGCGCGAGAAGTAAGCTTAATTTATAACCGCAAAGAACTAAAACTCCATATTATTGAGGCAATTCATCACCTCATCTCGAGTATTGTTCGAGGAGCTATAGTCTTTCAAGAGGTAGATATCATCAGTCCAAAACGTGTTTTTCAGTAGAGTTTTTGTTATTACTAATTACGATACATGAGCGAGCCCAGCGATCAAGTTTCTGGTATTCGGAATACGATAAATAGTGAGCTGCTTTTTCCAATTCTTTGTGAAATAAGACGGAATCAAACCTTAACTTTAATAAAAGTTTTTTGGCATAGTCATACATTTGAGAAGCCATAGTTTTGTTATTATTGTTGTTATAAATTAACAAAAAAAAATAGTTGAAAAATGTTGTCATAATGTTAATTTTTAACCTTTATTGACCATTTAAATTTAAAGGAGGAGACTATTTGACCCTCTTGATTATAGCCATCTGTTTGGAACCAATCTGAAACGCCTTCGTTAGTTTTCATGGCCTTATCAATGAGTGAATCAATACGACTTCCATCTTTACAACTAAACATAATTTTTCCTGTTGCTTTTTTGTGAAAACTCGCTGATGTTTCAACAAGCAGCATCGAAATAGAGGATTTTGAACTACGAATTTTAGACATTAATAACACCCCTGTCGCTAGTTCAGCTGCCATGCCTTGAACTGCCCAAAAAATCGATTTAAAAGGATTTTGATTGATCCAACGGTGTCGTACTTTGACTTTACATATTTCTTGGTTAATATATTGAACTCGAACACCACTCAAATAAACAAGTGGGAGTTTTAGCAAAGTAAAAAGGGTGATTTCAGATTTTTTCATAAAACAAAAATAAATTAAATTATTTTTAGTACCTTGCATTACATAATACCTGCTTATACACTACTTAAAGTTAACAACATGAACATCGAAAACACAACAGCACAAATGCGAAAAGGGGTATTGGAATATTGCATTTTAGCCGTTCTCAAAGACGATGCCAAGTATACTTCAGAGATACTCACTACATTAAAGGAGGCTGAAATGATTGTGGTTGAGGGGACGATATATCCTCTGTTAGCCCGTTTAAAAAACGCAGAATTACTGACTTACAAATGGGAAGAATCTACTTCTGGACCCCCGCGAAAATACTATGGAATTACTTCCAAAGGAAAAACATTTTTAGAGGAACTCAATAAAAATTGGAAGCAACTGCACAAAGCCGTCGAATCTTTAACCAAAACTACATAATATGAATATCACCCTTAACATTAATTTGGCAGGTCATTTTTTTTATATTGATGAGCTTGCCTACAAAAATCTCAATGCCTATTTGGATGAGATTAAGCGATATTTTAAAGATGAAACCGTTCGAGATGAGATCATTGCTGATATTGAAGCTCGTATAGCCGAACTACTTATCGGAATGCTGAAACACGAACGTCAAGTAATTACCCAAAATGAGGTAGATGAAATTATTAAAATTATGGGGCAACCTCACGATTACAAAATCGATGAGGAAGAACAAAAAGAGTCACAACGAAAATTATTTCGTGATCAAGAGAATGCATTACTTGGTGGTGTGGCCTCTGGATTGTCCTATTATATAGGATTAAAAACACGTTGGGTGCGCATTATATGGCTTATTTTAGGGCTTTTCAGTTGGGGTGGATTTATTGTTTTATACCTTATTCTTTGGATTGTTTTGCCCAAAGCAGAAACGACCGCTGAAAAACTTTCCATGAAGGGCGAACCTATAAATATTTCTAATATTGAAAAAAAAATTAAAGAAGGAATTGAAGATGTTGCTGACCGGGTAAAAAATACGGATTACTCGAAAACAGGTAAATCTGTTGAAACTGGATTGAAAGGTTTTTTTGATGCTTTAACAAGAGTTTTAGAATCGCTTTTTTTGGTTATTCGAAAGCTTTTGGGGATCATCCTTATTATTGCAACATCGCTTGGTATTATTTCGTTAGTGATTGCGGTTTTTACATTAGGCACTGTCGATTTGATGGGAATTGATCTTTTTGATCTTGAATTCAATCAGGATCATTGGACCTATTTTAATGGTCCTCTTTGGATTTTGAGTGTTCCTGTTTTCTTTTTTTCAGTAATTCCAATGGTATACTTATTATTATTTGGAAAATGGATGTGGAGTGGCAAACTTAAAAATACCATTGGCATGAGTATTTTTCTAGGTGTTTTGTGGATTATATCCCTTTTCAGTCTGATTGTTATTTCGCTACAACAATGGGCTACATTTTATTAGCTGTCTAAGGAAGCCAAATAACGTTCGGCATCTAATGCAGCCATACAACCTGTTCCTGCAGCAGTAACTGCTTGACGATATTCTTTGTCTTGTACATCTCCTGAAGCAAACACTCCTGGCCTGTTGGTTTTTGTTGACTTACCTGAAGTAATGATGTATCCTGCATCATCCATGTCAAGTTGATTTTTGAATATCTCGGTATTGGGTTGATGACCAATAGCAATAAATAGACCCGTGATAGAAATTTCTTCCTTTATTCCTGTCTGATTATTAACCATTCGCAATCCCTCAACTACCATATCCCCTAATACCTCATCTATTTCGGTATTATAACGTAAATCAATATTTGGTGTTGAGGTAACACGGTGTTGCATCGCTTTGGAAGCCCTCATCTGATCTTTACGGACTAGCATGGTCACTTTTGAGCATATATTAGAAAGATAAGTGGCTTCTTCACAGGCGGTGTCTCCTCCCCCCACTATGGCTACTTCTTGACCTTTATAAAAAAACCCATCACATACCGCACAGGCCGATACGCCTCCACCACGCAATCTTTGCTCGCTTGGGAGTCCTAAATATTTGGCTGTAGCGCCAGTGGATATGATGATCGTTTGGGCAAGAATAACTTTTTCTTGGTCAATGGTGACTTTATGCCACCCTCCTACTTGGGCTGAAAATTCTACCGCTGTTGCCATTCCAATTCTTACTTGAGTACCAAAGCGTTCGGCTTGTTGTTGAAGCTGAACCATCATGGTAGGCCCATCTACACCATCGGGGTAGCCTGGAAAATTATCTACTTCAGTGGTGGTAGTTAGTTGACCACCAGGTTCTAAACCAGTATAAAGAACAGGGTTAAGATCGGCTCGTGAGGCATAAATAGCTGCTGTATAACCTGCAGGGCCAGAGCCAATGATTAAAGTTTTGATTTGTTCGACAGTAGCACTCATAATAAAAATATTTAGTACAAAAGTAATTCTTAGAATCAAATTAATCGAAATCTGACCTAAAAAGTTATTATCAATGATTAACCATTAACATTATAAAAATTGATTGGTAATCACATCTTATTATTTTATATTTGCACACACTTTTTTCGGGGTGTAGCGTAGCCCGGTCATCGCGCCTGCTTTGGGAGCAGGAGGTCGCAGGTTCGAATCCTGCCACCCCGACAAAAAAATCTTCCTATTTATTCGGGATGTGGCGCAGCCTGGTAGCGCACACGCATGGGGTGCGTGGGGTCGCAGGTTCAAATCCTGTCATCCCGACTAGCAGATACCTAACTTTTTTAAAGTTAGGTGTTTTTATTTGTAGCTACGTTTTTATTCATTCCAAACAATAAAAATAAAATACCCTTAGTGTTGTTTCCAATGGTTTTTCGTAAGATAGAAAAGGCTTTGGTGATATGCGCCTCTACGGATTTTATGGATACATTAAGATATTCTGCGATCTCCACGTTAGTGAGACCTTCTCTTTTACTTAATAAGAAGGTATGTTTACATTTGGGGGGTAAGTTTTCAATTTCTTGTTTTACTAAAGTGATGAGCTTTTCCAGTGAGTTTTCTTCCTCTTCTGTTTCTACCACATCATTTAAAGCTTCAATATATTTCTTCTCTAAAGATAAAACCGCTTTCTTTTTTCTGTATTGATCAATAAATTCATTGTAAACTGATCGGTACAAATAATTTTTTACTGAAAAATCATCCCTTAGTTGTGCTCTGTTTTTCCATAGGTAAACAAATATGTTCTGTACAATATCCTCAGATAGATTGTGCTCATTTGTAAGACTATGGGCATAAACGCATAGTTGATGATGATAACTATCTACTAAAAAATGATACGCTTTTGATTCACCATTTTTTAGCGCTTTAATAAGTTCACTATCATTTTTAAAAAAAATGCGCATTAGGATATTGATAAAATTTGGAATGCTTTAATGCTAATATATAAAAAAAACTTATCGAAAAACTTAGGGTTACTGAAATTTGCTTCGCTTTAGTAGTATAGAACGGAATTTCGATGGTCCCAAACAGCATCCAAAAATATATAGTTAAATACCTTGTCAATCAGGCTTCTTTTTCGGAATTAGATGAATTAGAATTATGGGTTAAAGACCCTATTAATAAAAAGGAATTCATCCATTATATAAAAATCAACTTTGCAATAGATTACCACTTGAAAAAATTCGATCCAAATAAAACAAAGAACAAAATAAGCCGACTTATTCTTGAAGAAGAAAGCGCCGTTAGAAGAGTAAAGATTCAAAAATATTACAAATATGCAGCCATATTGGTCATAACCCTTTTTGCAACAGTATACTTTTTCAAAGACCAACTGTTCCACGCACAGTTGGGCAATGATATTGTTTTGGAAGAGATCAACTCCAACGACATTTTTCCTGGAAGCGATAAAGCAACATTGACATTGGAAGATGGTTCAGAAATAACACTAAAAAAAGGAAATAACTATAAAACACCGCACTCGAATAGTGATGGAGAAGAGATTGTATATCATGCTAAATACAATAATGAAAAACCAAAAGAGAAAAATTATCATTATTTAACAATCCCAAGAGCGGGGAAGTTTCAAATCACCCTCTCTGATGGCACTGAAGTTTGGCTAAATTCAGAATCTAAACTAAAATACCCTGTGACCTTTAATGATGGAAAACCACGAGTAGTAGAATTAATCTATGGGGAAGCCTATTTTGAAGTATCGCCAAGTTCACTACACAAAGGGGCTAAATTTAAGGTGTTGCATAAATCTCAAGAAGTTGACGTATTGGGTACAGCATTTAATATTAAGGCCTATAAAGATGAAACCAGCATTTATACCACTTTAGTAGAGGGAAAAGTTGAGATTAACATCGAAAACAGTAAACAAAAGTTGGCTCCTCATCAACAATTGCGTTTTGATTTAAATACCAAAAATTCCATCGTAAAAGAAGTCAATGTTTTTGACGAAGTTTCTTGGAAAGATGGGGTGTTTAGTTTTGAAGGGAAAACCCTTAAAGAGGTGATGAAGATTTTATCACGATGGTATGATATTAATATCACTTTTAAAGACAAAACAATTGAGAATGAAGAATTTACTGGGGTATTAAGAAAAAATAAAACCCTGGAAGATCTTTTGTCCAATATTAAAAATTCTAGGGCTATAAATGATTATGAAATAAAGGGTGATCTAGTCATATTAAAGTAAATAAAAAGGAACGAAGTAAAACATTTTGCAGTGGTTCATCTTCGCTCCTCTAATAAAGTGTAATAACTAAACTAATGTCTAATTAACACATAGTAAATTTATGAAAATTAAATTAAAAAGGGTGCGTTCCCTCTTTCGTAAACGACACCTATTTATGATTATGAGAGCATTTGTACTTCTATTATGCACAACTGTCTTTAGTCTTACTCCAGAAAATTCTTTTTCTCAAGAAAAAGTGAATATAGACCAAGACAAATTGGTGAGTGTAGATCAAGTTTTTAAAATCATTAAGCAACAAACTGACTATGATTTTATTTATAAAAAAAAATTATTTAAAAATGCGCCTAAAGTACAATTGACTAAAGGAGAGATTTTGGTCACCAAACTGTTAGAAAAAAGTTTATCCTCGAGTAATGTGAGCTATGAGTTATCTAATAGTAACGCTATAATCATTATAGAGAAAAAGATAAATGATGGTGTAACAGTAGATGATAAACAAGAACGGCATGAAGTTGTTGGAATCATAACAGACGAATCGGACCTCCCATTACCTGGGGCAAACATATTGGAAAAAGGAACCCTAAACGGAACGCAAACCGATTTTGATGGCAAATTTGCATTAACAGTATCTGATGAAAATGCCATTTTAATAGTTTCCTACTTAGGGTTTACTAATCAAGAAATTCCACTTAACGGTCAAACTTCCATTTCAGTTAAGTTGATCGAAAGTGCTGCTACTCTAGATGAAATTGTGGTTATAGGTTATGGTTCGGTTAAAAAGGAGAATTTAACTGGTGGTAAATTAAGTGCCTTAACTACTTCTGCAACTGGCTTACAGACTGGTGGTTGGCCAATGTATGGTAAAAACGCTAAGCATACTTCAAATGTTAATGCCATTACCTTATCAACTTCTAAAGAACTTATTAATGGACTCACGGTATATCCTAACCCAGTTGATAATGGCGAATTTTATATCTCAACAACTTTAAACAGCGATAAATTGGTTCAAATTTTTGATATCACTGGTAGAAAAATATATGCAAAGAAGATCCGTGTGAATGAAAAAATCAAGACTTCGAATTTAAAAACCGGAGTATATTTTGTAAACGTATTTGAAAATGCCAAACAAGCAACCGTAAAACT
Source organism: Flavobacteriaceae bacterium (assembly GCA_965659665.1). Taxonomy (GTDB): domain Bacteria; phylum Bacteroidota; class Bacteroidia; order Flavobacteriales; family Flavobacteriaceae; genus CBFHWU01. The sequence goes on from CBFHWU010000022.1 coordinate 20,301, forward strand.
ACTTGTTCAGTAAGTTTTAGGATAAAATAAAAGGGAGCAAAGCACATACTGTGTTTGCTTTTTTATTCATTAACTATTATGAAAATATTTTACTACCTAATTTTAATAGTTGTTCTTGTTGGATGTAAGGACCATATTAATCTTAGAACAAAACCTTCCTTTCAAGATAAAATAGCAAATTTAGAAGACGCTAATAACAAGGAAGTAATTGTAGTCGCTCACCGCGGAGATTGGCGTAATGCACCAGAAAATTCGTTGCAGGCTATTCAAAATTGTATTGAGATGGGGATTGATATGGTGGAAATTGACGTCCGCCTAACCAAAGATTCAATCCCCGTTTTAATGCATGATAAAAAGCTTAATAGAACAACTACTGGCAATGGACCAATACAAAAATGGACATTAGATGCGCTAAGAACTTTAAATTTAGTAGATGGGCTAGGAGTTGCCACTCAACATAAAATACCTACACTTAAAGAGGCTTTAGCATTGGCGAAAGGAAAAATTTTAGTCAATCTAGATAAAAGCTATAGCATTTTTGATAAATGCTTTGAGGTTATTCAAGAAACAGGTACGCAAAATCAAGTAGTGATTAAAGGGGCAAAAAGATTAGAAGAAGTTGAAAATGAATTTGGGCAGTATTTAGATAAGGTATATTTCATGCCTATTATTAAACTACCAAATAAAGATGCAGAAACTATTGTTGATGAATATCTCAATTCTAAAATACCTCCAATTGCTTTTGAATTTACAATAAACCAAGATGCCATTCCGATGGTGAAAGACTTTAAAAAAATCAGAAAAGCAGGTTCAAGTGTTTGGGTAAATGCACTTTGGCCACATCACAATGCAGGTCATGATGATGAAAAAGCAGTTCAAAATCTTTCCGTATATGATTGGTTTATTGAAAATGATATTGATATTATTCAAACCGACAGACCAAGATTATTATTAAAGTACTTAAGAGAAAAAGGACTTCATGACTGATAACACCTTCATGATTCGTTTCCATAAAATAGTGCCTTCATTCAGAAAATAATATGATAAAAAAAATCACCCGTTTTTACGCTGCTTTGGGTGCAGTTCCAAAAATAAAAAACCAACAAGACGTAGATAAAAAATACAACCGATTAAGATGGTCGGTATTTACATCCGCGACCATAGGTTATAGCTTGTTTTATGTTTGTCGTTTAAGTTTAAGTGTCGTTAAAAAACCTATTGTAGATGCTGGCATATTGACCGATTCAGAATTAGGAATGGTGGGCTCTGCTTTATTTTTTAGCTATGCCATTGGAAAGCTGACCAACGGATTTTTGGCAGATCGTAGTAATATCCGACGCTTTATGTCGACTGGTTTGCTTTTTACGGCATTAATCAATTTAGCCCTTGGTTTTATGTCGTCCTTTACTGTTTTTGCAGTACTATGGGGGGTAAGTGGCTGGTTTCAATCCATGGGAGCTGCACCCAGTGTGGTGTCCTTATCACGTTGGTTTAGCAATAAAGAAAGAGGAACTTATTACGGCATTTGGAGCGCCAGTCATGGATTAGGAAAAGCCATTACGTTTGTCGGCATTGCATTTATGGTAAGCATCTCAGGATGGCAATGGGGGTTTTGGGGAGCAGGTATCATAGGGATTATAGGAGCTGTTATTGTTGCTTTATTTCTACATGATTCTCCTAAAAGTAAGGGGCTACCTCCTATTTCAGACTACAAAAATGACCATCCACCCATTTATGCAAAAGGAAAATCTGTAGGATCACTTCAAAAAGAAGTCCTAAAAAACCCCTATATCTGGATCCTGGCATTGGCAAGCGCATTGATGTATGTAAGTAGATACGGTATAGAAAGTTGGGGAATTTATTACTTAGAAGCCCAAAAGGGCTATACCAATTTAGAGGCAAGTTCGATAGTTTCGGTAAGTGCGATAAGTGGCATTATAGGAACGATTATCTCAGGATTTATTTCCGATAAATTTTTCCATGGAAGTCGAAACGTTCCGGTATTGATAGCAGGGATATTAAATGTAACAGCAATTGGTTTGTTTCTGTACTATCCCGACGGATCTCCATGGATTGACACAGTAAGCATGGTATTGTTTGGTTTTGCAATTGGGATACTAATCACTTTTGTAGGAGGTTTGATGGCCGTTGATATCGCTTCAAAAAAAGCATCAGGAGCTGCGTTGGGCATGATAGGGATTGCGAGTTATATAGGAGCAGGAATTCAAGATACGGTAAGTGGCTTCTTGATTGATAACAACCACACGGTGCTGAATGGAGTAGATAGTTATGATTTTTCTACGGTAAAAATATTTTGGTTGGGCGCAGCCATACTCTCCGTTATCTGTGCCTTGTTTGTATGGAATGCCAAAGCAAAAGACTAAAACAATTGTCGTGAAACCAAAAGTCACAAGATTTGCCTTTTGACATAAAAGATAAATACTCAAAAAAACATAAAAAAACCCCAACGTTCGTTGAGGTTTTGTGCGGGTGAAGGGACTCGAACCTGCCTAACGG
>CBFHWU010000023.1:0-22257 GCA_965659665.1 Flavobacteriaceae bacterium
ATTACCTAAGATTACAACGCCTCCCCATTGACCAGGGGTTTCAAGGTTAGTACCATCAAGTGGGTCATATTCCGTGGTAAAGATGATAGGTTGGCTTGGTGTACCAATCGCATCAACTTTTCCACCTTTAGCTACGACAAAGGCAGAAGCATCAGCAGGAACTCCTTTTGCTTTAGCTTTAATGACAGTGCCAGGGGCTATAGTTACGGTGTGACCATCAGCCACTACATATTTACCATCAAGGGTAATAGTTCCTGACCAATATTCGTCAGAAGTAGTAAACACGATAGAACCATCGCCTTTAGTTGTTTGAGCAAATGAGAGAGCACTCACAAACGCCAATAAGAGTAGAATTTTTTTCATGTGTTATAGATAATTTTACATTACAAATAAAGATTTGCTACTTCACTTTAATGTTATATAAAGCTTAACAATAGTTTCATTTATTGTTAAGCCAATGTTAATAGTATTTGGGTTTGACAACTGGTGAATGTTGGCTAACTTGCGTTATGAATTGGGAACAACTATTATCCTTACGCCGACAAGGCGATACCCATAAGCGCCTACGTAGCGAACAAGATAAAACTCGAAGTGGTTTTGAGGTCGACTACGATCGAATTATTTTTTCATCTGCGTTTAGAAACTTACAAGACAAAACCCAAGTCATCCCTTTTTCTAAAACAGACTTTGTACACACTCGACTTACCCACAGTTTGGAGGTCGCTGTTGTAGGTCGAAGTTTAGGACGAGTTGTGGGATCTGCGATATTAAAGCGTTACCCAGCGCTCGAACATAGTTTAGGCTATCACGCTTATGATTTTGGCGCTATTGTAGCTGCAGCCTCTTTAGCTCATGACATTGGAAATCCCCCTTTTGGTCATAGCGGAGAACAAGCAATAGGAGATTTTTTTCAGATAGGTAAAGGACAACACTATCAAGATGCTCTAACCGAAAAACAATATCAAGATTTGGTTGATTTTGAAGGGAATGCGAATGGACTTAAAGTACTGGCAGAAGATCGAAAAGGGGTTCCGGGGGGACTGCGATTGAGTTATGCTACGCTAGGGACTTTTACTAAATATCCAAAAGCTTCCCTACCCAAAAACCCAACTGCGCATGTAGCAGACAAAAAATTTGGATATTTTCAACAACAAGCCTTGTTTTTTGATGAAGTAGCTAAGGACTTAGGATTAAAAAAAGATGACAACACCTATAATCGTCATCCACTGGCTTTTTTGGTTGAGGCTGCCGATGATATTTGCTACACGCTTATTGATTTTGAAGACGGGATTAATTTAGGGTGGATTTCTGAGGATTATGCATTAGAGTATCTTATCAAGTTGGTTCAAAAGACCATTGACCAATCCAAATTCAGTAAACTCAACACTCGTGCCGATCGATTAGCTTATTTGAGAGCATTATCGATTAGTACATTAATTGAAGATGCTTCTCGTGTTTTTATGAAATATGAGCAGAGTATTTTAGAAGGAACTTTTTCAAGCTCGCTAATGGACAAAAGCTCGTACAAAGCCCAAATGGAAGATATTATTCAGGTTAGTGTCCATCAAATTTATAAGTCAAGAGAGGTTATAGAAAAAGAGTTAAAAGGATATCAAGTCATTCATCGTTTATTGGAAGTTTTTGTACAGGCTGTAGTCCATGATCATCAAGGAAATACAAGTGCTTATGACCGTCTTGCACTTTCCTGTTTACCCGATAAAATGATACAATCTTCCACACAAATTTATGATCAATTGCTCAATGTTAGTTGTTTTGTAGCAAGCCTAACAGACGGAAAAGCATTAGAATGGTATCAAAAGATGTCGTGAGTATGATGGAGATATTAGATGATCGTTATTTTATGAAAAAAGCATTACAAGAAGCTCATATTGCGTGCGAAAAAGGGGAGGTTCCAGTGGGGGCTGTTATTGTTTTTCAACAACAAATAATTGCGAGAGGCCATAACTTAACAGAAACTTTAAAGGACGTAACAGCCCATGCCGAAATGATAGCGATAACAGCAGCCTCAAATCATATTGGAGGAAAATACTTAAAAGGGTGTAGTCTATATGTCACCCTCGAGCCTTGTTCAATGTGTGCGGGGGCATTGTATTGGTCACAAGTAGATCGAATTGTTGCTGCTGCTTCAGACCCAAAGAGAGGCTACCGATCCTACCACACCCCATTACATCCAAAAACGACAGCTACGTTTGGAGTTTGCGAAAAAGAAGCTTCGCAAATGCTCACTAATTTTTTTAAACAAAAAAGAATTTAATGATATATTTGACTATGGGAAAAATATATACTACGATATCATTGTTAAGTTTATTTTCATTACAAGCACAAGTTTGGAATGGACCAACTATAGATTTTACAAAGCCTAATTTTACAGATTGGGAAAATACGATTTACCAAGATGAGATTACGACTAATGTTTCTTTGACGCGTTCTACTGATGGCGGAGCTTTGTTTAATGCAAAATCCGAAACCGTTTATTCTTCATCTTCAAGTCCTTCGGGAACACTTTGGGCGCAAGGGACAACCGAAAATGTGGAAACGCTTTCTTTTGGAACCTGGAGACAAAAGGTGCCATCTTCAGGGAACAAACCAGTAATCAACCGAGAATATGTGTTGCAAATAACTACAGAAGGCCAGCCCATATATATTGATGTTGTTTTTACCCAGTGGTCATCTGGGGGTGGCGGGTCAAATGGAGGAGGGGGAGGATTTAGCTATACGCGTTCGACAGATCCTACTGCTGGAATTCCTTTAATCCAGGGGAGTTTAGCATATTTTTATCCTAATCCAGCCCAAAACCAAATCTGGTTTTCTCAACTTCAACAAAACGATTTAGTTCGGATCTATGATATTACGGGAAAAGTCATTTTGGAACAATATTTAGATGACACAAAAAAAGTTGAACTTTCAGCGCTAAAAAGAGGGATTTATTTGGTTAATGTTAAGGGATATGCTCCTAAGAAACTTATTAAGAAGTAAAAAAAATCCCGCAAACAAGTGCGGGATATAAATAAAATCAAAATAAAATATTGTTAAGATGTCACTTCAACTGAAGATGCAATCTTTCCTTTTTTTCCGTCTTCTTCAACGTATTCTACTTTGTCTCCTTCATTAAGGCGTAAGCCGTTTAAAGAGGTTACATGAACGAAGATATCTTCGCCTGTTTCATCGTTAGTAATAAATCCATATCCTTTGGATTCATTAAAAAATTTTACTGTACCAGTCATTAATTAAATTAAAAATATTTTGCTAAGGTAAGGATAAATTCAAAAAAAGAAGAGTTTATCGTCTTTTATTCTTTTTTTCATAAAGTGTTTGCTTCATTTTTTCCATATTTTCAGGAGAAAGCGTGTAGTCCTTAAGCTTTTTGCCTTTCCAACGGTGTAATAAGAATAAGGGCATAAAGATAAATACACTTGCTAGTACACAAATGCCAATGATAAAATCTCCTTTTTCTGGGCTGCCATGGCGGACAATAAAGCCGTAAACTATGGAGAAAAAAAGGGCTAGAGCAAAAAATCTCAGTATTATTGACATCTTAGGGTTGTCTTTCAATTCGAATGGTGAGCTCTTTTAATTGAATATCATCAATGATGGCGGGGGCATCAATCATCACGTCTCGACCACTATTATTTTTTGGAAAAGCAATATAATCTCGAATGGTTTCTTGCCCATCAAGAATGGCGACCAATCGATCAAAACCTAAGGCAATACCTCCATGAGGAGGAGCACCAAACTGAAACGCATTCATCAGAAAACCAAATTGTTCTTCTGCTTCTTGGGGGCTAAACCCTAATAATGAAAGCATTTGTTTTTGGGTATTTCTATTGTGGATTCTTATGGAGCCTCCACCAATTTCATTTCCGTTGAGAACCAAATCATAAGCATTAGCTAAAACTTTTTCGGGATCATTCTTTAGTGCATCGAGGTGTTCGAGTTTGGGCGCTGTAAAAGGATGATGCATGGCATGAAAATGACCAGTTTCTTCCTCTTTTTCTAAAAGAGGAAAATCAATGACCCATAAAGGAGCATACTCATGGGGTTTTCTTAACCCAAGGGTTTCGGCTAATTCCATACGTAAAGCACTTAATTGAGTGCGTGTAGCTTTAGCTTCTCCTGCCATTATAAAGATTAAATCCCCCTGTTTTGCTTGTGTTCTTTTGGCCCAGCTCGATAAAATAGCTTGATTAAAAAACTTATCAACCGAAGATTTAAAACTTCCATCTTCGTTACATTTGACCCACACCAATCCTTTGGCTCCTACTTGAGGTCGTTTGACCCAATTGATCCAACCATCAATTTGTTTTCGTGAAAAGTGACTACCCTCTTTAACAGCGAATCCTACAACAAGTTCTTGGTTGTCAAAAACAGCAAATCCTTTTCCTTGCGCGATATCATTGAGTTCACCAAAAATCATAGAGAAACGAATATCGGGTTTGTCGTTGCCGTACAAACGCATTGCATCATTGTAGGTAATGCGAGGGATCGTATCGATTTCTATTTCTTTTATTTGGAGGAGGAGATGCTTGAGCAGGCCTTCAAAAATGACTAAAATATCCTCTTGATCAACGAAGGCCAATTCACAATCTATTTGAGTGAACTCGGGTTGACGATCTGCTCGAAGATCTTCATCTCTGAAACATTTTACAATTTGAAAATAACGATCCATACCACCAATCATAAGCAGTTGCTTAAAGGTTTGTGGTGACTGAGGAAGTGCATAAAACTGACCTGGATTCATTCGTGAGGGGACAATAAAATCTCTAGCCCCTTCGGGAGTAGATTTGATTAAATAAGGAGTTTCTATCTCTACAAAATCAAGATTTGATAAATAATTTCGGATTTCCATGGCTACTTTATGACGAAATAAAAGACTGTTTTTTACCGGATTTCGTCTAATATCTAAATAGCGGTATTTCATGCGTAAATCTTCACCACCATCGGTATCATTTTCGATGGTAAAGGGAGGTGTTTTTGCCTCATTTAGTAGTTCGATGGAACGGACCAAAACTTCAACTTCACCTGTGTCAAGTTGAGGGTTTTTTGATTCCCTTTCAATCACCGTTCCTTGAACTTTAAGAACATACTCACGACCTAAACATCGAACTTTTTCAAATAAAGATGATTCACAACGTGTTTCGTCCAAAACCAATTGCGTAATTCCATAACGATCTCGAAGATCAATCCAAACCACAAATCCTTTATCTCTTATTTTTTGAACCCAACCCGAAAGGGTGACCTCTTTTTGAACGTCTTTAAGACGTAATTCTCCACAGCGATGCGTTCGGTACATGACTTAAATTTTTACAAAAGTAAGGACTTAGGATTATTTTTTTAAAGGAAATCAAAAACAAATGTGTGCCCACATACGCTATATTTTAACAACTTTGATAGGCGTGATAAATTTACTGAGCTACGGCTAATGTTAATTTAACGTTAATTAAATGTTAATAAATGTTGTATATTTGACTCCATAACCTTTAAAAACGAAGATCATGAAATATTTAATACCATTTTTTTTATTTTCAGTAACATTAGGAATTGCCCAAGCTTCAAAAAAAGAAGTTTCTATTCCGAAAAATATGGAGCTGATTACTGTTTACCATGACAATGGTGAAATCTCTCAGAGGGGTTATCTCAAAAATAATTTATTAGAGGGTACATGGGAGTCCTTTGACACTCAGGGGGCTAAACAATCATCAGGAATTTATAAAAAAGGAAAAAAAACAGGAAAGTGGTTGTTTTGGCAAAAAACCATATTAGTTGAGGTTCACTACGATGCTAATGAAATAAAAAAAGTAGTGGAATGGAATCTTGAAAATGAAACCCTAGTATCTCGTTAAACGATATCCCTCCGCTGTGTTGTAGCGGAGGGTTTTATTATTTATAAGTTTATTTTTTTGAAACGAATAGAGGCTCTTTTACTCAGATAGAAAGCCACGGGAACAATAATGAGGGTAAGGAATGTAGCAAAGCTGAGACCAAAAATCACGGTCCATGCTAATGGTCCCCAAAAAATAACATTATCGCCCCCCAAATAAACTTGTGGATCTCCAGAACTAAACAACGAAAAGAAATTGATATTGAGCCCTATGGCTAAGGGAATCAATCCAAGAACAGTAGTAATAGCGGTCAAAATTACGGGGCGTAATCGAGCTTTACCCCCATTTATTATAGCTTCTAATATTTCCTTTTTAGGAAGCAATTCATCAGATTTAAGGTTCAATGTATCGCGTTTTCGGTCTAATAACAATTGTGTATAATCTAGCAATACGACACTATTATTTACAACAATTCCTGCTAAAGAAATAATTCCGACCATGGTCATAATGATGACAAAAGTCATATTGAAAAATACAATTCCTAATAAAACACCAGTAAAACTCATAAAGATTGAAAATAAAATAATCAATGGTTTACTGATCGAATTAAACTGAAAAACCAATAATATGGTGATTAACAGAAGGCCATATAACAAGGCACTTGTTAAGAAACTCAAATTTTCCTCTTGTTCTTCGATTTCGCCTGTAAAAGTGTATTCAATTTCAGGAGGCATTTCAAAACTGTTCATTTGAAATTTAATTTTTTCAACGATTTCTGCCGCATTATATCCTGATAAAATACCAGAATATACCGTGACTACACGAGACAAGCTTTTGTGTTTTATGGCACTAAATCCGGAAGTATTTTTAGCAGACACTAAGGAAGCAACAGGGATATCTTTAACTTTTCCAGAGGCCATATCTCGGAATGTTATTTTTTGATTTAATAAGGCGGAATAGTTATATCGGTCTTGCTCTTGAAACCGTATGTTAATGTCATAATCTTCTCCATCTTTTTTATAAATACCTGCTTTGCTTCCAAAGAGAGCTCTACGAAGTTGACTTCCTACTTGTCCAGCACTTACTCCTAATTCTCCAGCTTTCCTTCGATCTACACGAATTTGCATTCCAGGCTTACTTTTATTTACATCTACTTTAAGCTCCTCAATACCTGGGATGTTTTGATCGGTGATATAGCTTCGAATATTTTCAGCGGTTTCGATAAGTGCGGAATAATCCTCACCACTTATTTCGATATTAACAGGATATCCAAGAGGAGGACCAGATTGATCTTTTTCGACAGAAATAAACACTCCTGGATACTTACTAAGTAAAGCTTTTTGAACTTCTTTGCGTAAATCTTCGCTGGATAACCCTCTTCGAAATTTAAACTCTCTCATGGATGCGGTAATTTTTCCTCGGTGGGGCAAATCAGCTTCGGAGCCACTATCCGTTTCGGGGTTACCCGCACCTGCCCCCACTTGAGAAACCAATGATTCGACCATAAAATTATAGCCATCATCCATATATTTTTCATTATTAACTACTTCAATGACATCCTTTTCGATGGCAGCAGTAATTTTATTGGTTTTATCAATATCGGTTCCTTGTGGATACTCTATATACACCATAATTTGGCTTGGCTGGTTGTCTGGGAAAAACTCCACTTTGGGTTTTGAAACACCAAATAATACAAATGAAGTGATTAACAATAAAATTGTTCCAAGGACAAACCCATAAGCCCGCCACCCTGTTAAAGCGAAGCGAAGTAAATTTTCATACTTGTTTTCGAGCCAAACTAAAAATATATTTTGAAAACGAGTTGCCCGTTTTTTGAAGAAATATTTATAGGACCAAAAGAAAAGAACAATGGTGAGGAGCAAACTCCCTAAGCCTCTTATGGTTCCTCCGAACAGAAGAATAATTAACCCAAGACTACCCAAAATTATAGTAATCTTCAGAAGCTTTCTAAAGGACATATTTCTTTCTTTTACATCCATAAATTTTGAAACCAACATGGAATTAAAAAAGAGTGCAACAAATAATGAAGATCCTAATACAACAGATAAGGTGATAGGAAAATAAATCATAAATTGCCCCATAACTCCTGGCCACATGCCTAAAGGAACAAAAGCAGCTACTGTAGTGGCAGTGGAAACAATAATGGGAAAGGCAACTTCACTCACTCCTTTTTTGGCAGCTTCAACTCTAGACATCCCTTCTTTTTCAATAAGTCGATATACATTTTCAACGACCACAATACCATTGTCCACAAGCATTCCCAATCCCATAACAAGAGCAAACAAAACCATTGTGTTCATGGTATACCCCATTGCATTTAGAATCACAAAAGACATAAACATGGACATAGGAATGGCGAAACCTACAAAAAGAGCGTTGCGAAACCCTAAGAAAAAAGTGAGCACCGTTACTACCAGAATTACTCCAAACAAAATATTATTTACCAAATCATTAACTTGGTTCAAGGTCAAATTCGAAGTGTCATTTGAAATGATCACTTCGATATCACTTGGGATATCATTTTTGATAGCATGATTGACGATTTCTCTAATAGATTTTGCGGCTTCAATAAGGTTTTTACCACTTCTTTTTTTGACATCTAACATGACACCTGAACGACCAAAATCTCGAGCATAGCTGGTGGGGTCTTGATCTTGAAAAACAACCGTAGCGATATCCTGAAGATAAACAGCTCCGTTTTCATTTTTGACCACAAATGAATTGATTTCTTTTGGGGTTTCTATCTCGCCTACTACACGAATATTTCTACGCTGACCGTCCGAAATAATACTTCCAGCTGAAACAGTCATATTTTCATTACTGATGGTTTGAAGAATATCATCAAAACTTACTTTTGAAGCCATCATTTTATGAATATCAACGGCAACTTCAATTTCTTTTTCTTGAGTACCTCGAAGATCAACTTCTTTAATTTGAGGAAGTTTTTCAATACGTTTCTCCAAAACTTCTGCATAGTTTTCGAGAATGACTGTAGGATAGTCCCCTTTGAGCGTTACATTTAAAATGGGTTGTTCCTCAACAAAGTTTAAATCAAAAATGCTTGGTTCAACTTTTGCATTATTAAAGATGGGCCAGTCTTCATTAGCTACTTCAGAGTCAACTTTATCTCTTACTTTTTGTTTGGCCAGATCGACGCCGATATATTCATCAAATTCTATAGTAATTAACGAGTAATCGTCCTGTGAAGAAGAAACAATATCAACAATATTACTGATGTCTTTAACAGCCTCTTCAAGGGGGTCTGTTATAAAACGTTCTATGTCTTCAGCAGTATTACCAGGATAAGGAGTACTGATATATACATTGGTTTCTGTAATTTCTGGAAAATTCTCACGTGGCATAGTGACGTAAGCTAGTATTCCCAGAAATAAAATAACCGTCATTAATACATAGATGATGGTGCTATTTTCGATGGCCCAAGTTGAGATTGGAAAGTCTTTATTGGACTTATTAGTAGGTGTTTTGGGACTGTTCATAAGGCAGAAATAATTTCAACAGATTCATTTTCTTTCACAGAACGAGCTCCTTCATCAATAATTTTATCGCCAACGTTTAAACCTGATAAAATTTCAATGATTGATCCTTGAGAAAGACCTGTTTCAACAATCACTTTTTGCGCTTTCCCTTGTGGATCAATTACATATACAAACTGATCTCCAATAGCATTTTCAGAAATGATACTTAAAGGAATCACAATTGCTTCGGGGTTTACATAGTCATAAATATGGAGTATGGATATAAGATTGGGAACCAAATTATTTATTTTTTGTGTTCCAACATTGATACGAAAGGTTCTGTTTTCAACATTGATGGAGCTTGACCTATACACAACATTACTTTTAAATGCAGCATCTATCACAGGGATATCTACCATTACTTCTGTTCCTTTGTTGATATTATTCAAATAAGATTCAGGGACATCCGCTTCCACATACATTTTCTTGGTTCCGATAATACGTAACATTTTAGATTGACCCGCGGCCAAAAAATTTCCTATATCAACGTATAGATCATCAATTAAACCAGAGAAGGGAGCACGAACTTCTGTTTTAGCTAATTGATCCTTGGCTTGATTTAAGGCATTTTTTCGGCTTTCATAATTGGCTTTAGCTTCCAAGTATTGAATTTCTGATCCTATTTTCTGATCCCAAAGTCTTTTTTGGCGTTCAAAAAGGGTTTGAGCTAAATTCAATTGGGTTTTTAGTTGATGAATATTTTCAGCTAATCCACCGTCATCAATGGTAAGTAATAAATCTCCTTTTTTAACTTTATCCCCTTGATCGATGTGGACGGATTTAACCGTACCATTAAACTCGGCAAATAAATTAATGTTTTGGTCGGTTTTTACCACTCCTTGAATCAATACTAAATGTTTAAACTCTTGGGGAGTGATCTCCAAAACAGTAACTAATTTCTTTTTCTTTGTCTTATTGGTTTTACTAATAGCGTTAGATATTAGATCTAGCTTTTTACTTAAAACATCCATTTCTGACATGATTTCTGTTCGTTTATTTTCTAGCTCATTGAGGGATCCACTCTCAATGAGCGCATCTATATCGTTCGAATGATCTTTACCGCAGGAAGAAACTAAAAACAGAAATGTTAAGATAAATATTTGTACTTTCATTATTTTGTATTTTGGGGTGAGGGTTGTAATATGAGTTGTAATTCTGTTTGAGTCATGATTAGTTTTTGCATGGCGTCTAAATGATCATTTTGAGCACTATATAATTGAGCTTGTGCCTGGCGAAGTTCAAAACTGCTTGCGAGACCTTCTTTAAATTTAACTTGATTTTTTTGTTCTATCCTTTCAGCCAAATTCAAATTATTTATGGCTGTTTTGAGATCTTCAAGTGCAAAGGAATAATCATTGCGTAAGTTGTGTAAATCAAGAAAAAGTTCTTGTTCTTTGAGTTCTAAATTAGTCATGGATTTTTCTAATTCAATTTTCGCTTTTTGGGTTGTAGCATGTCTTCCAAATGAGCTAAAAATAGGAATGTCTAATGACAGTCCGATGGTTGAACGACCAAACCAGTGTTGTTTACGATCCAAAAAATCAAAAGATTCTCCATATCCGTCATACCCTGCACTAGCAAAGGCCGCCAGTTTTGGTAATGCGGCAGATTTGGCCAGTTTTAATAACAACTCTTGCGAATACTGACTATTTAATGCGATCATGTAATCTATATTATCAGTGATGCTTAATTCTTGTTCTAATAACATATTCTCAGATTGAAGGGCCAAACCAAGTAAAGAATCTGATAATTCATATGAAGCACCAATGTCATCTCCCAACATAAGGTTTAACATTTCAAGCGTAACTTTAACCATTCTTTTAGCATAGTTTAGCTGGCTTTCTAAAGACGATAAAGTTATTTGAAGTTGTAACATGTTTTCTTCTTCGATAAGACCATTTTCGTATACTTTTTTTGTCTCCCACACATTTTTGGAAACGGTATTCACATTTTTTTGAAGGATATGTACTTGATCTTGAGCCGTTAATGCGTTAAGGTAGGCTTGTGTGGTTAATCGAGTAATTTCTTGATCGGTTTTTACTTTTAGTTGTTGACTAATTGCTAAGTATACTTTAGAGGCTTGTACGCCAACAATATAAGAACCATCAAAAATTAATTGTTCCACTTTAACTTGTGCATTGATACTTTGTTTAGTTCCAAAAGTTAATTCAGTAAAGGGCTCAGGATCACCCATGGAATCAGAATCACGTCCAATAAGATCTGTAGGAACTAGTGATACAGGAAGTTTTAAGGCTCTAGAATATCCAGCGCTAACTGAAATTTGAGGCAATCCTGTAGCGATAGTCGACCATTGTTCTTTATAAGCAATTTGAATATCTCGATCAGCATTAATTACATTTCGATTGTGTTTAAGCGCGTGTGTGATGGCTTGGTCTAAGCTTAACATTTTAGGCTGAGCTAATGAGGTATAACATATTAGCACTATAAAAATAAAAAATTTATTCATTGTTAGAGGTTAAGAATTTGTTGAGATAATTTAGACCATAGGGGGTTACAATAGCTCGAAAGTGATATTCTAGGTATTTTTCCATGGTTACTTTAGGTTGAAATATTTCAGGGGGAAATATTTCAATATTTTTTATACCTGACATTCCATTGAAATACATTCGAGCAATAAATTCTACATTCATATCCGAGCGAAAAAGCTTCATTTCCGTTCCTCGCTGCAAACTTTTTTTAACACTATTAATCATAAATGAAAATTGTTTTTTTTGTAATTCATGATGAATTTCAGGGTAGTATTTTTGAAGTTGATATTGTGGAAACACTTGTTCATTTTTCAATCGCTTAATCACAAAAAGCTTGACTTCGTATAATTCTTCAATAGGGTTAATGGAGGATTTTCGAATTCGTTCAACTTCTGAAGTGATTTCATCAAATAAATGAAATACACAAGATTTGATTAAGGATGATTTGTTATCGAAATGAATATAAATTGTTTTTTTGGAAATTCCCATCTTACGGGCAATATCATCCATCGTGACACTTTTAAAACCAAGTGTCAAAAATAAATCTGTTGCAGATTGGATAATGGGGCTCATTAATTTAATTCTTAGACAAATATAGGAATGGAAACTTAAAAAACAAAAAAAGTTTCCAGGGTTTTACAATATAACATTTACGATCCTTTCCAAATAATGTATTTTTACAAAAAAAATTCTATGGATTCTTTGCGTCCGTTATTGACCCTATTAAACAATCATCTTAAGCAAGTCAATGAACAACCTCAACCCCAAAATTTGTATGTGCCTATTGATTATTTATTGGGTTTAGGTGGAAAACGATTACGTCCTGTTTTAACTTTACTTGCAGCTCAAGTTTATGGAAAGCAGGTGGAATCTGCTTTACCTGCTGCATTAGCAGTTGAATTGTTTCATAATTTTTCTTTGATGCACGACGACATTATGGATGATGCCTATCTGCGTCGCGGTCAAGCGACTGTTCATCAGAAGTGGAATCTTAATACCGCTATCTTATCGGGAGATGCCATGCTCATTTTAGCGTATCAAAAAATGGAAGTCTATTCGGGAAAACTATTTAAAGATTTAACCCAACTTTTTAGTAAAACTGCTCGTGAGGTATGTGAAGGCCAACAAATGGACATGGATTTTGAATCAAGATCAGATGTCACTCTTGAAGAATACCTAGAAATGATTCGTCTAAAAACAGCTGTTTTAGTAGGCTGTGCTTTACAAATGGGAGCATTGGTTGCAGGAGCTTCCAATAAAGATGAACAAGCTTTATACCAGTTTGGAGTACATTTGGGGATTGCCTTTCAGTTACAAGACGACTATTTGGACACTTTTGGAGACGCCGCTAGTTTCGGAAAACAAATAGGAGGAGATATTATAGAAAATAAAAAAACGGTCTTGTATCATTATTGTAAAGCGCAAGCCTCGATTGAGCAACAACAAAGTTTACATCAATGGATGCAGCTTCAACCACAAGATCCTTCAGAAAAAATCAGAGCCGTTAAACAACTTTTTTCAGTAACACAAGCGGATCAACATACCTTAAATCAAGTAAAGTTCTACACGCAACAAGCTTTTGAACAATTAGAATCAACAGATTTGCCTTCCGCTGCAAAATCAGTTTTTATAAATTTTGGCACTTGGCTTATGCATCGAAGTACATAATAATTAAAAAATGAAAATTGGGGTTGTAGGAGGAGGAGCGGCAGGATTTTTTACTGCAATTGCAGCAAAAAACAATCACCCTTCGGCTCAAGTGGTGTTGTTTGAAAAAACGCATAACCCTTTAGCCAAAGTTAAAATTTCTGGTGGAGGCCGATGTAATGTAACCCATGATTGTAGCTCTATAAAAGAGTTGTGTGAAGCTTATCCAAGAGGAGGCCGGAAACTAAAAAAAGCCTTCCAAAAATTTGATAACAATGATACTTGGAGTTGGTTTGAAAGCAGAAATATTCCATTAAAAACAGAACCCGACGGAAGAGTTTTTCCTCAATCTAATAAGTCGCAGAGCATCGTGGATGGTCTAATAAACGAGGCTAAACGACTTGGAATTTGTATCAACTTGGGGATGGGTGTGAAAGCAATAAAATACCATTCCACTAAATTTGAACTTGAATTTTTAAAAAAGGACAGTTCATCTCAATTTTTTGACCAATTAATTATTGCAACTGGTGGGGGATCTAAACTTCAGCATTTTGAAGAGATTACTCGATTGGGTCATAGTATTATTCCTCCCGTACCTTCATTATTTACTTTTAATATGCCTGATGAAACAATTACTGAACTTATGGGAGTAAGCGTCAGTCATGTGTTGACTGGTATTGAAGGTACAAAATTAAAATCATCAGGACCTCTATTGGTTACGCATTGGGGGATGAGTGGTCCTGCAATTTTAAAATTATCCTCCATAGGCGCGCGTTCCCTTAGTGAAATGAATTATCAATATAAAGTACATATCAATTGGATTGCCACTACCCAAACAGAAGCTATTCTACAAAAAATCCATACGATCATACAAACCAATCCGCAACGTTATGTTACTCATCACAAACCAGTGCATATTCCTCAACGTTTATGGCTTTATTTATTAACTAGATGTGCAATACCTCATCAGCGAAAATGGAATGAATTAGGAAAAAAAAATATAAATAAACTCCTTAATATACTTATTCACGATGTGTATCATGTGAAGGGGAAAACTACTTTTAAAGAAGAATTTGTAACATGCGGAGGAGTTGACTTGGACGAAATTGACTTAAATACGATGCAAAGTAAACTTGTCCCTAATCTATATTTTGCAGGAGAAGTGATGGATATTGATGCTATTACAGGCGGTTATAACTTTCAGGCGGCTTGGACAACTGGGTTTATAGCAGGGAAATTAAGTTAAAACCCTTTAAAAAGTCGAATCAAAAAAGCTTTGATAAATATCCATGTTGGAAAACTTGACATCAGTTTAACTTCTTCCCAAAAACGTGTTTTTTCATCAAGGAATCTAAAAATAACACCAGGGGAATTTCTTTGAAACATTTTAGAAAAAAGGGAACTTCCCAGTGCATTATTTCGATCTAAGACATCGATAAACAGCAAGTCATAAAACCAAAAACGATTACGTTTATTAAAGTTTCGTAAATCATCATTGTTTTCCAAAAAAGAGACCAAGGCGTTGGATTTTCGTTCGATATTTTTAAAGGTAAATCCAGTGCTTGCCTTAGTCCATCCTCCAGCAGAACCGATATGCATTATATTTTTAGTGTTCAGTTGATTAAATGAGAACAAGCTCATCGGAATGCTTCCTTGCTCAACTTCTTTTACAGTGTAAGAATCAATCTCTTTAGAAAGCAGGTATGCTGTTAGCGCGGATTCATAGTCTTCTTTTTTTAATACCTCTTTAGAGAACAAAGTGTACTCTATCAAGGCTTCAGTTTTGTTGACAGGCAATACATACATAAATCGAGTATTCCCTTTTTGAGGAACACTAAAATCCATAAAAGTGGCTTCAGTTGTTTTAAAATGGGGGGTTTTGGTTTTAATAAACCAACCCAAAAAATGTTGTTGTAAAACAGGATATTTTTGTTGTTTGAATAGGGGAGACCATTTTAAAATACTTGAAAAAAATTTTTGTGTATGATAGTTTTTTTCACCAGTTGTGACTTCAACATGTTGTTCGAAATCTTTGTAATTTATGATTTCTTCATAACGGACATCAATATTTGAACACCTTTTTATTTTTTGATGTAACAGCTCATAAAACGTTGAACTCCGCAGCATTTTGTACTGAAAGGGATACAATTGTATGGGGATGGTTTTTTTTTCATTTTTGAATTGAACTTGATCCCATTTTTGATACAACAGCTTGTCCCATTTACCTTTTGATTCTTCCCAAAAGCACCATGTTCGGTCGTTATATTTTGTATGATCTTTTTCGAGGATAAGAATTTTGTGATTCGAAAATTTGGGAGATTCTATCAATTCATTGGCAAACATCAACCCCGAAGCACCCGCTCCAGCAATGATAAAATCATAATGTATTGTAGTTTTTGACATTTTGCGCAAACATACAAAATTCTAGTACTAAAATCATTTTTTTAGACGTGACTAAATTAAAGTTTAGTTTCATCTAAAAGTTGTATTTTTGGAAAATGAGTCACAGCTTGTCCGAAGAAAATTATTTGAAAGCGATTTATCATCTCCATCCAAAAATGGAAGCATCTGTTTCGACCACAGCGATCGCCAAGCAAATCGGAGCCCAACCTTCTTCGGTCACTGATATGCTTAAAAAACTAGGGGACAAATCATTGCTAGATTACCAAAAATATCGTGGTGTTCGTCTCACCGAAAAAGGACAAAAAGCGGCTTTGCTTGTCATTAGAAAACATCGATTATGGGAATTGTTCATGGTACGACACTTAAATTTTAGTTGGGACGAAGTACATGTTGTTGCTGAGCAATTAGAACATATTCAGTCAGAAAAGTTGGTTGATGAATTGGATTTTTTTTTGGGATATCCGTCGCATGATCCACATGGAGATCCGATTCCAAATCGTAAAGGATTTATTAAGTCGACAGTAAAGGTATTACTCTCTGATTTGGAGTTTGAAACACCAAGTATTTGTGTGGGTGTAAAAGACAGTTCGGCCGCATTTTTAAAACAATTAGATAAACTAAACATTGGTTTGGGGACTTGTATAAAAACAGTACAGCGTGAAGATTATGATTGTTCTTTACTAATTCAAAAGGATGATGTTTCCTGTTTGGTTTCGTCCCAAATAGCGGCTAATATATATGTTAAAATTCAATGATTATGTTTCAAGATATTCTTTCTTTTTTTGAGCAAACGAATCCTGTATTAGGAGCGTTATATGCGACACTCTTTACATGGGGACTTACGGCCTTTGGGGCCTCATTTGTGTTTTTATTTAAAACCATGAATCGAGCTGTATTGGACGGGATGTTGGGTTTCACTGGAGGTGTAATGGTGGCCGCTAGTTTTTGGAGTTTGTTGGCACCTGGGATTGAAATGAGCCCTGGTGAGGGGTTTGTTAAGGTTATTCCTGCAGCGGTTGGGTTTTTGTTGGGGTCGCTATTTATTTTTGGATTAGACAAGATTCTACCACATCTTCACATTAATTTTAAAGAATCAGAAGGCATCAAAACTCCATGGCATCGAACGACTCTATTGACATTGGCGATAACGCTTCATAATATCCCAGAGGGATTGGCTGTAGGGGTACTTTTTGGAGGGGTCGCAGCCGGAATACCCGAGGCTTCTATTGCAGGAGCTGTAGTGTTGGCTATTGGTATTGGTATTCAAAATTTTCCTGAGGGAATAGCCGTTTCTATGCCTCTTCGAAGACAAGGACTGAGTCGTCGTAAAAGTTTTTTTTATGGGCAGGCTTCGGCTATAGTGGAGCCCATTGCGGCTGTTCTTGGGGCAGTTGCAGTTACATTTTTCACTCCTATTCTTCCTTATGCTTTGGCTTTTGCTGCAGGAGCTATGATTTTTGTTGTCGTGGAAGAAGTTATCCCTGAAACACAGCAAGATAAGTACACGGATATTGCTACTTTAGGATTTATTGGAGGGTTTATAGTGATGATGGTATTAGACGTTGCACTAGGCTAATGGCACCCACAATCTTTCGTACTACAATTTGATTTTGCCTTTTTTGGTCGAAACCGGCGTACTAAGAATAGCAACGAAAGTGCCACAGCAATACAAGTCAAAAAAGTTTCCATAGATCAAATATAATCTAATGCTTGAAAAGCTCCAAAAGCGGCAAAGTATGCGATAAGGGTCATGATGACCAGTTGGAGCGTAGGCCATTTCCAACTATTGGTTTCTTTACGAACAATGGCCAAAGTACTCATGCATTGCATGGCAAAGGCATAGAAAATCATTAAAGATATCCCAGAAGCCATAGTGAATACAGGAGCTCCGTTGGAGTGAACTTCAGAAGCCATTCTATTTTTTATGGTTGTTTCATCGTCGGTACCAACATTGTAAATGGTGGCTAAGGTTCCCACAAAAACTTCACGTGCTGCAAACGAGCTAACAATAGCAATTCCAATTTTCCAGTCGTAGCCCAAAGGTTGAATAAGAGGTTCTATACTTTTTCCAATAATCCCAAGATAAGAATGCTCCAAACGATGAGCACTCACTTTTTGATCATAACCCTTTGCTGTAATATCTATCTCTTGGGCTATAATTTGCTCCGCGTTTTTAAAGGATTGTCCTGGGCCGTTTGAGGCCATGACCCATAGTAGAATAGAAAGCGCCATGATGATTTTTCCAGCCTCAATCACAAAGGATTTTGTTTTGTCATAAACCGTTAGTAATACATTTCTAAGTAAGGGTAAGCGATAATTGGGCATTTCTATCACAAAAAAAGTTTGACTTTTGATTTTCAAGATTTTATTTAACAGGTATGCCGAAAATATAGACATTCCAAACCCGAGTAAATAAAGTCCCATCAGAACAAGCCCTTGCACATTGGCCCCTAAAACTCTTTCATTTGGGATAACCAAAGAAATCAAAATTAAATATACGGGTAAACGAGCTGAACAAGTGGTGAAAGGAGTGACCAAAATGGTGATTAAACGTTCTTTCCAATTTTCTATATTTCGGGTTGCCATAATGGCGGGAATGGCACAAGCCGTGCCTGAGATGAGCGGGACAATACTTTTTCCTGAAAGTCCAAATCTACGCATAATTCGATCCATTAAAAAAACGACTCGACTCATGTAACCCGTTTCTTCAAGAATGGATATAAACACAAATAAAAAGGCAATCTGTGGGATAAAAATCGCAATTCCTCCAAGTCCTGGAATAATTCCTTCGGCAATTAAGTTAGGAACTAACCACGAGGGTAAATGAGTTTTGGCATATTCACTTAAATGGACAAAACTTGCATCAATAGCATCCATAGGATAACTACTCCAGTCGAAAATGGCTTGGAAAATAGTGAGTAAAATGAGAAAGAAAATAGCATATCCCCAAACTTTGTGTGTAAGAACCCGATCTAACTGAGATCTAAAATCTGTAGCAGATTCGGCATCAACACGATAACAAGCTTTTAAGCAATGGTTGATAAATTGGTAACGTTTTATGGTTTCTTTTTGTTGAAGACGTTTTAGAAAAGAGGTACTTCTTAGATGTTTTACAGTCCCTGTTTCTATACTATTTCGATCTAAGGATGAAAAGTTTACATCTTGTGTAATAACCAACCACAATTTGTAGAGCGATTGCTTAGGGAATGTATTTTGGAGGCTATTAAAGTATTTTCGATCTATTTCAAAAACATCCAGACAGGGAAGCGTATTGAGTTCTTTATAACGTCCAATGGCTTTTTTTAAATTGTCAAACCCTTCGTTTTTTCGAGAACTTACCAACACAATTTTTGTGCATAGCATATCTTCCAGTTGCTGAACATCGATCGAAATTCCTTTGTGTTTCATTCGATCAGACATATTGATCACCAATAAACTTGGAATTTTTAAATCTTTTATTTGAGTGAAAAGCAACAAATTTCTTTTGAGATTTTCAACTTCAGAAACGACTAACGCAAGGTCTGGATAGTCCTTATCGTTTTTGTTTAAGAGCAATTCAATGACTAGGTTTTCGTCAAGAGAAGAAGCATTTAAGCTATACGTTCCTGGAAGGTCGATGATGTGGGCTTTTACTCCACGCTTGAGTTTACAAATCCCTTCCTTTTTTTCAACCGTTATCCCGGGGTAATTTCCTGTTTTTTGGGTAAGTCCAGTAAGGTGATTAAACACCGAGGTTTTTCCTGTGTTTGGATTTCCAATAAGTGCAACGTTAAATCGTTTACTCATTGCAACAATACTTTTCGAATGGTTACTTGTGCTGCTGTTTCACGACGAATGGCTAGGTAAGATCCATTGACATTTAGATATAAAGGATCATTTAGAGGGGCAATTTGTAAAAGTTCCACTTGATTTCCAGGCAAACAACCCATTTCAATGAGTTTAAGTGGCACACGATCAGTTTCAACAGTTTCGATGATTCCTTTTTCGCCTTTTGATAGTTCAGCTATCGTCATAGCTTATTTTTATTTGGAATAAATTTAAAGAAATCAAATGTAAACTAAATTATCGGATTAATAAACTTCCAGTTCTAAAACTTCAATGTCAAGGATAAGTTGTTCAACGGCTTCCATATTAGTTCCGTCATAGAAGCCTCTTATTCGTTTTTTTTTGTCGATTAGGACAAAGTTTTCGGTATGGATCATATCGTAAGGTCCACCATCGCCATCTTCTTGAACGACAAGGTAGGATTTACGGGCTAATGCATAAATTTCTTGTTTGGGTCCAGTGACCAAATTCCAACGTTTATCGTCCACTCCTTTTAATTCGGCGTATTCTTTAAGTACAGGAACATCGTCAATTTCGGGGGTCACACTAAAAGACAATAATTTGATACGGTCCTCAAGTTTATTTTGGAGTTCCACCATATTATCGGTCATGATAGGGCAGATGCTTGGACAAGTTGTAAAGAAAAAATCAGCTACATAAATCGTATTTTCATAGTCTTTTTCTGTTATGGTTTGACCATTTTGATTAGTTAATTTAAAAGGGCCAATGGTATGATATTTTTTAATGTACTGGATGGTTTCATCTACAAGTGAAGCATCGACCATAGCGGGCTGATAAATAGGAAGCACAGGTACAGGTTTGAGGGCTTGGTAAAAAGCGACAATGATGATGGCAGATAGGGTGATCATAACCCAAGCAAAACGGCGATATTTTTTAAAAAATGCAACCATAAATAATACACAAAGATAATGCATAAACACTAAAAAAAAACCTTAACTATCCGCTTAAAGAAAGGTTTTAAAATCAAACGGAAACTCCTACCTTTGATGCGCTTTAAATCACTCTAAGCACATCGTTATGCAATTATTAGAAATTATTTTTTCAATAAAGACAGCCCAGCTACTGTTGTCTCTATCCTTTCTCATTGTTCTCCATGAACTGGGGCACTTTATCCCAGCACGTTTGTTTAAAACTCGTGTAGAGAAATTTTATTTATTTTTTGACATTAAGTTTTCGTTGTTTAAAAAGAAAATAGGGGAAACGGTTTATGGAATAGGTTGGTTACCTTTGGGCGGTTATGTCAAAATTTCGGGAATGATCGACGAAAGTATGGATACCGAACAAATGAGTAAACCTGCTCAACCATGGGAATTTCGATCAAAACCTGCCTGGCAACGTTTGATCATTATGTTGGGAGGGGTTACCGTGAATTTAGTTTTAGGGTTTCTAATTTATATGATGATAATGTTTGTTTGGGGGAAGTCGGTAATTACTGCGGAAGAACTCCCAAACGGATTGTCCCCTAGTCCGGTGGTGGAGGCTTTAGGATTTCAAAATGGAGATCTTATTTTGTCGATTGACGGTAAGCCTGTTGAAAGTCAGCTTGATATTCGAATTGCCTTTTTTACTAGAGGGGTAGAGGCGGTAAAAGTACAACATCAAGATGGAACTGTGGAAACGATAAAAATACCAGAAGATTTTGGAAACCAATTGTTTGAGTCAGGTGAACCAGGTTTTATTGCTTATATTCCAGCGCTTGTTGGTTATGTTGAACAGGGTTTTCCAGCTGATCAAGCGGGAATTCGACCTGGTGACGACATCAAATCCATTAATGAAACCCCAATCACATCATGGTCAAGTTTTTTGACCTATATGCAATCTAACTCTAAAGACAGCTTGACCCTTGAAGTACTTCGTGATCAAGAACTGATGCGCTTTAAAATGATGCCAAATCAAGAAGGTAAAATTGGAGTCGGTGTTGATCAACAAATTTCGATTGAACCAAAAACGATTCATTACTCTTTTAGTGAAAGTATTACGGAAGGATTTCAATATGGGTATTGGACTTTACATGACTACGTAGCACAGTTCAAGTATATTTTTACCAAAAAAGGGGCTTCACAGCTCGGAGGTTTTGGAACCATCGGAAGCTTGTTTCCTAGTGAATGGGATTGGCGTGCTTTTTGGGATCGGACTGCTTTTATTTCGATTATCCTCGCTTTTATGAATGTATTGCCTATTCCAGCTTTAGATGGCGGTCATGTGATGTTTTTGACTTATGAATTACTCACTGGAAGAAAGCCCCACGATAAAGTATTGGAATACGCTCAGATGATAGGAATCTTTTTATTATTGGGCTTATTTATTTATGCCAATGCCAATGATGTTTATCGTTTTGTATTTGGAGCATAAAACTTTTGATAGACAATAAATATCATTTATATTTGCACACGCAAAATTGCACATTCCTCCTTAGCTCAGTTGGTTAGAGCATCTGACTGTTAATCAGAGGGTCCTTGGTTCGAGCCCAAGAGG
>CBFHWU010000024.1:0-88983 GCA_965659665.1 Flavobacteriaceae bacterium
AAAATACCATTTAAAAAAGGGTCATCATTTCCATAGAAAATAGAACGTAACCGTCTGCTTTTTTCAGAACTGTTTCTCTTTGTATGTTTTTGAAGACTTTTAAGCCAAACCTTTTCATCTTTTCGAATTGTTAAAATAAAATGACTGTCAGGATATAGGGTATATAAACTTTGAACTAGCAATGGATAAGGCCAATCTTGAAAGGCATCATAGTTATCAATTTCATTCTTAATGATTCGATCTAGTTGATCATTTTCAACTTTATTTGAAGACATAATGTCTGCAATTGAGTTAATAAAGTCTAAATTATAAGGTGCAACTTTGTAACCTAACTCTATCAGACAAGCTTCTAATGAAGTTGTCCCCGTTTTGGGAAGCCCCACACAAAATATTTTCATTTATTCAAGTTATTTAAGATTAATCTAGCTGTAACTTTTGTAGAATATTCGTTCCTAACTTTAGTTAAACCATTGACTCCATAAGAAGTTCTTTTTTGTTTATTTAAAATCAAATCCTCAATAGCCTCCACCCATTCTAGAGATGAATTGACTAGATATCCATTTTCGTTATCTAAAACAATCTCTTTGTTAACCGTTATTGGACTGGACACTACAGGTATTTTCATGGCCATATACTCCAATGCTTTAAATCCGCATTTGAGACTGTTAAAATCATTATTTAGCAGAGGATAAACGCCGATATCTACATCACTCAAAGCCAATCCAACAACATCATCTCCACTCCAGTTTAGTTCGTCTATGAAATCGAGCTCTAGATTTTTGATTGTACCAAATCCCCTATATAAACTTTCTACGGCGCAAGCACCAACTAATTTAAAACGAATTTGGTGTTGTTGAGACAATATTTTTAAGGGTTCCACTAGTAATTGAATTAAATCTTCTTGGTAGTGTCTTCCATTACCAACCCAACCAATGCATATCTTAGAGTTTTTCTTGTCAATTGGATTATAATTTTCAAGTTTTACAGCGGTTGGAATAAATAGGGCTCTGTTCGTCTTTATGCTGTTAACTAATTTTATCAAATTATGGCTAC
This sequence comes from Flavobacteriaceae bacterium, assembly GCA_965659665.1. Taxonomy (GTDB): domain Bacteria; phylum Bacteroidota; class Bacteroidia; order Flavobacteriales; family Flavobacteriaceae; genus CBFHWU01. The sequence goes on from CBFHWU010000024.1 coordinate 1,054, forward strand.
CACAAAAAACATTAGTTGATAACCCAACCATATATGAAAAATTCTTTAAGGTGCTTTTTTTATTTATTCTAGATGGAGCGTCATCAATATCAAGAAATACTTTCTTACCCAACAATTTTGCCCAAAGTAATAGAAGCAAGTGATATCGAGAATACGTTTTTTGAAAAATGACAATATTGTATTTTGAAACTTGAAATATTAGTTTCAATAAATTTAACTTACTATTATCCCAAGTTAAATTACAATGACAACCAAGCAATTCCAATTCTTCTGCAATCCAAAAACCACGAACTCTTGAGCTTGCCTTAGAGCGGTCTCCTACGAGTATAAATAAAATCTTTTTTGTCATTTTTTTAATTAATTTTCATTTAATAGCCCTTTCTAGGTTTCTCAATTTCGAAATAAATAAATATATGTGTAGTTTGAACCTTAGAATCAGTATAAGAAAAAAATTAGAAAGGTTGAATATACTTTTCTTTTTCTTAAATTTTTTGTTGATGCAATCAAAAAAAAGACTTAAATCTTTAGATCTAGCTTCAGCGGTATATTCATTACATACATGATTTCTAGCTGCTACTCCAATTTTTTCTCGTAATTCACTATTGGTGATAAGTAATGCCAATGTATCAATCCAATCTTTTTTATTGTAACAGAGAAAACCATTTTTTCCATTAACTATAACTTCCTTATGTGTAATTGACGGCGATAATACTGAAGGAATACCTGAAGCACCAGCTTCAATATATTTCAACTCACTTTTGGCATGGTTAAAGTCACCCAATTCAAGAGGAACCAAATTAACATCTATTTTCTGAAAAATTAAATGGTAATCATCGTAAAGTACTTTTGACTTATGCTCAAAACGACTATTAAATTTTTCAAATAATTGATTGTTATAATTCAATGGACCAACAATTAATAATTTCGAAAATTTGTACGTTTCTAAAATGGTCACTAAAACATCTTCTATCTGAGCAAAGTCTGAATCGTGACTATTTGAACCTGATAAATATGATAAAACGATGTGTTTTTGTTTCTTTTTAGACCTTAACTCAAAATTTGTTGTTGATTTTTTAAAAAAATCATTTGACAATGCGTTTTTAATTAAAAAAACATTATTGTGATATTTTAAAGCTTTTTCTCTAAGAAAATTTGTTGACACTGTAATTACATCACATAAATTCATTGCACACCTAAAAGATTGGAATGTTTTATCTGTTAAATTGTTTAACCTTTTATTATAAATTTCCTCAAACAATAAATCATCAGTATCGTATATTACAGGAATATTTAAAGCTTTAGCATAGGCAACTAAATCTAAAGTGTAAGCATCACACTTAGCCCTATGGAGAATACAAAAATCATCAGATTTTCGAGGAATACCACTGTAAATTTGATTTAACTTTGAGGATATTTGAATTAAATTTAGATATTCAATTAGCTGTAAACACCTTATTCGAGTTGTCCCTGATGATTTTTTATATATTGATAATATTGATAGTTTCATAAATCAATAAGACAAATTGGTTTATTTATTATTTCAGTATTAATTAAGTTGATATTGAATTAGCCAATTTTAAGCGAAATTAGTAACCATTTTATATAACTATTTGATTTTATATAAACTATTATTAGGTTAAGTTACATGTAAATTTTAACATCTTATCCCTAATTTGTACCAGCCAAATGGACTTGTACATAAACCCAAAGAGCGCACAATTCTTAAATAAATAAAAACTGTTTGAAAATTAAATTTTTCCACAAATTAACAACTTAACATGTAAATGCTTTTTCAATATTATTAATAATGCCTTTTCAATAATTGTAAAGTCTTCATCATGTGTAGATGAACCACTAAAAAAAGCAATTGTTATTTGATTATTGTTCTTATTTGTATTTGAAATTTTAAGATTTGCTTTTTCTAAGAATTCATTACTCAAGGCATTTTTCAACACGTGAATATTTTTCCATAAGCAGAAAATTCTGTTTTCAGAAATTCAGTAGATACAGAAATTGCGTCGCATAACTCACAAAAGTTCTTGCCATTGCCATAGTTTAGTGTAAGGTCATCAGTCTCATAAACTAAAATATTTCCCGAATATTTTGCGGCTTTTGCCAAAGCTATTGTAAAAGAATTATAAGAAGTTCTGTGAAAAAATATTATACTTTTTTTATTAGCTTAAGATTTCTAATTTACTGAACTGTTGCATTGATTCCTTTTGTAAATTAATAGCTGCAGGGCTGAGTACATCGGATTAATACTGTACCAAAACTATTTTGAGGTTTCGATATAATAAATTGTACTATCATACATGTTTGTTTAAGAACAAAAATTTAAGTGTTTTCCGAATTTCATGAACTCTAATTTTGTAAAAAACCCATTTAACTTTTTATAGTTGCGCTTATTTTCAAAAGTGTAGTTTAATAGTCTTATTCATCTAAAATTTTTTATTTGACAACACTTTATGCTGTTCGTTTCTTAATATAGCTTCATTTTATCTAGTTTATCAATACACTTAAAAAAATTTAAAAATGACTAAGTGATTTATCAATTAAAAAAAATGCCATAATTATAGTTCAGGGATTTTTTTTGATTTAATATTTAATGTTATAAAAATAGTATCAAGTTCTTTTTTATAATTCAAGTATTCTAACCCCCATTTATTTTCTTTATTTGCTTGACTAAGTCTATTACTGTAAATTTCATGCCTTTTTATCAAATATTCTTTATCTATATATTTAAAATGAAGTAATTTTAGCTCAGATTTCTCTGCAGATTTTCTGTCAAAATACCAAAGAGGCGAGAAAAATTTAAAAATTACTTTACTTACACTTTTTGATACATTTTGATTTATTAAATAATTAAAAAATTTAAATTTATAGCTAAATAAAATTTTTCTGTTATTATGACAACCGGGCAAGAAATTAATTTCTTTAATTCTGTCTGGTGAAAAAATGATTTTTTTGCAAAATTTTGAATTAAAGAATCCCTTTTTAATTTGGTCATACAGCTGGTTCTCATTCTGTTGCAACTTATATGCAAACATTTCAAATCCAGCAGGTTTAAATACACTGAATTTCTTATTTGTCTCTAAAAAAGAAATTAAATTTGTAGAGTACAAAAATTCATCAATATCTGAAACTATTACATAATCTATTCCTTTATTTCTACACTCTTTCCAACAATCATTTTTAAGCATCAAATGTATATCATCTCTAAATTCATTATTGGTGTTAAAATCACGTAATTCAGATAACGGATGATTATTAATAATATCTCTTGATTTATCAGTTGACATATTATCATATATTATGATTTTTTCGCAGAACTTCTCATAATGCCTAAGATAATATGGCAATATAAATTCTGCATTCCAACATAAAGAATAGGCGTGTATTTTCATTTTTTTTTAAATTATTAATTATGCAAACATTAAAAAAGGAATTATTGTTTGTTTTTTAAATAGGTGTTAACAGCGTTTTAAATAAGTCGTAGTGAAATTATATTTTTTAAAAATAAAGCATTTTGGTGTTAGTATAATTTTTTGAAAATTTTATTGACATTAAACGCGTCGTTATTGTTAAAAGTTTGTATGGTACTATTAAAATCATTTATGAAAATTAATGGTTGTGTAAATTCATATGATTTATTTACCCTCCATATAAAATAATCAGCTACAATACTTTCTGAATCTTTTATTGATATTCTTAAAAAATCATTATGAAAAAATCGCATCATATTTTCAATACCTTTTTTGCTCCAAATTATTGCAGCAGTGCTCCATTCTTTAGAAGGAATATTATCAATTTTTCTATATTTAATTCCTTTACTGAGTAAGTTTAAGTTTTTATTTTGTTTGTTCGGGAAGCCATGTAATTTCAAAGCTTCAAAGTCTTTAGGAGCATTTTTAATAATTTCATTAATTGTTAAACCCCATAGGTTCCTATATTTTAAGCCAGCGTCATCTTCTAATACCAATGCGAACTCACATCCATCCTCATGGATTTTTCTTATTGCCTTCATATGAGATAATGTACAACCAATTTCCCCGGGAGTTGCTTCGACGAAATCCGACAAATCAAATTGAAATAAATCGGTTTTATTCTTATAGTAATCAGGTTTGAGCAGTCTTCCGTCTACCGCACTAATTCTGTTGTAATTAGAGAAATTTAAACTGAGTTCGTGTAAAATTCGTTTTTTTCTTTCAATTGATTTATCAAGATTTATGTAGTAAACAGGAACGTTACTTTTTTCAATTTTCTTGGGGTTGGAAGATTTTTGGTTATTTCGTATGATTTTTTTTATTCGGGGATGGACAAAAAAATTGTAATACTTTCCATTAAGTTTTTTTTTAAGTTTTGTTTTAAATTTTGTTTTAAATTTTGATTTTAATTTTGTTTTTAAAGCAGATATTTTTAGTGAATTTAAAAAAAACCACACTTGAAAGCCATTTGCCTTATTTTCAAATTCATAGTTTAAATAATCAATATCTTCTTTGAAGATATTTTTAAATAAATCTTTGTTACGCTTATTAAAATAATATGAATAGTGTTTTTTTTGTTTACCAACATTTTGCTTTACATCAAAAAAGTCGGAGGGTAATTTTAAATCATTTATCAAAGATTTAAAGCCATGATCAATGTTCTCAAAATCAATAACCAAATCATATTTAATCTTTACACTGTCTAGAAAAAAATATTCTTTCTGTGGTGTTAAATGATTTCCCAAAAAACCTCTTTTTGAAGAATCATTCATTCTTTTAGTAAATTTGCCACGCTTACCTAAGAAGTTATAAAAAGTATCTTTAAACTTTACATGATCACTTAAAATATAATTATAACTTGAGACCATTCTTCCCCAAGGGTTTCTAATAATAATAAACTTATAATAAGAATCAAATTGCTCCCGAGTAATAAGATTATTATCTAATAATTCTTGCGGTGTAGCATATTGAAGGTTTAATTTATTATTCCAATCCCATCCAAATAGTTTAGAAGTTTGTCCGTTTGAATCACGCAAATTAATTCCAAATGCACTTTCAATAGAAGAACCAGCGCATTTAGTAATATGGATAAAAATACATTTGTGTTTGTGACTAATCATTTTGAGGGTTTTTATTTGATTTTATAATTCTCTAAGTAGCGGTCTCTAGGGTATATATATTGTTGGTGTAAGTGATTTATTTTGATTTTCAGATCTTTCGTTATAGGTATCCTCATACCATTTAGTAAAATAACCGCCATAAGATTCTGAGAGTTCTTTCATTTGAGTTTTATACTTGTTTTTTAAATATGTATAAATTTAATCTGGGCAGTCTATTTTTTTTTAGAAACATTTACCTTTTTTTTAAAATCCGTATGGTCGATACATATAGATTTATCACCACATATATGTTTAATGATTTCTTCAAATAATAATTTTGGAGTTTCAATTATCGCATCATAAAAACATACTAAAAGCTGTTTGATGTCAAAAACATCTAAATAATTTTTGATCGCTGAAATATAATCTCCTCGCTTAGTTTGATATTCAGAATCCATATATTTAATTATTTTAGTCGTATGGTCTTTTTTTAATAATTTTTAATTTCATAAGTGACTTGTTTATTGAACAATAATGATTAACACAATTTTTTTAAATTTTGGGAAGCAAAAGTTTTCCGTAAACACCTCCGTTTCCTATGTAAACATTTTTTTGAATGTGATGCAAGATAATATCGTTTGTCATTAGATGTATCCAGAATGATAAAATACAATGGGAAATCACACTTATGATCCAAAAGTTATTCAACCTCTATTTTTATTTAACCTTTTCAATTCTATCAGAATCGTTAACTCGTATTTATTTTTTGAATTTGGTGATTTTTCCTTTTATATTTTTTTTTATTTTAGTCTTCAAGAAAAACCATTGTGCTTTTATAAAATTATATTTATTATCATTTTTATAATTTAAAAGTTAAATATCATCTTCATAAAGAAGATCAAATAATCTTCTATTTTTATTATTGAAATGATAAGAAAATATTACTTTTTTATGACTTACATTTTTTTTGCTTTTAAAAGCATCTGAATTTAGATTTAAATCTTTAATTACTTTTTTTAAGCCTGAATCAATATCTTCGAAATCAATCACAGTATCATATTTAATTTTCTTTGAGTCTAAATATAAATAATCTTTTTGTGGAGTTAAATGATCACCCCTAAAACTATCGTTTGACCTATCGTTCAGTACACTAAAAAACTCGCCTTTCTTATTAAGGTAATTATAAAAATTATCTCCATATCCCGCCTTATAATAGATCCAATTGTAGCTAGAAACAGCTCTTTGCCATGGGTTCCTTATTACAATGAATTTGTAATAGGAATCCCATATTTCCTTGCTAATAATTTTATAATCTAATAGTTGTTGTGGTGTTGCATGTTGTAAATAAATTTTATTTTTATTATCCCAACCAAATAACATGGAATTTTGTTTTGTAGATATATCACGAGGATAAATACCAAAAGCTGTTTCTATACTTGTTCCCGCACATTTAGGTATGTGGATAAATATACATTTGTGTTTGTGTGAGATCATTAAATAAAAAATTATAAATTAATAAAATCTAAAGTATTTGATTTTTAACAATTTTTTTAAAACACGGATCATTTTCAGAGAGTGTTTTAAAATCCCCTATTTTTTTTATTCTGCCATTAGAAAACAAAACAATTTTATCCGCATGTTTAATGGTAGCAAGCCGATGCGCCACGATTATAATGGTTTTATGTCCTTTTAAATTAGAAATGTTCTTATGAATAATCAATTCTGTTTCAGAGTCTAGAGAGGATGTTGCTTCGTCCATAAATAATATTTGCGAGTTTTTACACAACTCCCTAGCAATGGAAATTCGTTGCCTTTGACCACCACTGAGAGAAATTCCGTTGTTGCCCAATCTAGTTTCTTCCTTATTATCATATTTAGCCACGATCTCAAGTAAAGCTGCGTTTTCTAGAGATTCATAAAATCTTTTAAGATTTTCAATTTTACCAAAAGCAGTGTACAGGTTTTCTACGGCACAAGCCCCAACTAATTTAAATCTAATTTGGTATCGTTGAGACAATATTTTTAATGGCTCCACCAGTAAAAGATAAGCATTAATAGAAAACAATTCCCATACTTTTGTGGTAATTATATGGTTCGTTTAGCTTTGTAAACTTTGTAATTCAACTGCCTTTTTAAAACTCGGCTCTATTTCAATTAATTCTGAAAAAGTTCCTATTGATTTTATTTCTCCTTTTTGCATAAAAATCACTTTGTCTGCATTTCTTATAGTTGACAAACGGTGCGCTGCTATAATTAATGTTATATTTCCTTTTAGCTTTTCTGTGCTTTGTTGAATATGGTTTTCAGATTCTGAATCTAACGAAGAGGTCGCCTCGTCCATAAACAATATTTGTGGGTTTTTATACAACTCCCTAGCAATGGAAATTCGTTGCCTTTGACCACCACTGAGAGAAATTCCGTTGTTGCCCAATCTAGTTTCTTCCTTACTATCATATTTAGCCACGATCTCAAGTAAAGCTGCCGCTTCTAAAGATTCATAAAATCTTTTAAGATTTTCAGGAGTTTTTTTATCCCAAAAGGTTATATTATTGTAAATCGTGTCGTCAAAAACAATGGTTTCCTGCGTAATGTAACCAATAAATTGCTGCAATGAAGAGATATTTAACGTGTCGAAAGCTTGTCCGTCAATTAAAATGTCTCCTTTATCAATTGGAAGTAAACCAGAGAGTATATTAATTAATGTTGATTTTCCACTACCGCTTTCGCCAACTAAGGCTATTGTCTCGTTTTTATGTATAGAAAAGTTTATGTCCCGTAAGATATTTACCTCTCCGTAATTAAAAAACACTGATTTAAGTTGAATCTTTTCTTGAAACCCACTGAAAAGAATTTCCCCATTATGTCTTTTATTTTTATCGAGTTCTTTTTGAAAATCTTTAAGGTTATCTAAGGATCCTTGCTGAGCATAAAAGTTGTTCAGCTGATTTTGCATCATAAGTAGTGATTGTAGTGCTCGATAAAAAAACAAAATTGATACTAAAATCAACTCTAAAGACCCTTTTAAAACAAAAACTTGGACAAAAATTACTATTGACAAGATTAAAATCATTAATGGCTCTCTGATAGAGTTTAACATTGCTTTTAATTTTCCCATTACTACATTTGTTTTTTCAATGGTTACTGTCGATCGTTCAAGCTTGTCTGAATAAGTGTTGATTTTTCCTGATGCTTTCAGATACTTAAATAAGTTTACGTATTGAATAAGTAAACCTTGAAAAAAGTGCTTCTTTTTTACTAAAATTCTGGATTCCTTTTTTACCCTATCATTCAATATTTTATAGATAAAGTTTGTTGAAGCACTAGCTAAGATGACTAGCAGAGTAAACTTAGGGTTAGTAAAAAAAGCAAGTGAGACATAGGTTAATACAAGTACTGATGCCTCAATAACCTTTAAAAAAGAGCTACAAGAGGTCATGACATTTCCGATTTCTCCTGTAAAGCTGTTTTGTATTTTACCCACATCAGCCGAAGAATAAAATTTAAAACTAATTTTATTAAATCTTTGAATTAGTTTTATTCGTAGTGTACTAATAAAAAGTTGATAAATTTTCACCTGAAAAACATCAGAGAAATACTTTATTAATCCTTTAATAGAAAATAAAACAACTAAAACAATCAATGCATTAGCTAACGTTAAATTTAATCCAAGAGATTCTACTGCTTTTGAAATTGGGTTTGTACTACTAACATCACTTGGGTTACTAATGGTTTCGAGCAAAGGGATGAACATCATTAAGCCAAAGCCGTCCAAAACACCTACTACAATATTAATAATAACACATAAAAAAAGACTAGAGCCTATTTCCCTATAATAAAACACAAAAGTCGGCAGATTTAATTTTAGCAGTTTTTTCATTTAGTTTTTATTTTTTTGACTCTAATGATTTGTAAACTCTTGCAAGGCGAATTGCCAATGAGAAATTTTTAATTTATAGTTGTTTTTAATTTTTGCCTTATTCAAAATAGAGTAAAATGGTCTTTCAGCTTTGGTCGGATAATCTTTTGTTTCAATGGGCATTACATGACATTTTATTTTATTAACCTCCATTATCGCTACTGCAAAATCATACCAGCTGCACGTTCCTTCGTTTGAGAAGTGATAAATTTCTGAACGCAAAGGCCATTTTTGTTCTTGACTGGCCATGTCTAAACAAGCTTTTGCCAAATCCCTTGCATACGTTGGTGTTCCTATTTGATCACTAACCACATGTAAACTTTCACGTTCTTGACCCAAGCGAATCATTGTTTTTACAAAATTGTTCCCAAAAGTTGAGTATACCCAGGAAGTCCTAATAATAACTCCTTTCACTTGTGAGTTTAAAAGCTGTTGCTCTCCCCGAAGTTTGGTTATTCCATACATACTCTTTGGGTTTACCTTGTCCGTTTCTTGATAGGGTTTATAATTGTGTCCATCAAAAACGTAATCCGTGGATATATGAATGATTTTTGCTTGATATATTTGACAAGCCTCAACCAAATTTTTAACGGCAACGTTGTTGATAAGGTCTGCTAGCTCTGGTTCATCTTCTGCCTTGTCCACAGCAGTGTAAGCCGCACAATTAATAACCAAATCAATCTGGTGTGTTTTAAAAAAAGTGTTGACCAAGTCTGCTCTTGATATGTCTAATTCTACAACATCAGTGAAGATAAATTTTAATACAGGATAATTTGAAGCTAATTCCTTTATTTCTGATCCGAGTTGACCCTTAGAACCTGTTACGAGTACATTCATAAAAATATATTATTGAGTTCGTTCAGCTTTGGTTGATCAGCATCTTTGGCCGATAGTTTAATGTCTTTTTCAGGGACACCCCAGTCTATTCCTAATGAGGGATCATTCCACAACAAACCCGCATCATGTTTGGGTGCATAAACATTATCTACCTTGTAGGAAAAAATAGCTGTATCACTTAACACCAAAAAACCATGTGCAAATCCTCGAGGGACTAAAAACTGTGTTTTATTTTCTGCACTAAGCACAACAGACTCATGCTTTCCAAAGGTTGGGGAGTTTTGGCGTAAATCAACCGCAACATCTAACACTTTTCCTTCAATGACGCGCACTAATTTGGCTTGAGCGTATGGAGGGTGTTGAAAGTGAAGCCCTCTTAAAACCCCATACTCTGATTTGGATTCATTGTCTTGTATAAAATGGATTTCAGGAAAATTTTCTTGAAACCACAACTGTTTGTAGGATTCCATAAAATATCCCCTAACGTCCTGAAAAACATCTGGTTGAATAATCACTAAATCTTGTATCGTCGTTGTTACAATCTTCATAGCTAAACCCGTTTAATTAAATACTGGCCATAACCTGTTTTTTTTAGCTTTTCTGCCAGACTAAGCACTTTTTCTTTAGTGATAAAACCCTGTTCATAGGCTATTTCTTCTAAGCAAGCGACTTTTAATCCTTGTCTTTTTTCTATCGTTTGAATAAAGTTACTGGCTTCGGTAAGTGAGTCGTGAGTTCCCGTGTCCAGCCAAGCATAACCTCTGCCCATTAGCTCAACTTTCAAGGATTTCCGCTTTAAATATTCTTCATTCACACTTGTAATTTCCAATTCACCTCTATCAGAGGGGGTAATGCTTTTGGCAATTTCAACTACCTCATTGGTGTAATAATACAAGCCCACTACCGCGTAATTTGATTTTGGTACTGAAGGTTTTTCTTCTATTGAAGTAACATTTCCGTCTGCATCAAACTCTGCCACCCCATATCGTTCTGGATCACTTACATAATACCCAAAAACGGTAGCCATACCATGATTTTTAACATTGTTTTTTGCCGCGTGGATAAGTTTGGTCATGCCATGACCATAAAAAATATTATCTCCTAAAACCAAGCAAACATCATCATTCCCAATAAATGCTTCGCCCAAAATAAAGGCTTGGGCCAGCCCATCAGGACTTGGTTGTTCCACATATGTAAAAGAAACTCCTATATCAGAACCGTCTCCTAATAATTTTTGAAAATTAGGAAGATCATGTGGCGTTGATATAATAAGTATTTCTTTAATTCCCGATAACATCAGTACCGATATGGGATAATAAATCATCGGCTTGTCATAAATCGGAAGCAATTGTTTTGATACTCCTTTTGTAATGGGGTAGAGTCTTGTTCCCGATCCCCCTGCTAAGACGATTCCTTTCATTGGTATTGTTTTTTATAGTAGTTTTCGTAGGTCCCAGTAGTTACATTGTTTAGCCACTCCGTGTTTTTCAAATACCAGTCAATGGTTATGGATAAGCCTTCCTCAAAAGTAACACTTGGAGTCCAGCCCAATTCCTTATTGATTTTAGAAGCATCTATGGCGTATCTCAAGTCATGACCAGGACGGTCTTTGACATAGGTGATTAATTTTTCACTAGCCCCCTTTTCACGGCCTAATTTTTCGTCCATTTGTGCACACAGCGTTTTTACTAAGTCTATATTTTTCCACTCATTAAACCCTCCAATATTGTATGTTTCATGATTTGCCCCTTTATGAAACACCAAATCAATAGCAATAGCATGGTCTAACACATACAGCCAATCTCTGGTGTAATTACCATCGCCATAAACTGGCAAGGGTTTGTTGTTTATAATATTATTAATAAACAGCGGAATTAGTTTTTCTGGGAAATGATTTTGTCCATAATTGTTAGAGCAATTGGAGATGACGTAGGGCATGCCATATGTTTCGCCGTAAGCTCTAACAAAATGGTCCGAACTCGCCTTAGATGCCGAATACGGTGAGTTGGGGTCATAAGACGTTGTTTCTTTAAACAATCCTGTATCTCCTAAAGACCCGTATACTTCATCGGTGCTCACATGATAAAAGCGCTTGCCTTCCCAATCATTGTTCCACAATTTTTTAAACGCATTTAATAAAATCATAGTGCCTAATATATTGGTTTTTGCAAAAGCCAATGGGTCGGTTATAGAACGATCTACATGAGACTCTGCAGCCAGATGAATAACCCCTTCAAATTGATGTATCTCAAAAAGGGTGTTTATGAATTTTTCATCCGTAATATCCCCTTTAACAAAAGTGTAATTTTTTGCTTTTTCAACATCTTGCAAATTTTCAAGATTTCCAGCATAAGTTAATGCATCCAAATTAAAAATTTCATACTCCGAGTAGCGATTAACAAACCTTCTCACCACATGGGAACCTATAAACCCTGCACCCCCAGTAATTAAGACTTTTTTTTTCATTTAACTAAAAACCAATTATTTAATAATTCTTTTCGATTGTAAAGCATGGGGGCTTGTGTTTTCCAATCAATCACCTCATAACCTGCGTGTTCACATATGGCTTGTCCTGCTGCTGTATCCCACTCCATCGTTGGGGCGAAACGTGGATAACAATCCGCTTGACCTTCTGCCACCATACAAAGTTTTAACGAACTTCCTTTAGAAATCATGTTTATCTTGCCGTGTTCTCTTTTCATTTCTGCAACATACGATTCTGTTTCGGGTGACATATGCGATCGGCTTGCTACCAAGGTAAACGTTTTGTCTTCTCGTTCCAAAGGCAACTTAACCCCTTGTTGGATTAGGGAATTTATATCAACCTTTTTAAAGTCTACCATACCCTTAAATGCTCCATCCTCTTGGGTGGAAAAATAAAGTTCTCCCAAAGCTGGTACTAAAACGACTCCTACAATTGGTTTTTGGTTTTCAATTAAAGCAATATTAACTGTAAATTCGCCATTACGTTTTATAAACTCTTTGGTTCCATCAATGGGGTCAACAATCCAAAGTTGGTTCCAGTTCTTTCGTTCTTCATAAGCAATAGATTTACCTTCCTCAGAAAGCACAGGGATTTCAGACTTTATTAAATAAGACATGATCACTTCGTGGGAAGCTTTATCAGCTTTTGTCAAAGGGGAGTTATCCCCTTTAATTTCTACGTCAAAATCTCCAGAGTGGTAAATTTCTAAGATGGTTTTACCAGCTTCTAAAGCCGCAGTAATCGCTGTAATTAGTAGTTCTTTATTTGTCATATAATCATTCCAGCGCCAATGGTCTCATTAGTTTGTTCATCAATAATAATTAAACTTCCTGTTTGTCTATTTTTCTTATACGAATCATAAAAAACAGGCTTTGAAGTTCGAACAGAAATTCGAGCAATATCGTTCATTTCAATTTGTTCAATTCCTTCAATTCGATGAAGCGTGTTGATATCTACTTTATACTTCAACGCTTTTACCATGCCTAAGCATTCGTTAGTCGTATGCTTAACAATTACTTTTGTTCTTGACTTTAAAGGGGTAGTGCTCATCCAATTAATTAACACCTCTAAATCTTGTCCAGTTTCAGGTACATTGTTTTCGCGCACAATCATGTCACCTCTGCTATTGTCTATTTCATCCTCTAACGTCATCGTCACCGACATGGGAGCGAAAGCTTCTGAGATAGATTTGCCATTTAACTCAATGGACTTAATCGTTGATACAAACCCTGAAGGTAACGACTTCACTTTATCTCCTGGCTTAAACACCCCTCCATCAATCCGGCCTGCAAAGCCTCTATAATCTTGGTGTTCTATGGTGTGGGGTCGAATGACAGATTGGATCGGAAAACGACAATCGACATGATTGTAATCACTTGAAATATGGACGGTTTCCAAGTGATACATCAATGTACTTCCTTCATACCAATGCATATTATCAGAACGATTAACCACATTGTCACCTACCAAAGCAGAAATCGGGACAAATTGTATGTCTTTAATTTCAAGCTTTGAAGAAAACGTTTTAAAATCAGAAACAATTTGGTCGTAAACTTCCTGTTGGTAATCCACCAAATCCATTTTGTTAATACACACGATGGCATGTGGAATCCTGAGTAATGAGGCGATAAAAGCATGGCGGTGGGTTTGCTCTAACATTCCTTTTCGTGCATCAATCAAAATGATGGCCAAGTTGGCAGTAGATGCACCTGTAACCATATTCCGAGTATACTGAATATGCCCAGGAGTGTCAGCAATGATAAATTTCCGTTTAGGGGTAGCAAAATAACGATACGCTACATCGATCGTAATTCCTTGTTCTCTTTCTGATTTTAAACCATCTGTCAAAAGGGATAGGTCTAAATAATCTGTTCCCTTATTTTTACTGGACTCTTCTACCGCTTCCAGTTGATCTTGGAAAATAGATTTACTATCATATAAGAGTCGACCTATTAATGTACTTTTTCCATCATCCACGCTTCCGGCTGTTGTAAAGCGAAGGATTTCAATATTTTGATTCATTATAAAACTACTTTTTTTGTTAAAAATACCCTTGTTTTTTTCGATCTTCCATCGCTGTTTCAGCACGTTTATCGTCAGCACGACCTCCTCTTTCTGTGGTACGAGTAGTCGCGATTTCATCTATGATTTTCTCTAAGTTATCAGCCTCAGACTCTACAGCTCCTGTAATAGGCATATCCCCGCACGTACGATATCGAATGGTCATGTTGACCACTTTTTCCCCCTCTTTTAATTTGATAAATTGAGAGTCTGCCAAAATAACTCCATCTCTAACCACACAATCTCTTTGGTGTGAAAAGTAAAGCATCGGTAACTCAATGTTTTCCATTTTAATGTACTCCCATACATCCATTTCTGTCCAGTTAGATATTGGAAATACTCTGAAGTGTTCACCAAAATTTTTACGTCCATTGAATAAGTTCCACAATTCAGGTCGTTGGTTTTTTGGATCCCACTGACCAAATTCATCACGGTGAGAAAAAAAACGTTCTTTGGCACGCGCTTTTTCTTCATCTCGTCGCGCACCTCCCATGGCAGCATCCACCTTATGATCTTCAAGCGTGTCTAAAAGAGACACTATTTGTAAGGCGTTTCTTGAAGCATCTGCTCCTGTTTCCTCTTTTGCTCGGCCTTTGTCAATCGCTTCTTGTACAGAGCCAACAATAAGTTGGACTCCCAGTTTTTCGACTAAGGCATCCCGAAATTCGATTGTCTCTGGAAAATTATGACCCGTATCAATATGAACGAGAGGAAAAGGAATTTTGGCTGGATAAAAGGCCTTTTTGGCCAAATGTGTTAATAAAATAGAATCTTTCCCTCCAGAGAAGAGTAATACTGGATTTTCGAATTGGGCGGCTATTTCGCGAATAACAAATATGGACTCCGATTCCAGTTCTCTCAGATGGCTCAATCTATAGTTAGTCATTTAATTGTATTTTTATTTCTATATAATTTATAATAGTTCTTGCGCATTCTTTAATTTCTTTTTCCGTAGTATTTATTTCTACTTGTGGATCGGTTGGAGGCTCATATGGCGCCGAAATTCCTGTAAAATTATCAATTTCACCACGGCGTGCCTTTTTATACAACCCTTTCACATCACGTTTTTCACACTCCTCTAAAGGAGTGGAAACAAAAACTTCAATGAATCGGTCATGACCAACAATATGACGAACTAATTCTCGGTCGGAAATAAGCGGCGAAATAAAAGCCGCATTGACCACTAAACCTGTGTCTAGCATAAGTTTTGCTATTTCAGAAATCCGTCGTAGATTCTCTAATCTATCCTCTCTAGAAAAACCAAGGTTCTTGTTAATTCCCTTTCTAATATTGTCTCCATCCAAGGTGTAGGTCCTTATTCCTTTTGAAAACAGCTCTGATTCAACAACATTGGATAAAGTTGATTTTCCGGAGCCTGATAGTCCCGTATACCAAACGAGCATGGACTTATGTCCATTTTGTTTTTCTCTTTTAGCGACGTTAATTTCGTATTCTTGAAAGTACGTGTTTGTACTCATCCAAAATATTTTATTATCGTTTTTTTTCTTTTGTCCAAACCAAAGTTAATCCTGTACCAAAGTTTTTCGTGTCCGTAGTACAATACCATTTTAGTGATTGTTTCGGCTAACCCTATTTGAAGCCCTATAGAACCATCGCCAGTGATTAACCAAGAAATTATAATCGTATCTAAGGTGCCTAATGCTCTCCAAATAAGGGTTTTATAAAGATGTCGCCACTTAGTAGATATGGCTTTTGTGTTGAACCACACACGTTCATGAAAATAATACAACAACATTTTAGAAAATATTTCAACTAAACCTATCTGAAATCCACTACTAATATCACCTGAAATAATATATGCCAATAATATGGTGTCCAAAGTTCCTACACAACGCCAGGTAATGGTTTTGGCAAGGTGTCTTCTTGATACTTTTATTTTTCTATTTTTCATCAAAAAAATACCCCCTATACCAACTTACAAATTCTTTAATCCCTTTTTCTACAGAGGTCTTCGGCTGATAATCAAAATCTTGTTTGAGTTGGTCAACATCTGCCCAAGTTTGATTGACGTCTCCTGCTTGCATGGATAGCATTTTTTTTTGAGCTGTTATCCCTAATTCTTTTTCTAATGCTTCAATAAAGCGTAATAGCCCCACAGGTTGGCTATTGCCTATATTATATAACTTATATCGTTTATTTTCATTATAATCAGCCAACAAGGTGTTTATTACACCAGTTATAATGTCATCAATATAGGTGAAGTCTCTTGATAAATCCCCTCCATTGAAAACATTAATGGGTTTGTTATTCAATATAGCATCTGTAAACAAAAACATGGCCATATCAGGGCGCCCCCAAGGACCATAAACTGTAAAAAAACGTAATCCTATCATTTCGATATCATACAAATGACTATAAGTGTAAGCCATGAGCTCATTGGATTTTTTGGAAGCAGCATATAAGCTTATCGGACGGTCAACATTGGCGGTTTCCTTAAATGGAACATCATTGCTATTTCCATACACACTAGAGCTACTTGCATAAACCAACCGTTTAATATTATTGTGCCTGCAAGCTTCTAAAACATTTATAAACCCATTTATGTTTGATTCCACATATGCTGTTGGGTTTTCCAAAGAGTAACGAACACCTGCTTGAGCCGCTAAGTTACACACCATATCAAAACGCTGATCGCTAAAGAGTGTTGGTAATGCTTCTGGATCCTCCAAGTGCATTCTTACGAATGTCATTTTGGTACCGTGAATAACACTTTCATTCAAAACGTTGAAAACTTCAGCCTCTTTTTTGATTATCCCTAATACATTAAGCCGTGCATACTTTAAATTAACGTCATAGTAATCATTGATATTATCTAAGCCTACTACCGTGTGTCCTAATTTTAAAAGGGTTGAGCAAAGGTGAAATCCTATAAAACCTGCAGCTCCCGTTACAAGTATTTTTTTTTTCGTTTTCATAATTTACTAAACATATTGCTTTTCGTAGGTCATGTTTGGTAATCGTTTTTTGATGTTATTTTATTAATAACCAACTTGAAGATTGTATTTTATCCCCTAGACCATCCAAAAGTTGTATTCCTAACTCATCACAAACAGGGCGTTCAGGAATCGTGTCATTATTTTGGTCTCCTCCGTTAGCAAAATACAGCTCGTATTGATCGGCGTACTCATGAGCAATTTTACGAATTGTCTGACAAACTGTTCTGTCTTGATCAATCGATAGAACGACGTGATCAACAACTCGTATATTACCAACAATTAATAAGCGCTCTTCCTCATCCTGAAATTCTTTAGACTGTTTTAATGCACGTTGGTGGTCAGAATTAACAATGACGATCAGCAGATCGCCATTGGCTCTGGCATTGTGAAAGTACTCCAAATGTCCTTTGTGAATAGGGTTGAAGTAACCAGATACTATAATTGCTTTCTTTTTCATTTTATTCAACGGTAACTGACTTGGCAAGATTTCTAGGTTGATCCACATTGCAACCTCGCATTAGCGCAATGTGGTATGACAATAACTGCAAGGGAATAGAGGCTAATATGGGTACCAAAGATTCTGTAACTTCTGGGATTTCGATTACATAGTCTGACAAAATCTTCACGCTTATATCGCCTTCGGTGACCACAGAAATGATCTTTCCCTCACGTGATTTAATCTCTTGAATATTACTAACTATTTTTTCATAATGGCCTTTGTTTGTGGCTACCACAACGACTGGCATTTGTTTATCAATAAGCGCAATGGGTCCGTGTTTCATTTCAGCTGCTGGATAACCTTCAGCATGTATATAAGAAATTTCCTTGAGCTTTAACGCCCCTTCTAAAGCCGCTGGGAAGTTGTACCCGCGTCCCAAATACAAAAAATTCGGTGCATCTTTATATTGTAAAGCTATTTTTTTTATTTTATTGTTACACTCTAACACCTTTTCTATTAGGCTTGGTAACGCTATAATCTGTGAAGTTACTCGTTTAAAATCATTTGAATCGACGGTGTTTTTCATTTGGCCTAAACGCAATGCAATCATCACCAAGATTGTGATCTGTGTGGTAAACGCCTTGGTTGATGCCACTCCAATCTCAGGGCCTGCATGCGTATACGCTCCTGAGTGTGCTTCACGGGCAATCGAAGAGCCAACTACATTACAAACACCAAACACAAAAGCTCCTTTTTCTTTGGCTAACTTAATTGCCGCCAATGTGTCAGCCGTTTCTCCTGATTGTGAAATAGCAACTACTACATCTGTGGGATATATGATCGGGTTTCGATAACGAAATTCAGAGGCGTATTCCACTTCCGTAGGAATTCGGGCGGCATCTTCAAAAAGATATTCGGCTACTAAACCAGCATGCCAAGAGGTACCACAAGCAACAATAATGATTCTTGAGGCTTGTTCAAACCGAGTAAGGTTCTCTTCGACTCCCGAAAGCTTAATTTGTTGTTTATCTGAGAGTAAGCGTCCTCTAAAAGTATCTTTTATAGCACGAGGTTGCTCATAAATTTCTTTGAGCATAAAGTGATCAAAACCAGCTTTTTCAATTTTTTCTAAGCTCAGCTGAAGTTGTTGAACGTTAGGGGTCAAAGGTTTATTCGTGTTTATCGAATACATTTTGAACCCTTTTTGACGGCTAATTACTGCCATTTCGTTGTCTTCCAAATAAATCGTTCTATTGGTGTATTCAATAAAGGGGGAGGCATCGGAAGCAATAAAATATTCTTCTTTGCCAATTCCAATGGCTAATGGGCTTCCAAGTTTAGCAACAACAATTTCCTCTGGGTGATCCTTATCAAAAACAGCAATCGCGTAAGCACCTACTACTTGTGAGAGCGCTATTTGAACAGCTTTCCCTGTTTTTAGTCCCTGAGTTTTTTGAATGTGTTCTATTAGGTTAACCAATACTTCGGTGTCAGTGTCTGATTGAAAAGTGAAACCGTTTTCAGTTAAAATATTTTTTAACGTTTCATAGTTTTCGATAATTCCATTATGCACCAATGATAATCTTCCTGAGTTTGAAATATGAGGATGCGAATTTGTATCATTAGGAACACCATGCGTAGCCCATCTTGTGTGCCCAATTCCTAATGCTGCTTTGTTTGATTTTGATATAGAGATCTGGTTTTCCAAATCGGTAACTTTACCTTTGCTTTTATAAACCTCCAGTTGTTTACCAAACAATGCTATTCCAGCACTGTCATAGCCCCTGTATTCTAATCTTTTTAACCCTTTGATAATGATCGGGTATGCTTCTCTAAAACCAATATATCCAACTATTCCACACATAATTAATGACAAATATATTTAAAATCAATCATAGCTTCGCTGTGGTGACCCACAATCACCATCTTCTTACTTTAAATCATTTTTGCTTAGGCAGCTAAGCGAAAACGTATAGTCACTCCCAATTGACGAAGACATACCCAACACTCATTTCCTTCGATCCTTAGAAGTTCTCCTTTTTTTCTTAATACTGGAACATCAATTAAATCCCCAACATTTGGCAGGGACTGTTTTAAATGATGTTTTTGTTCCAAAAACAATTTTAGTGTATCTACCTCAACTTGCCTTACCTTGGCATGCTTACCTTGGAAGTGCATATATCTTAACACTCCTCTCACGTTAAACACACCGTTTTTATTCTGTTTTGTCACTCGCACCAAAACCATAGAGGGCAACAAGCAAACCTTTATTTTTTTAACCCGATCACTCCATTGTCTTCGCTCTATGCGGGTTGGACAATATGCTTCAAAGCCTGCAGCAAGAAGTCCATCAAGAACCTTTAATTCTGATCTTGGTGTTGTATATAAGACGTGCCAGTGTAGGGAGGAGTTCATCTATTTATAATTTCAGAATTTGAATTGGATTCTCTTTGATCATATATATAATCTTTCTTTTATCTTCTTCTATGGGTTGTGCATAAATAAGGTTTTCTATACTCAACATTGTTAAGATTAAGCTATTAATTCTGTCTATGGCGTCTTTTTTTAATTTATTATTTTGTGCAAAACTTAATTTTTTGTCTTCTACAATGGTCATTAAGAGTTCCGATGAAATTCTTTTACGCATTAATACCTCCTTAAAAATTTTATACTCCAACGCATTTAAGGGGTATAAAAACCCATTATACCTTATCCCCTTTTCCAAGAGATGTGGTTTTCGTTTTCTTATATAAGATAAATAAAGACCTACCAACGCAGAAACAACCAAAACAGTCAATGCCAAAACAAACATATAGTTAAAAATAGACTGAGCATCTAAAAACATTGTTGTTCCGCTTTTTCGTGATTGTAGCAACGGCGCTAGAGGTTCCTTAACAATATTATTTGATTGAACAATAAATAGTGTGTCATCAATTACTATTCCTTGATGGGGATGCACGTTGCTTAAAATAGAGGTGTTTCCTGAGTAATATTGTACCGCGTTTTTAGAAAAATTGATTGTTACTAATTCTTGTTTTGATTTCTGGGGTAATACATAATGTATCGGATTTCCATGTTGGTTGATGTAGGCAGAGTATTCAGGAACTTTTACAACACCTAAGTTTGTCCATCTTCGATCAGAAAAATCAAAGCGCCAAAGATTTGAGTTTGGATTTAGGGTTTCTCCGTCCATAGGGTCAGGAGTTAATCCATAACAAAAGTAGTACGATTGTTTATCTTTCGATGATATAAAGTTATGAACCCCCCTGGGTATTGAGTTACCATTAACTTTATAAAATTTCCACTTTTTGGTGGAGTCATCAAAGAAGGTGAAAAAATTACGTGAACTCCAATAACCGTACCCTCCGAACTTGAAAATGGTGTCATTGTGCACAAACACATCACTACCCTGAGTCATGTTATGTACTCGTGATTGGTCTATTCTTGAAAAAGAGTTTGATGAAGATTTAAATACTTTATCGTCTGGATAAGAAACAATATATTGCGCTTGAGAAGTAAAAACCAATTTGCTGTTTTGAATTAGGGTGGAATCCAAGCTAATATTAATTTGTCCAACAATATTATTACTTCTATCTCTCTTTTCTATTTTGTCCTGACTCACAACATAAAACAATGAGTCAAACACATTGTATCCAAACTGTTGACTTTGTGCCAAAAATGCACCCAAAACAAATATTAATAATAGTCTTAAAATGATAATATTATTTATTATACAAAAGTATATTTTTTTTTGCCACCTAAAAGAAGTTTGTTTAATATCTTTCAATATAATTTTTGTCTTTGTTTTTTTTGTTAATTTAGCATATACTTGTTCATTTAATAATAACAACACAAAATTGAACAACATTATTTATTAACTATATTATAATTGTTATTTTTGTTTTAAATAATTTTTATCCTCCATGGCATTTGTTCTTTTATTTTTATACGGATTCTTAATTTCGTATGTACAAATACCACAAATTGTAAGTGTGGTGAAAAAATTTAAGCTCTTCAAAAAACCTAAAGGACGTGACTTGCATAGCGAAAACATTCCCAAATTAACTGGAATTGCTTTTTTCACTACCATCGTTAGCATCTCTTTCTTTTTTGTACAATTTGAAGATCTTAATCGTATTCTAATTTTTATCGCTTCAACTTCGATTATAACTTATATTGGTATTAGGGACGACATCTACGAATTAGACGCTAAAACAAAGCTCTTTTTGCAATTTGTTGCCATAACTCTCGTGATATTTGGTGATAATACGTTTATCAATAACTTAAATGGCTTCATTAATATTTATGCCTTACCAAACTTCATTGCATACCCATTTACCTATTTTGTTGGGTTTTTTATGATTAACGCGTTTAATCTTTGTGATGGAATTGATGGCCTTGGAGCCGGGATGGCTTTTATAATAATGGTTTCTTATGCGTTTTTATTTTGGGTAATAGATGAACACGTACTGATGTATTTATCTACTGTTATTGCTGGGTGTATGATCGCTTTTCTTAGGTTTAATCTTTCTAAAAATAAAAGGGTTTTTATGGGAGATAGTGGGTCTTTGTTTTTAGGGTTTGTTATTTTCATGTTCACCTTGTACTGGATTGGCACAGATAGCATTATTATTCAAAACTTACTCCCTAGTAAAAAACTGACTGTGTTGGCTTCTTTGGTTTTGTTTATTATCCCCATTATTGATTCTGGCAGTATTTTCTTCTACAGGTTAAATAACAAAAAAAGCCCTTTTGAGGCTGATAATAATCATTTACATCATTTAGTGCTTCGTTTTTCCAAAAACCATCATTTAGCCTCTTTAATTTTGTGTTCTTTTTTGTTTTTTTCTATTAGCCTATTTTCATGGTTAAGCTTTAATTTAGATTCTACAGTAGTTGTTGGTTTATTTTTTGCTTATTTGATCTTCTGTTATGTTGTACTTGCCAAGGTCAGAAGATCCAACAAAAAGAATTTGAATAAAAAAATTGTAGTAACTAATTTGAGTTAGTTATTTTTTCTAGGAAAATAGAAGTAATCGCATATGTAGGGCCCACGCCAACAACGCCTAGTGGTCCCGAAGCTAATGTCCCTCCAGACTCCAATGGATTGTCTGAAGCATAATATGCATACCTAACTTTAGTCGTCGTTGATATACTTTGCCTAATATACATTGCCGCCTGAATAGCTTTTTGGTAATGAACCCCTTCCATTTCAATTCCGATAGCATTCCATGTCGAATTATAAAAATAATTTAAAATTTCTTTATTTTGTAATGATGTTCCTAATACAGTGACCATACTTCCTTGGTAAACATCTATTCTGAATTTCGATAAATCTTCAACCGTAATGTCATTTACAAAGGGGTAATTGTCTGAACTCCCTTCAAAAACATGTGCTGAGGGTATCATTATATCTCCTTTTTTACCCTTTAAAATTCCTGCTTTGCCCATAACCGATATGGATTGGACATCCAAACTCCGAGAGAAATACGGTTTTAAAAGCTCATCCATAATTTCATAGGCTTGCTCGCCAAAAGCATAATCAAAAACAATTAGCACAGTCCCTTTTTGAAAATCGTAATTCGTGTCCAACACGCAATCACAATCGATTATCTGAACATCCACATTACACCCCGACTTGTCCTTTATAAAGGTTAAACCGTTTTGTTGAGCATGTTCAAAAACTTTTTGTTGTTTATGTTGTCCTTTTGTGTTTATAAATTCCGAATAATTAATGTTTTTTTTGCCTAGTGCCTTTGGAGCATATAATACATTCATAACGCTATGCATATTGGAAGATATAATGTGAATGGGGCGATCTAATAATCCATTATCTTCCAGTTTTTCTTTCAATTGATACGACCATGCTTCTCCATGAATATGGTGCCCTATACGTTCTCTTAACGAAACACTGAAGTTAATGTCTCGTTTTTGAGCTCCTTTGTCCTCCTCAATTGCGTTTTTACCTAAATGATATATGATTTTTAAAAGGCGGTTAGGATTTTTTTCTGTTTCAAACA
This sequence comes from Flavobacteriaceae bacterium, assembly GCA_965659665.1. GTDB lineage: Bacteria > Bacteroidota > Bacteroidia > Flavobacteriales > Flavobacteriaceae > CBFHWU01. The sequence continues at coordinate 24,852 of CBFHWU010000024.1, forward strand.
ATTGCTGAGCTTCTCGTGTTTCATCATAAGACCTTCCAAGGATTGGAGCTAAATAAGTTAACGCTATTTCTAGATCTTTGGGCTGGTTTTTAGGGTCTTGTAGAATATATTGTTCAAGCATCACCCAATTTCTTGAGGGATCTCCATGAGTATTAATTATACTTTTTTTCAATATTTTATCTGCCTCTAAGTACATAAAGGTTAAATGGGTCAGGATATCATATATTTCTGATCGTCCTCGAGTTATTTCAATAACCATTTGATTTGGATCGACTCTATAGCAGTTTCGTCTTCGTTTTTTTGGAACAATCGTGACAAAATGCGTGGTATTTAGCCCTTCATCTGAGGTTAAGTTTATTGAGGTACACTCTTCGATTCCTTGAGGTAATCGATCAAATATATAGTGGAGTCCTTTTATTTCTGTTTTTTCTTCTGCAATACTTCCATAAATTTCAGGTTTAAGTGTCAAAAGAGCCTTTCGCAGGGATGATCCAGAAATACCCATTGGTTTATAAAACCCCCTGTTGAATAAGTGACGCATTGTAATATACATCCTGCTGATCGCATTAGACGACTCTTGCGCACGGCTTCGCTTTGATGGCATAGATAATTAAATTAATGTTTCTAAAAAGGTGGCTATTTTTCTGTCGTTCGACAAGCGAGGTGGTTTATTTTGTCCTCCAAACTTACCTAAACTTTTCATATAGCTATCAATTGCTCCCTTAGGTAGTTTTCGAACAACTAAAGAACGTAATACTTTTCCAACTATTAAATCCTCGTAATATGAGTTTTGTTGACACATTGCCAAATCTAATTTTTTAGAAAACCTATCCATCTTTTCGGGGGCTTTTTCAAACTCAATCCACCACTCATGATAAGGAAGCCCTTTTTTGGGAGTTACTTGTGGAACCACCGTAAACTCTCTTACCTGGAAACTCATCTGATCAGCTACTATTTGAAGGGCTTCTTCTACTTCTTTACCAATAACGTGCTCTCCAAAAGCAGAAATAAAGTGTTTAATTCTTCCTGTAACAATGATTCGATAAGGGTCTGTACTCACAAACTCTACAGTGTCTCCAATATTATAAGCCCATAAGCCCGCATTCGTTGAAATAATTAGCACATAATTGATTCCTATTATTACCTTTTCAAGAGATATTCGTGTCGGATTTGGTTCAAAAAAAGAAGAAGATTCAATAAATTCATAGAAAATATCTGAATTGAGTTGTAAAAGCATTCCTTTCTCGCTTTGTTGGTCCTGATAAGCTAAGAACCCTTCTGAAGCGGGATATAATTCAATACTCGGAACCCTGCGTCCAACAAGGTTTTGAATCATATTTCGATAGGGTTCATAATTGACCCCACCATAAACAAAGAGAGAGAAATTGGGGAAAAGTTCTCCAACTGGTTTGTTTGATTTTTGAATTAATCGTTCGAAATACATCTTTACCCATGGAGGTATTCCACTTATCAATCGCATGTCTTGGTGAATTGTTTCGTCGACAATTGCTTCCACTTTCGCTTCCCAATCAGCGATGTTATTTGTTTTCCATGACGGCAAACGGTTGTACCGTAAATAAAAAGGAACATAATGTGCAACGATTCCCGACAACCGACCTATGGCAATCCCTTTTTTAATGTTCAGTTTTGGACTGCCTTGTAAAAAAATCATTTTTCCACCAATAAAAGAAGCATCTCCTGATTGATTAATATAAAGCAATAATGCCTCTTTTGCCGAACGTATATGGTGAGGCATCGACGATTTTGTGATTGGAATAAATTTTGACCCAGATGTTGTTCCAGAAGTTTTTGAAAAATAGATCGGCTTCCTTGGCCATAAGACATTCGACTCCCCCGATACTGTCCGATCTATGTAAGGTTTTAATCCCTCATAATCGCGAACGGGGACATACTTTACAAAGTCTGTGTAGTTTTTAATTTTATCGAATGAATGGTCTGAGCCGAAAGAGGTTTTTTTAGCTTTTTTGATGAGTTTTTCAAAGACTTTATTTTGGGTTTCAATAGGACTGTTGGCCCATTGATTTACTTTTTTGAAAGTTCGCCTGGCAACATATTTTACAACTTGTGTTTTTAGTCCCATATTATTCAAAGTCTATAAATTCCGTCGGATTTACTGGGTAGCCATCACTCCAAAGCTCGAAGTGCAAATGTGGCCCTGTTGAAAGAATTCCCGTGCTACCTACGGTTGCAATAACTCCTCCCGAAGAGACTTTATCTCCTTGCTTTACTGAAATAGACTCATTATGTTTATAAACTGATGTTAAATTATATGGGTGATCAATTATCACGACATAACCTGTTTCGGTAGTCCAATCAGCAAAAATAACTGTTCCTGTAGCTACAGCCTTGACAGGGGTGTCTTTTGGTACCACGACATCAACAGCAAAATGTTCAATCCTTGCGTCATATCGTTGGGTCAACGTTCCTGTTACTGGAGGAAATAAAACGAAATTAACCTTAGTGCTTGCCGATTCTAATAGATTAAATTTATCCTCCCTTGCGACTTCAGCACGAAGAATTGAATCTTGAGTGTTTGTCGAAAAGTTAATTTCTGATAAGTCTAACCGAATAGAACGTTGCACACTGTCTGACTGAAAAGAACTAGGTTTCATATCTCCACTTAAAACTTGAGAGATAGAGCTAATAAAGCGCTGGTTTGTTAAAAGTTCTGCTTGTAAAGAGTCCAATCTGTACGTGTTTTCGATGGCTTGTCTTCGAAGTTCTGTTGAATCATACCCCGGAATATACTCTCTAAATGATGTAAATGAAATCACCATAATGGTTAACGTCATTAATAAAATTACCAAAAAACCTACCAGTAAAAACACATTCAGCCTGCTCAGTTTGTAGGAAAGTTGTTCTTCAAATGTATCCTCATTCAACACCACTAACCTATATTTTGATAATAAGCGGTTTTTGAAAGATTTCTTTTTTGAGTTGTTGGAAATCATACCTACAAATATAACCAACAAATACGACAGATTTCAAATGAAGGAAAAATTATATGTGTTGAAATTCTTTAATTTCTTAGTACATTTGTGTATAATTTACGATTATGAACCCTATTTTCCTTTTATACGCTTTTGGTCCCTGGCAGATTGTACTTGTTGTCGTTGTTATACTACTTCTTTTTGGGGGTCGAAAGATTCCTGAACTAATGCGGGGTCTAGGTAGCGGAATCAAAGAGTTTAAAGACGCTTCCAAAGAAGACAAGCCCAATAAAGAATAATTATACTTTAAGGCTCAATGATTTGATTATCGCTTCTATTTCGAAAATATAATCGCGTTTGTTCACAGAAGGTGCAAAAACAAATCCATCTAATACAATCATACGTTTATTTTTGTCATCCATCAATAAGTAGTTGAGAAAAGGGCCTGCCATAAAATCGTTTTTTACTTCCCAAGTACCTCGCGTTTCTATACCTTTCATTCCATTAATTTCTGTTGTATACCAATATGGCTCATATGCTTCCTCTGTTATCATATAGGTATTGGGTAAACGACCAGGTACAAAAGCCTTTCCGACTGAATCCCTTATGGTAATAATCCTTTGAAGGGGATCGGATTTATTCAATATCGTTTGCAAAGGTAATTCATAAACCAAAAGGTTTATATGTCCTTTTTGTATTTCTCGTTGAAACCAAACAGTATTATCTTCTCTTTTCACCATTTGGTAAGCTGATGGCATTGAAAGCGTAATCCCTAATTGATCTTCTAATCCAGTTCTTTTAAACACTGACTTTCTAATTCGTCTTTGTCGTTCATTTATTTCATTTTGATTAATTTGTTTAATAAGGCTTTCTGATTGGGAAAGTAACATTTCTACAAGACCCTCCTTTGATTCTGAAGAAAACACCCCCATAATCTGTGGCGTAGCGTATGCATTTTGATCTGTTCTGATCACCGTTTGATTACTAATCCCCGCCCATATAATGTTTCTGCTTGATCGAGCAAAACCTGAAAACACTTCAGGTGGAATTTGTTTTAAATCAAATCGTGGCTCTTGTTGCGGTAATCCCTCGGCTGGAAAAGCGAACACATCTCGAAGTACTCTGCCGGGGTCGCTTTCCCACAAAGCATCTGACATTACTACAGAAATTGTATTAATGTTTCCATTGGATGCAACCACAAGTTTTTCTTTTTTGTTTTGACAACTTAAAACTAAAAAAGACAATAAAATAAGTGTATTCTTCATGACGCAAGTCTATTAACAAAAACTATTCCATAATTGCTGCTATTCCAGGAAGCGTTTTTCCTTCCAGACTCTCAAGCATAGCTCCTCCGCCAGTTGAAACGTAACTCATCTCAGGTTCAAGGCCAAATTGTTTTGCTGCAGCTACTGAATCCCCTCCTCCAACTAAAGAAAAAGCTCCTTGCCGAGTGCTTGAAATGATAGAGGCTCCCAAGGCTTTTGTACCATTAGAGAAATTTTCGAACTCGAAAACCCCTAAGGGTCCGTTCCAAAGAATTGTCTTTGACATGTTTACAATACGATCAAAATGTACTAAAGATTTTGGTCCTGCGTCCATTCCTTCCCAACCGTTCGGTATAGCGTTTATAGGAAATACCTTTTGATTAGCCTTATTTGAAAAGCTATCTCCAGCAACCACATCAACGGGAATATGTACTTGAACTCCTTTAGCCTTCGCCTGACCTAAAATTGATAAAGCCAATTCTTGTTTGTCGTCTTCACAAATAGAGTCTCCTATCTGTCCGCCTTGAGCTTTAACAAACGTGAAAGACATTCCACCTCCAATGATAAGGTGATCAATCTTATCTAAAATGTTTTCTATTATGGTAATTTTAGAGGACACTTTTGCTCCCCCCAAAATGGCTAACACTGGCTTTTCTCCACTTCGCATTATTTTGTCAATGGCCTTAATTTCTTTTGATAATAATGATCCAAAACATTTTTTTTCTTTAAAAAACTGCGCTACAACAGTTGTTGATGCGTGGGCCCTGTGTGCTGTACCAAATGCATCGTTAACATAGATGTCTCCATGTTGTGACAATGCTTCAGCAAATGAAATGTCCCCAGCGGTTTCTTCTGTGTGAAATCGTAAATTTTCTAATAACAAAACTTCTCCTGGTTTTAAATTTGAGGATAGTTGTTCAGCTTGCACTCCAATGGATGTTGAAGAGAATTTTATTTTTACCCCTAATGTTTTTTCAAGCTCTGGAACTAGGTGTAATAAAGATAAGGTCTGATCAACTCCTTTGGGACGTCCCAAATGTGACATTAATACACAGCTTCCTCCTTGGGCTAAAACACTTACAATTGTGGGTTTGGCCGCCAAGATTCGTGTATTGTCCGTTACTTCATGTTTTTCGTTTAACGGAACATTAAAATCCACGCGTATTAAAGCACGTTTGCGATCGAAAGAAAGTGACTCAAGTGTTGTCATAAGAAGTTGTTAATTTTTTGACAAATGTACATATTCTCCCTTTTATTAAAGACGTTTTACAAAAGCTTAACTACACCGTTCGTTTTGTATATTTGTTTATGTTATTTTCTGAAGTACTTGGGCATGATCACATAAAAAAAAACTTGTTGGTCACAACTCAAAAGGGACGAATTCCCCATGCTCAACTTTTTGTGGGGCCCGAGGGATGTGGCACGTTAGAGCTTGCTATAGCTTATGTCCAAGAAATACTTTGCACTTTCAGTAATGACCCAAAATCTTGTATGCTGAAAATCCGTAATCTTTCTCATCCTGATGTACATTTTATATATCCTGTTGTGAACTCAGGTAAGGTTAAATCTAACTCGTCTTCTTCTGCATATATTAAAGAATGGAGGTCTTTTGTTAAAGAAAAACCCTTTGGTACCCTATTTGCTTGGTATCAACACTTAGGCGTTGAAAATAAACAAGGATTAATCGGAGTAAAAGACGCTCAAGAGATTATCAGAAAAATCGCTTTGCGCGCCTATGAAGGTGGATGGAAGGCTGTTATTGTTTGGCAAGCGGACAAGCTTAATGATAAAGCATCAAACAAACTGTTGAAACTCGTAGAGGAACCGCCAGACAAAACGGTTATTCTTTTGGTCACCGAAAATGAAGACCAAATCATTGACACTCTTAAATCAAGATGTCAAAAAATTCAACTTCACGCTTTAGCGTCTAAAACCGTAGAAAAGGGCCTTATACGTTTTGGGTGTTCCGAGGTGAACGCTAAGAAAATTGCTGGCCAGGTAAATGGGAATTTTTTCAACGCTTTACAAATTAATCAAGACAACGAAAAAAACGCTGTTTTTGAAAACTGGTTTGTCATTTGGGTTCGAACAGCCTTTAGGGCAAAAGGAAATAAAGGGGCTGTTTTGGAGCTCGTAGATTGGAGTAAAACCATTTCTGCAAGCGGTCGAGAAACTCAAAAAAAATTTATAGAATACGCCATAACCGTTTTTCGTCAAGCTTTGATGTTAAATTATAATGTAAAAGATCTTGTTCATTTTACTCCAAGCTCTGATTTTGAATTAGAAAAGTTTGCTCCTTTTGTTCACGGAAATAATGTTGTATTGATTATTGATGCGCTTGAGTCTGCTAGCTACCACATAGAACGTAATGGGTACGCTCAAGGGATATTTACAGACTTATCAATTCAGTTAACTCGTCTTATTCACAAAAAAAACATATAAGGATTTCTTATCTCTTTTTGTTTTTTTATCAATGTCGCTTATTCTTTTGGGTTGATATAAGGCTTTTTAAAGCGTTTTTGTGCGTGTTACGACTTACTCAAAAGCTATTGTTGTATAAGCGGTTTTTAAGGGCGTTTCTGGAGCAAATATATCAATGATGAGAAATTTTTTGTCTTTAGTGCTTTTATATTAGATAATAACCCCCTATATAAGGCTCTTGGCCAAGCAAAATGATGATGTTTGTATTTTTCAGAGAGCAAAGAAACATAAAAGGCATCGAGCCACATTGGTGTTTTGGATACAAAAGAAAAACCTTTTTCATCGGCTAACTGTTGGAGGGAAGGAGGTGAAAAATGCCATAAATGACGAGGAACATCCCAGCCCGCCCAATATTGGGCGTAATAATGCGCATCGTAAGACAAATAGTTAGGGAGCGCTAAAATCAAATGTCCTCCTGGCTTTAATGAAACATACGCTTTATCTAAAAACTCAAAAGGGTCTGACAAATGCTCTAGTACGTGCCAAAGACTAATCACGTCATATGCTTTGCTATTTTGCCAATGATCAATATAATTAACCTGTTGTTTTTCCCCTAACCGACGTGCTGACTGGTTAGGTTCAAAAGCCAACCCCGTGTAAGATTGAGGTGCTTGTTGAGGAAACAACCCTAAACCTGATCCATAATCTAAAAGCAATCCTTGTTTTGCACAATGCTTTTGGACAAACTTCCATTTACGTTGAATGGTATACTTCCTTGCATTGTTATAAATAAAGGACATAAATGTATGGGTGTCCAGCTGATGCGACAAATAGTTGGGATGATCATAGTATGGAGTCATTGTTTTGGGAGATGGGTGTGTTTGTAACAACCCTTTAACTTCTGTGTGAGGGATAAGGTCGAAGTTCTGTTTAGAAACTAAAAAATCTTGACTATTTCTTTTCATTCGTAATTTATAGCGTTCCACGTGGAACTATCGGCCCATAAAAACTAATAACACACTGATATCACTAGGTGAAACTCCGCTAATTCGAGTGGCTTGGGCTAAGGTAACAGGCTGTATACTAGAAAGCTTCATACAGGCTTCCGTGGACAAAGACTTCAACTGGGTATAGTCAAAATAAGGGGGGATTGAAATGCCTTCGAGTCGATTAAGCTTATCCGCTTGCGCTTTCTCTTTTTCGATGTATCCAGCATATTTAATTTGTATCTCTGTTTGTTCTAATACTTCTTTAGTGATGTGGTGCTCGGTTATAAAAGAGGAAACATTGTTTAATTCAAGAAAATCTTGAATAGTAATCTTTGGTCGGGATAACACTTTAGCCATTTTCATGGATTGTTTCATTAGGGAAGATTGGTGTTTTTCTAGTATCGGGTTTCCCTCTTTAGGGGATAAGCTTGTAGAGGTAAAGAAATGATAGAGTTTGTCTGAGTAATTCTTTTTTTGTTCCATCCGTTTGATTCTATCATTTGAAGCCAACCCAAGCGAGTGTGATAATGGTGTTAATCTAAAATCAGCATTATCCTGCCGTAAAAGTGTCCGATATTCCGCGCGTGAGGTAAACATCCGATAAGGTTCATCTGTACCTTTTGTGATTAGGTCATCTATTAGAACACCAATATAAGCTTCATTGCGTTTTAAAATAAAAGGGGATTGATCGGATATACTCAAATGAGCATTAATCCCTGCCATTAATCCTTGAGCGGCGGCTTCTTCATAGCCAGTTGTACCATTAATTTGACCAGCAAAAAATAGGCCTTTTATTAATTTAGTCTCTAAATTATGTTTTAGTTGGGTGGGAGGAAAATAATCGTATTCTATGGCGTATCCAGGTCGAAAAAACTTTACCTGTTCAAACCCAGGAACTGCTTTTAATGCGGCATACTGAATGTCTTCTGGTAGGGAGGTAGAAAATCCATTTACATAATATTCGATAGTGTTCCAGCCTTCGGGCTCAACAAAAATTTGATGTCTTTCTTTGTCGGCAAAACGATTGATTTTATCTTCTACAGACGGACAATAACGTGGTCCGACACTTTTTATGCTACCATTAAACATAGGGGAACGGTCAAATCCTTTACGCAGCAAATCATGAACAACTGGATTGGTATATGTCATATGGCATGAACGCTGCGTCTGAAGAGGGTGAGTAGTGTCTAAATATGAGAACTTGGATGGGTCGTTATCCCCAGGCTGTTCCAACATTTTTTGGAAGTTCAAAGAACGTCCATCCACACGCGGTGGGGTTCCAGTTTTCATTCTACCTAATTCAAAACCGGACTCCACTAAACGCTCGGAGATACCAAATGAAGCACTTTCTCCTGCCCTTCCGCCTCCTAATTGTTTTTCGCCGATATGAATAAGGCCATTCAGAAAGGTACCACTTGTAAGTATTACGGAGCGTGTATATATTTTTAGGCCTAACGATGTTTCTATACCGATAATCTGATCTTCTTCAATGATAAGATCTGTGATCATCTCTTGATAAAAATCTAAATGACGTGTTTGTTCTAGTTTCTGTCGCCATGTTTCTGCAAAACGCATACGGTCCGATTGTACTCGAGGACTCCACATTGCAGGACCTTTTGACTTATTGAGCATTTTGAATTGTATGGCACTTAAATCAGACACAATACCTGTATATCCTCCAAGGGCATCAATCTCTCGTATAATTTGGCCTTTCGCTATTCCACCCATTGCTGGGTTACAGGACATTTGGGCGATGTTCTGTAAATTCATTGTTACTAATAAGGTTTTGCTCCCCAAGTTCGCGGCTGCAGCAGCGGCTTCAGAGCCGGCATGACCAGCACCAACTACAATGACATCGTATGAGTGATTAAACATTGTCTGTTTGTTTGGGTTCCACGTGGAACATTTCAATAAGCATGTCTTCTTTTTGCCGCATAAGCTTCGTATTAAGGGTATTATTATCATTATATCCACATGCGTGTAATATACCGTGAATCATAACACGTTGAAGTTCATTATCAAATGGTACTTGTCTTTGTTGCGCGTTTTCTTTAACACGATTTACGGAGACAGCAATGTTTAAGTGTAAGTTTTTTCCTACCGTGGAATCGAACGTTAGAATATCTGTTAGGGTATCATGTTGTAAAAATTCAACATTTAATTTTAGTAATTGATCGTCGGACATAAATGAATAGACTATTTCGTCAACAGCATATCCTAGGTGATTTGCAGCGTTTGATATCCAATTTTTATACATAATAGGATCTGTAATCTCAAATGATGTTTTGTAAACAAAATCTATCTCGTTCATTAAACAAAGGTAAGGGGATTATAAATATATTTCCTAAACTAAGTTTGTGGTAAATATTAGGGTGTTTCATAGGAAGAAATATCTTTGTAAAAAAAAACATGAAAAAAAATGTCCGCGTGCGTTTTGCCCCAAGTCCGACTGGGCCACTTCATATTGGTGGATTAAGAACCGCTTTATTTAATTATTTATTTGCCAAGCAAAACAACGGGGAGTTTCTATTAAGAATAGAAGATACTGACCGTAACCGTTATTTAGAACATGCTGAACAGTATATTTTGGATGCTTTAGATTGGTGTAATATATCAATTGACGAAGGACCAAACAAAAATGGTGCCTTCGGTCCTTATCGTCAAAGTGAACGCTTAGATATATATAAATCGTATGCAATGAAACTTGTTGCCATGGGTAAAGCTTATTATGCTTTTGATACAAATGAGTCATTAAACATATTACGACAAGCAAAAGAAAAAGAAGGAGAATCTTTTGTCTATAATTGGCAAAACCGAATGGGTTTAAATAACAGTTTGGGTTTAGATGCTCACGAGGTACAAACAAAGTTACGTAATAAGTCTCCGTATGTGATTCGATTTATCATGCATTCTTCAGTAGAAAACCAACCCTTTTTTACTGAGGATATGATAAGGGAGAAATCTGAAATTAATATAGCTTTGCTTGATGATAAAATTATATTTAAAAGTGATGGTTATCCAACATATCATTTAGCTAATGTCATTGATGATCATCTAATGAATATTACTCATGTCATTAGGGGGGAAGAATGGCTACCTTCGTTAGCATTACACAAAAGACTTTACGAAGCTTTTAATTGGGAAGTTCCAGAGTTTGCTCATCTACCTTTGATTTTAAAACCTAATGGTAAAGGAAAATTATCTAAAAGAGATGGAGATGCGATGGGGTTTCCTGTCTTCCCTTTAACTTGGAAAGATCAAAAAGGCTATAAAGAAAACGGTTTTCTGTCAGAAGCTGTTGTGAATTTTTTAGCTTTATTAGGATGGCACCCTGATAATAATAAGGAAGTGTTTTCTTTAGCGGAATTAATTAGTGCTTTTGACCTTAAGAATGTAGTTAAAGGAGGAGCAAAATTTGATTACAACAAGGCGATATGGTTTAACCATCAGCATATTCAACGATTAAAATCATCGTTTCTTGAAGAAAAAATAAGAACCTTGTTAATTAGAAAGGAAATAAAAACGACTATTGCTCTTAATCATGTAATTAATCTCATTCGTGACCGTTTGAACACTTTAGATGACCTTTGGGATGAAAGTAAATTTTTCTTTATTCGTCCTAACGAATACGATGAGAAAGCGAAGAAGAAAGTTTGGAAAGAAAATACAAAAAAATTAATAGAGGAGATTATTTTGTTGATTGAAGAGGATAAGGTTTATTCCACTCTAAGTATAAAAGAAAGAATTAATACTTTTATTCATGATAACGGTTTAAAAATGGGTATGATTATGGGACCTTTACGAATAGCTTTAATTGGGGAAATGAAAGGTCCTGATTTATTTGAGATTATAAAACTAATCGGTCGTGATGAAACAATAAAAAGGTTAAATATTGGTATAAAGTTAATCAAATAAATTGTAATTTAGGAACTCATTTTTTTAAAACCTTTTTATGAACTATTTAATATATCCTATTTTACTTTTTGGAGTACTTTTAATTCTTGCTTTTGTTTTTATTGTAAAACAACAAACAGCAGCCATTGTGGAACGTTTTGGTAGATTTTTAAATATCAGACAAGCAGGTCTTCATATAAAAATACCTCTTGTTGATAGAATATCAGGAAGATTGAGCTTAAAAATACAACAATTGGATGTAATCGTTGAGACAAAAACAAAGGATGACGTATTTGTTAAGCTGAAAGTATCTGTACAATACAAAGTGATAAAGGATAAAGTTTTTGATGCTTTTTACAAACTAGACTATCCTCAAGATCAAATTACTTCGTATGTGTTTGATGTTGTTCGTGCAGAAGTACCTAAGATGCGTCTTGATGATGTTTTTGAACGAAAAGATGATATTGCGATCGCTGTGAAAGAAGAACTAAATGATGCTATGATCAACTATGGTTATGATATTATAAAAACACTTGTGACCGATATTGATCCTGATCTTCAAGTTAAAGAAGCTATGAATAGAATCAATGCTTCTGAGAGAGAGAAAATAGCCGCTCAATATGAAGGGGATGCGCAGAGAATATTAATTGTTGAAAAAGCCAAAGCTGAAGCCGAATCGAAACGGCTACAGGGTCAAGGGATTGCTGATCAAAGGCGAGAAATAGCTAGAGGGTTAGAAGAATCAGTTGAAGTATTAAACAAAGTAGGAATTAATTCGCAAGAAGCTTCTGCTTTAATCGTAGTCACACAACATTATGACACATTGCAATCCATTGGAGAAGAAACAAATAGTAACTTAATTTTGTTACCCAATTCGCCTCAGGCAGGGTCAGAAATGTTAAATAACATGGTCGCTTCGTTTACAGCAAGTAATCAAATTGGCGAAGCCATGAAAAAAGCAGAGGCAGAAAAGAAAAAAACTAAGTAAACTACGATTGTTGTTTAATCCAATTGTCGCGTAAACCAACCGTTCGATTAAACACTATCTTTTTTTCTGTACTATCTGAATCTACTACATAATACCCTTGGCGCTGAAATTGAAAATGTGTCAAGGGTTTTGCTTTTTTTAAACTAGGCTCGGCGTAGGCTTCAATAACATTTAATGAATGGGGATTAATATGAGAGATATAATCTATTTCTTTGTCAGCTTCTGGATTTGGGGTATGAAATAGCCGGTCATAATTTCTAATTTCGACGGGGAAAGAGTGATTGACGGATACCCAATGGAGAGTGCCTTTTACTTTACGTTGGCTGGCCATTGACCCGCTACCACTTTTACTATCAGGATCATAAGTACAATGTATTTCAATTATATTTCCATTGTTATCTTTTATTACAGATTCACCTTTTATTATGTATGCGTTTTTTAATCGTACTTCCTTATTAAGGGTAAGTCTAAAAAACTTACGGTTTGCTTCTTCTTTGAAGTCCTCTCTTTCTATGTACAAAACTTTAGTGAAGGGTAATGATCGGTATCCTGAATTAGTATCTTCTGGATTATTTTCTGCTATTAATTCCTCTGTTTGATCTGATGGGTAATTAGTAATGATAAGCTTAACAGGGTTAAGTACCACCATTACTCGTGGAGCTATCTTATTTAAATCTTCTCTTACACAAAACTCAAGCAGAGAAACATCAATGATATTTTCGCGTTTTGATACGCCCGCTGTTGTAGCAAACTTTCTAAGGGATTGAGGGGTATATCCTCTCCTGCGTAAACCTGATATTGTAGGCATACGTGGATCGTCCCATCCTTGTACAAGTTGATGTTCAATAAGTCGTAGAAGCTTGCGTTTACTTGTAATTGTATAATTGAGATTAAGCCGAGCGAATTCACGTTGTTTTGGTCGTACTCCCTTACTGTACAAGTGATCTAAAAACCAATCATATAAATCACGATGAGGTTGAAATTCTAAGGAACACAAAGAATGAGATACTGATTCTATATAATCGGACTGTCCATGTGTCCAATCATACATCGGATAGATACACCACTGCTTTTTTGTACGGTGATGAGAGGTGAATAATATGCGATACAGTATAGGATCACGCATGAGCATATTTGAAGAAGTCATGTCCCCTTTAGCTCTAAGTACATGTGTACCTTCACCATGTTGGCCTTGTTTCATTTCTAAGAAAAGAGCTTTGTTTTCTTCTTTACTACGTGATCGGTATGGGCTAAGTGTACCTGCTTGTGTTGGTGTACCTTTTTGTTCGGCTATTAATAACGAATCTTGAGAATCTACATAAGCCAAACCTTTTTCAATGAGAATGATTGCCCATTCGAAAAGGGTTTGAAAATAATCAGAGGCATAACATTCTTTGTCCCATTGATAACCTAACCATGAGATATCCCGTTTTATAGCATCAACAAAGTGCTGTTCTTCTTTTGTTGGATTGGTGTCATCGAAGCGTAAGTTAACTGGTGCGTTATAGGTTTTCCCTAAATCAAAATTTATACATATCGCTTTTACATGGCCTATGTGTAAATATCCGTTTGGTTCGGGGGGGAAACGGAATCGTAAATTAGTTAAAGAAAAGCCTTGATCAAGGTCTTTATCGATGAGGTGTTCAATAAAGTGCTTATTTGTCTTTTCGGACATTCGTAATATTTTATACAAATGTAATAATTCACAAAGGTAATAGAAGTACTTTTTTTATATTTGATTAAAGTATGGGTCGAATAAGTTTAGAAAAGATAAAGGTTTATGCACATCATGGGTGTATGAAAGAAGAAACGGTAATTGGGAGTGATTATATCGTTAATGTTTGGGTGGAAGTCAACTTAAATAATTCTGCTATTACCGATGACCTGAAAGATACTGTTGATTATGTTCTTCTGCATAAAATTGTAGTTGATGAAATGCTCATACCAGCAAAATTGTTAGAAAACGTTGTTCATCGGATTCTTCAACGAATCTTTAGTGGTATAGAGCATGTTCAACAAGCAAGTGTGCAGGTATCGAAAATTAACCCACCAATAGGTGGGCATGTATATGCCGTTTCTGTTGAGGAGATAAGAAATAAAAAAAATATGTAAACTAAAAGCATTACTTTTGACATGATATGGCACCGTGGCCGAGTGGCTAGGCAGAGCTCTGCAAAAGCTTGTACAGCGGTTCGAATCCGCTCGGTGCCTCATCTTCAACTTGTTTTTCTGCTAGTTATACTTCGTGTAATAAACCTTGCGTTATAAAATATAGACCAAATATTAAAATTAGAAAATGTACGGTTTGTTTAAGTTTATAAACTACAACTGGGGTTAATTTGTGTTGCAACTGTTTGGCTAAAAATATTTTAATAAGGTCCACAAATAAATAGGTAAGCAATATAAAAGAAAAAAAACGAATAATCCGGAAATTGTTCATGTCGAGCTTGGGCGCAAAATAAACAAACAACCCTAACCAAAAAAATAAAGAACCTATATTAATAATATTAAGAAAGAACCCTTTGATGAAGAAACCTAACCATTTAGAGGAATTTGTTGGAGGTGGAATGAGAGGTGAGATGGTATTTCGGCTGATATAAGAGTGAATTATAGAAATTAAGCTGTACGATATCAACAACATCCCTCCAAATATAAACCAGTATGGATTACTTTCTAAATTATCTAACAATTTATGGGTGCCTAAAAAAGAAATATAAATAAAAAGAAGATCTGCTGTTACTGCGCCTAAATCAACAAAAAATGCTGCACGGACCCCTTTTGTTAGACTCGTTTCGATAAGGACAAAAAAAACTGGACCAGTGGACAAAACTAGAAGTAAGCCTAAAGGAACTGCGGTAAGAAAATCATTCATCAGTAGTGAATGTTGTAATAGAACCTCCTAATAAATGTGTTTGTACCGTTTTTGCGGGTGTACCATATACACGAATAAGGCCACCCGTGTGGGCATAGGCTTCTAATAATTCTGAAGCTTGTACATTGGCTTGTCCACCTGTTCTGGATTTAACATGTGTTTGTTCCGTAGATAAGTCTTCAGCATCAATACTTCCCCCGATGCCAACAAATGCATCATGGGTAACTGTTGATCCGTCTAGTGTTATAGTTGAACCTGTAGATGATCGTGATGTTACCTTTTGTGACTCTAAGGTAAGGGATATTTCTGCACCTTCAAGTGCACGTAATTCAATACTAGACTGTGTTAAGACAGCAGTAGAGGAAATGAAGGACCCTTGCTTAGCTTCAATGGATTCAAGTGGTTGACTGAAAAAAATTTCTATATTGGTTCGAAAACCACTGAACTTCTTGATTGTTTTTAGTCGAAGTTTTAGTACACCGTTTTTGTTAATGGAAGTCAAAAACTCAGCGTTATGTCCCGTTACGCGTATAGAGTCAGCAGCTGATGGAATAAGAGTAATGTTCAAACCATCTAAAACTTTTAATGAATCAAAAGAGCCAATATTTTTTGTGTAGTCTTGTGAATGTGCTACAAAGCAAATAAATAAAAGAAAAAAGCGCATAATTAGTATTTAATCAAAGTTAATGAAATATATCATCAAGCATGACCAACCATAAAAAAATCTAAGTGTCTTTTAATGGCATCAGCGTATTTTACTTCTACGACGACTTGATCACCTAATTGAAATATTTGTTTTGTTTGTTGGCCGATCATAGCATAATTTTTTTCATCATAGACATAGTAATCACCTCTGATATCTGAAAGACGTGCCATACCTTCACATTTATTCTCATTAATTTCAACATAAATCCCTCTTTCTGTAACACCTGATATAACTCCTTTGTATTGTTTTCCAATATGATTAGACATAAAAACAACTTGCATAAACTTAATAGAGTCTCTTTCGGCTTTGGTTGCTAATTGTTCTCTGTTTGAACAATGCAACATCATGGTTTTATAAATTGTTTCCTTTGGTGGCGCTTGACAATCTAAATAGTGTTGTAGCAACCGATGAACAACAACATCAGGGTAACGACGTATTGGTGAGGTAAAATGGGTGTAATGTTCGAAAGCTAGACCGTAATGACCGATGTTATCTGTAGTATAAACAGCTTTACTCATACTACGTATCGTTAGTACATCAATAAGATTTTGTTCTTTTTTTCCTTTAACTTTTTTAAGTAGTGTATTTATGGATTTTGCTGTTGTCAAAGGGGTTGTAAGGTTTAGTTGGTATCCAAAAGTTCCAATAACACGTACTAGGTTCATTAATTTTTGATCATCTGGTTCATCATGAACCCTATAAACGAACGTTTTTGATGGTGATTGTTCAGCAATGAAAGAGGCAACTGATTTGTTAGCTAATAACATAAATTCTTCGATAAGTTTATTAGCATCTTGAGTTGTTTTGAATGAAATAGTATCCGGCAGATTGTTGGCATTTAAAGTAAACTTAACCTCTTTTTTATCAAAGGAAATTGCTCCATTGTTCATTCTTTTTTGTCGATATAGCTTAGCTACGCTATTTAGATATAATAGAGCATTTTTTAAAGAGTTGGTCACCTTGTAATCTTTATTTGTAAGAGAAACCGTTGATGGTATTATGGTAGATTCTGTATCTAAAATATATTGGGCTTCTTCATATGAAAACCTGTAGTCGGATGTTATGATGGTTTTTCCAAACCATGTATCTTGTATTACTCCGGAGGAATTCATGGTAAAGACGGCAGAAAAAGTATATTTATCTTCATTTGGTCGTAGTGAACAAACCGAGTTCGAGAGAACTTCTGGCAACATGGGAACTACTCTATCTACAAGATAAACAGATGTTCCTCGATCGTATGCCTCTTGATCAAGAAGTGAACCTTCTTTGACATAATGGGATACGTCTGCAATATGAATACCTATTTCATAGTGATCTTGATCTAATTGAAAAAAGGACAAAGCATCATCAAAATCCTTTGCATCTTTGGGATCAATAGTAAAAGTAAGTTTTGATCGATAATCTTTTCTTTGTTGGGTTTCAGATTCTTTAATTGTAGTATCTATCTTATTGGCCGCTTCTAATAGTTCAGGTGAAAATTCGATGGATAAACCATGTTCTGCTAGAATACTATGAATTTCGGTTTCAGTTTCTCCAGGTTTTCCAAATACTTTTTTGAGGGTTGCATTGGGATATTTTGCATCTATTGGCCAATCGTTCATTTCGATTAAAACTCGGTCTCCGTTTCTTAAATCCTTTACATAACTGTGAATAATAAGAAAATCTGTTGGGCAAGAATGTTGTTGTGGTCGAACAAAAGGAATGTTACCCCGTAGTTCGTATTCCCCAACAAAATCTGTTTTAAAACGTTTTATAATATTAATTATTTCTGCATAATTACGTCGTGTGCCTCGCCTTGGTTTGACCAGAAAATGTACGGTATCTTTATCAAAAGCATGATTGTGATTTTTATTATCTACTAATAAATCTTGGTCAAATGATTCACTTATAATAAACATTTTACCTTGTCGTGTAATTTGTATAGTTCCCGTATACCGTTGTATGGATTGTTTAATTTTATATTTACCCTTAGAGACTTCAGTAAGTTCCCCTTTTAAAGTAAGTTTATTTAATACTTTAATGAGTTGGTTTCTACCACTTGGATCATAGATACCTAATTGCGCACCTAATTGTTTATGATTAAATGTTTTAGTGGAATTTTGTAAGAATATTGATTTGACTTGAATAATTAATGGCGATTGCTTTTTCTTTTTTCCCATAAATCAAAACTACATAAAGAATTCATTAACAATCAATACATTTATAAAACTTTATATTTTTAAAATTTGGTTATTATTATAGTCTGTTAATAGCACTAATAAGTGTATAAATAAGGGTTTGTTAAGAAGTAAAAAATCAATTTAGAGATGTTAAAAACTATTGTTTATGCGTTTATATTATGTTGACATCAATTAAAAACAAAATTTTTTTGCTGTTTTATTTTTTATATGGTCAAAAAAAAAGAGGCAATTAATACATTTTCTTACGGTTTGTTAACAAATAAGTGTTTATAATTTGGTGTTTATTATCAAGTAGATATGATGCTATATTAACAATCAAAATTTGATATTTTTGCTAAAATAAAAGTACATGAAAATAGCTATTGGAAATGACCATGCAGGATCGGAATATAAAAAAGCCATTATATATTTATTACAACAAAAAGATATAGAGGTTATCAATTATGGAACAGATTCTAATGAAAGTGTTGATTATCCAGACAAGGTACACCCAGTTGCGTATGATGTGCACCACAACAAAGCTGACTTAGGCATTATTATATGTGGAAGTGGAAATGGAGCAAATATGACTGCAAATAAATACAACAATGTAAGAAGTGCGTTATGCTGGCAGAAAGATATTGTTTATTTAGCTCGACAACACAATGATGCCAATATATTGAGTTTACCTGCACGATTTATTACTCTTAAAGATTCATTAGACTTTGTCACCATATTTATTGAAACAAAATTTGAGGGAGGTAGACATCAACAAAGGATAGACAAAATTTCTAAGTGTTTATGAAATGGAATCTTTACGCTTGGCCAGAGTTAACTATCGATTTACTCTACGATTTATTACATCTTCGTTCGGAAGTTTTTGTTGTCGAACAAGCCTGTATTTATCAAGATATTGATAAAAAAGATCGTAAAGCCTTACATTTATTAGGCTACAAAGAAGATACTCTTGTTGCTTATTCTCGTATTTTTAAAGGAGGTGATTATTTTCAATTGTCAAGTTTTGGTAGGGCAGTAGTTCATTATGATAAACGTAATCTAGGATGGGGACATGAACTTATTGAAGAAACGATACGTCATATGGAAATATTATTTCCAAAAGAGGAAGTACATATCTCAGCACAAGCTCATTTATATAAATTTTACGAAAGTCACGGTTTTAAAAAAACAGGTGAAACCTATCTCGAGGATGGTATCCCTCATATAGCAATGATTAAAAAACTATAACTTTCTCCATTTTTTTAACACCTGAATCATAGCTTTTTTTGTTTGCTCATAAGAAATATTTTTGGTCTTGTTATGGATAAAGAAGCCTATTCCTGTGAACGAGCTAAAAGATTCAACATCAACATCATTCCGAAAAACTTCTCTCATCAAACGCTTAATGCGATTTCGATCGACTGCCTTAGGAAATGATTTTTTGGAGGCACCAAAACCGAACATTATACCCTCTGCGACTTCTTGTTCCAAGTAAACAAATGTAACTGACAAGAAGTGAACTTTTTTTCCTTTTTCAAATAACGTTTCAATTAATATTTTATTTTTCAGTTTGTTCAACTTCATACACAAAATAATTATTATCTGAATTGATATCTGCCATTAGGCGTGAAGGGTCTATGATAATTTCTTTGATCTTTTGTATGGGTTTTGATAATTCAATTGTATAACGAGGCGATGCCCAACTCCAGTCTTTCAAAACTGTAATATCGTCAAAAAAAGAAGAAGAAAATTTCTTTTCCCCAAACATCATGTACAAAGGAATGTAATAGAACTCTTGCTGACCATCGTTATAAACAACTAACAATTCAATGGGCATAGGCATATTTTCTTTACGAACAAGGGTGACCGTAGTTCCTGCTGTTGGGCTTTCCTCTACTTTTTCTATTCCGTAATCGATAGTGTTAGTCGTTCGTACCCAATCATTCAAATACCACTCTAATTGGATACCTGATGTCTGTTCAGCAAGACGAGTAAAGTCTTCAGGGGTAGGATGTGTAAACTTAAACTGATCATAATAATTTTTGATGATTTTGTTCAAATTATCAAACCCAACAATGTAACCGAGTTGAATTAAAAACAAGGCTCCTTTGCGGTAGCTTGCAGTGCGATAAGCATAATTTGTTTTAAATCGATCGGCATGGGTTGTCATG
Source organism: Flavobacteriaceae bacterium (assembly GCA_965659665.1). GTDB lineage: Bacteria > Bacteroidota > Bacteroidia > Flavobacteriales > Flavobacteriaceae > CBFHWU01. The sequence goes on from CBFHWU010000024.1 coordinate 45,265, forward strand.
GGTTCTTCTTTCCCAGAAGCCACTAACTCAAAATAAGCGGAATAAAAATCACCGAAAGGGTTTTCTTTTCCTAATACTGTTGCTTCTGCTAACGCATCAAAAAAAGAGGTAAAACCTTCATCCATCCAAGCGTATTTTGCCTCGTTGGTGGCAAACAAATGATGAAACCAGCTATGTGCAAGTTCATGAGCGGTCACACCAAATAAGCTTGTGTATTCTCGTTGCCCAGTTATTAAGGTACACATGGCATATTCCATACCTCCGTCACCTCCTTGAATAACGCTGTACTGATCCCAAGGATAAGGGCCAATTGATGCGTTAAAAAACGACATCATTTTGGCGGTATCGTCCTGTAAGCGTTTCCAGTTCTCTTTTAGTTCGGGTTCGTCCAAATATAAAAAATGAAGGGTAACACCATCTGGGCCCTCTAAGGTATCATGGACATAGTCTGGATCTGCACCCCAAGCAAAATCATGAACATTAGGCGCGTAAAAGTGCCAGGTCAAATTTTCTTTTTGAGAATGGTCCACATCTACAGTGTGATATCCGTAGCCGATTTCCTCAGCGTTTTGTAAATATCCTGTTCCTCCTACGATATAATCTTTGTCTAAAGTAAGTTTAACATCGAAAGTACCCCAAACTCCGTGAAACTCTCTACCAATGTACGGATTCGGGTGCCATCCATCTTGATCATATTCCACCAATTTTGGGTACCATTGCGTCATTGATAGCGCAACTCCTTCTTTATTGTTTCGTCCACTTCTACGGATTTGTTTGGGTACTTGACCCCGAAAAACCATTGAAAGAGTAGTGCTTTCTCCAGGCAAAAGTGCGGTATCAAGAGGAACAACTAATATGGTTTCTTCTTCTTTAAAATCCAGATTAACCCCATCCTGCTTTAATGATTGAACACGCAAAAAACCAATTTCATGAGGCTCTAATTTGCTTATTCGGTCTCCAACTCTACTATCTGGATCTTCAATGGTACGAGAACGAATATCCATTTGACTACCAGGTTGGAAAGCGTTAAAATATAAATGGTAATAAACGACATTGAGGGTATCAGGTGATTGATTCGTGTAATGAAGCTCTTGAGTTCCTTCATAAAGAAATGTATTAACATCCACATCAACTTCCATTTGGTAGTCGGCCTGTTGTTGCCAATAATTAGGGTTAGGGTGTTGAGCAAACAGAGCAAAAGAAAGCAATAAAAAGGAAAGTCTCATAAATTAAAGTTTGTAAAATTAAAAGTAATCAGATAGTTCGTGTTTCTTTTTAAAACGAACTCCTTTTTCCGTGTGATGAACACGAATTAGAGGGTTATGCGCATCGTGTTCTAAAAATAACAAATAGTTTTGACTTGCAGCGTTATTAAGAAAAGAAGTTTTTTCATTTATTGTTATTAGGGGTCGAGTATCAAAACCCATTATGTAAGGAATGGGAACATGTCCAGCGGTAGGAATAAGGTCGGCTGTAAAAACAATTGTTTCGCCTTTGTACGCTATAAAAGGAATCATTTGCTTATCCGTGTGTCCATCGACAAAAAGAATATCAAACCCGAACTCAGTATTTTTTATAAAAGAAAGCCCTTTACGCTCAACAAATCGAAGCCGACCAGACTCTTGGATTGGGAATAAGTTTTCACTCAAAAACGAAGCTTTTTCACGAAAGTTAGGGTAAGTAGCCCATTTCCAGTGTTCTTCATTTGTCCAAAAAAGAGCATTTTTAAACGCAGGCTCGTATGCTGTTCGATTTTTGTTCCATTGGATACAACCTCCACAGTGATCAAAATGAAGATGGGTTAAAAAAACATCGGTGATATCATCAGGATGAAAACCGTGTTGAGCAAGTGATGAGTTAAGGCTAAAATCGCCCCAGCGCTTATAAAAACCAAAAAACGTATCACTTTGTTTGTTTCCCATCCCAGTATCAATTAAAACGAGTCGATTACCCTTTTCAATGAGCAAACCTCGAGCCGAAAGATCAATCAAGTTATCTTTATCGGCGGGGTTGGTGCGTTGCCAGAGTGTTTTAGGCACAACGCCAAACATGGCTCCTCCATCAAGTTTAAAATTTCCATATTCTATAGGGTAAAGAGTCAATGGGCAGAAATTAAAAGTTAGCACGAATCATTGATAAGCTTTTCGAGTTTAAAACCAAAACTAAGCATAACTTCTAATTCTCTTACTGATGTCAGACGTTCGCGGTGTTGAATCAGTATTTCTTTTCCGTTGGACTCAATATGATATGATGGATTATCCAACAGAAATAAGATAAGAGAATCGTTAAAAAAGTGCTTAATTGCTTTTGGGTTATCGCCCAATAAATAAAACGATTTTGAAAAAGCTGGATGATTGTCTAGGTCAATATCAGAAAGACCAGCAATGTGATAAATACGTTCCATCAACCCCTCTTTTTCTAAAGTAAAAGAAGGAATTTTTTGTTTTGTGTTAAAAAGCAGCATACTCGCTTGAATATTTTCTTTTGTAATAAATTCTCCTTCTGTGTAGTGTATGTCAAAGAACCTAAAATTAGGACGATTAAGTTCATTGTATATTTTTACGATTGTTTTAGTTTTAAAATAAAGGAGGTTCATTAAAAACGACTTTTTTAGTTTGGGCTTAGCATTGTAATCTAACCCACACTGTTCTCCAATTGCTTTAATTCGAAGTTGTCGTTTTGTAAGCTTTTCATTGCTTGATTTTCTTTTATTAAAAGGTAGTAGCGTTCGAATAGCAAAGGGATGTTCGGTAACGGCACCATGAACGTCTAAACCTATTGTTTCGAATGACCCATTTTTTTGTGCAAATAAAAACTGATAATTGCTCAACCCTTCCATGACACTGTGATCCACAAAATCACATAACGAAAAGTCAACTACTAAGTTTTGACTTTGGGGTACCATATTAATTTTGTCTTTTAAACGATAAAAATTAAGAAAGGAACAAAAATGCAAGACACTAATATAATAGGTGTTTTTTTCTTCTTCTTTGAAGAGTAACACATTAGGCTTCAAAATATTTCTACTAAAGCGCCAAAGGCTTTTATTGATGATGATGTGTGATAAAAAAGTAACGAAAACACCCGCAACAATTCCAATAATAAGGCCTAAAAACAGCGTGGTGAAAAGGGTAATTAAAAAAATGATGAGTTGTTCTCTACCAATACCTGCTATCTTTTTAAAAATTTCAGGTGATGCTAGCTTATAGCCAGTATAAACTAATATTGCCGCAAGAGCCGTAAGAGGCACACGACGGATTTGGTCTTGAAAAACAATGACAAAAAGCAATAAAAATAAAGCATGAAAAAAATTAGAGCTTCGGTTGGTTGCTTTATTATTTACATTAACAGAGCTTCGCGCAATAACTGTTACTACATTCATCCCACCCAAAAACCCGCTTATTACAGTAGCAAGACCTAAAGCCTTGAGATCTTTATTGGTATTCGACCTTCTTTTTTTCGGATCTAATTTATCTACCGCTTTTACACTTAACAAAGACTCTACTCCTGCAATTAAGGTGATAGATAAAACAACTCCCCAAAAAGGAACGGTCCATAAAAGAGAAAAATCGGGTTGAGGTAAATGATCAAATAGACTTTCAGGAATTTGTATCATTAGAGCTTCTGGAACTGGAAACGGAGTATCAGAAAAAAACTGATAGTAATAGTTTACTCCAACAGCAAACACGACCACCCACATAGGAGCTGGTATAAAGTGAAAAGCGGGATATCTTATTTTACTGTAAAAAACCATAATAAACAAACTGATGACCCCGATGAGCATTCCTGCCAACAGCCCAGAGTCAGAGGACACAAAAGGAAGTAAAATGGCAGAGGGAATTTGACTTACGAGCGCAATAATACCTCCTGAGGACTCTAAATCCCCTACCATCACAAAAAACTGTTTAATCAAAATAGTCAGTCCGATGGCAGCTAACATTCCCTGAATAGCCGAGGCAGGAAAAAAATCGCTCAGCCCTCCTAAGCGCAAAAACCCGAACAAAAGTAATAATACCCCCGACAAAATAATAGCGGCAAGGGTAAATAGATAGCCTTGGGTCAAATCGCCTCCTCCTAAAGTATAAACAGCGCCCAATAAAACGACGACCAAACCATTTCCTGGACCTACAATAGTTACATGCGAACCCCCTAATAGAGAAACAATCGTTCCTCCAACTACAGCAGCTATTATTCCTGAAATGGGTGGCATTCCTGAAGCTAAAGACAAGCCCAGACCGAGAGGTAATGCAATAAGCGAAACCACAAAACCAGAAAATATATTGGCTGGCAAATCATGAAAAAAAGAATAAGACTTATTCATTTCGTACAATTAATAAATCAGTGGGTAAATCAGATAATATATACTCGAGATCATGAGGAAAAATACGATCCCAGACCGAACTCATTTGGGGGGCGTTCATTACTAACAAATCAGCCCGAACTACTTTGGCATAATGCCCAATAGAGTACCCTCTTTTTCCAAAGATAGGTTGGATACGTAATTGAGCATCTTTTTTTAGGGGGTCAGGAATGTTGTTTAAAATATTTCGAACTCTTGATGCTTCTCGTAACTTTATACGTTCTTTCACTATTGTTGCTTTTCGAAGACTTTGGTCATCTTCCACTTTGATGGCCACATTTTCTTCTGGGATTTCTTCTACGACAGTTATTTTTTTTGCTTTTAACTTTTGAAGGACATAGAAGGATGTTTTAATTGCTTCTTTGGTTTTGGAGTGCTCTAACCCATTTACGACAATATGCTGACAAGCAACCCGTTCAATACTGGGATTGATCAGCAGTAAGACATCACAAGGAGCTTGACGGGTAAGCTTTCGAGCAATTGAGCCTACGTAAAAGCGCAATAAACCTTCGCGCTTTAGGGCACCCAAAACCAATAAGCTCGCTTGTTCTTCTTTGCAAGCTTGCAGTAAAGATTGAATAGTGTTCCCTGGTATCCAACGACGGTTTACTTTAGGTCGAGTTTCTGGAAACTCTTCCAAAAGAACATCTAAAGTGTGTTCTTTTTGGGTGTTCTTAGTTCCAACATGAACAAGAACTAGCGACGAGCCAAAGGCATTAGCAAGCCTGAGCACCTCAAACAGGTTTTGTTTTAGGGTGGGCGAAAACGCAATACCCACTAAAATCGTTTTGTACGTTGACATCGCTCTAAAATACAATAATTATCAAAAAAAAATCAAAGATAAATTAACAAAAGAATAGTTATGTTTTTGAAAAAAAAAAAAGGAGACTTAAAACGTGATCACCCCCTAGTTCTAAGACAATTAATAGAGAGGGTATAACCAAATTGCTCCACACTTTTATAGGGATTAATCCAACGCTAAATGTTTAGTAGATAACTTCTCAAATCGGTTTTTTCATCTAGTCCCATTTTCTTTTTAATTCGATGTCTTGAGGTTTGAACGGATCTTGACCCTATGTGAAGAGCAGAGGCAATTTCCTTAGTTTGCATATATAGCTTAATAAATGCACAGTGTCTCAATTCAACCTCAGTCAATGATGGATGAAACTGTGAAAGTTTGACAAAGAAATCGGAATGCACCGTATTAAAGTGGTTTTTTAGATTTTCCCACTTTTCATTGTCTTTAAGATTGTATGCTATTTGATTAATAATATTTTTCGTTTCTTTTTTTAAGGAATCGTAATCGCGTTTGACCACCTCTTCTAGCCGTCTTTTTATTTCTTTTATAAGCTGATAGTCGTTGTAACAGTTTAAGGAGATACTTAACAGCTCTTGATTTTTATCTTTAATTTGATCTTTTAAGTAAAGCCCTTTTTTTTTCAGGTCTCTTTTTTTGTTGAGGGACAAATTCCGTAGATATAAAAAAGAAATAAGGGTACACAATAAGAAAAAAGAAAGCACATAAACTAAAGCCTTATATGTTTTTTTAGAATTTTCGATCATTTCTAGTAAAACATCCTTGTTTTCAACTTCTAGTTTGTGATTAATTTCTTTTAGTTTCAGTTCTAAACTTAAGTTTTTTATGCTTTGTTCTTTTTGTAATAAGGGAATCACAGCGGAATCATTGACGCCAATTAATTCTAAATTAAAAATAGCGTCTGAGGATGTCTTTCGAGCTTGATGGACAGATGCAGAAATGATGTTTTCGCCCTCTACAAAATCGTCCGGTGATAGGAGTAGTGAGTGAAAGAGCTTTTCTGAGGAGTCATTAAAAACCAAATGATTGGCTTCGGTTTCATGGGTAATAATACCACTGGGCATATTATTTCGGGTAATTTCTTTTCCATTAATATAAACCACAATTCCGTCATCTCGGTGTACATTAAGTTTATATGTCAAGTATAAGTAAGGATTATCTAAAACAAAAGTTTTTTTAAAATAGGTTGTGATTTGTTTGTTCTCGGGATCACTTCCGAAGTGTGTAACAGTTTGGATTATTTCTGAACCGTACCCAAGTGGGGAATTCCCAGACTTCCAATCTTCAGCAAGAAAGGCAACTTTATACCAGTCTTCGTTAGGAGGTAATGCATCATCGTAGTAGCTCCAAAGATCACCAGCTTTAATAATTTTTTTCTGAGCATTGATTTGGTAAAACATTAAAAAAGAAAAAAAAACAATTTTTATGAAGTAGAGGATTCGCATGAGTAGTGGTTTTATATGATGGGGTCACCGCTAAAGGTAGGGTATTTTAATTGACAGATCAAAAAGGTGTTATAAATGAAAACAAGAACAAACAAAGAGCTCAGTATAATAATAACTCAAAAAAACGATTTTGATATTTTAAAGAATCCGTAATAAAATATTATAATAAAATCGGATCAGGAATTGTGTTTATCAAAAAAAGCGTTTCAATTCAATAGATCACCATTTTTTAGCATAGGCTAATGAGTTAGGTTTTAGAAAAACTAAAACGGATTAGTTCCATAATATAACAAAAATTAGCAGACATACATAATTTGTAGCAATAAAAAGAAATAATAGACCCACATTTACCCCAAGAATAAAGAAAAATCAATCGGCTTTTAATCGCCAAAAAACAGATAAGTAGTAGAAATGTAGTAGTTTTTTTTGTTTTCGTGGTAGGTTTGTTGTAGGTCAAAAAACAGTTAGAGTCTCTTTAACAAATACCTTTGACCAAAACAACCTACTTATGAAATATCGTTTAACCTCAATGATAACACTGTTGTCATTATTATTCGTTCAAAATACTTTTGCACAAATTAAAATAGAAGGAACGGTAACCGAACTAACGGGACCACTTCCAGGAGCCACCGTTACGATAAAAAACACCACAAAAGGAACCGTAACAGATTTTGACGGTCATTATTCTATTGAAGCCAAACAAGGAGACGTACTCGTTTTTAGTTTTTTAGGACATAAAACGAATGAAAGAGTAGTAAAGGCTTCTTCCAAAACTATTAAGATTGATGTATTTCTTGAAGAAGACAGCGATACCTTAGATGAGGTAGTGCTCACTTATCATGGAGTAAAAAGAGAGCAAAAAGCCTTGGGTTTTGGTGTGACAAAAATTACCTCAGCAGAAATAGAACATAAAGCAGAAGTTGATTTGACCAACTCATTGCAGGGTAAAATATCAGGATTGGAAATTATTCAGACTTCAGGAGAAACGGGAGCCGAAAGTACCGTTTTAATTCGATCAAGCTTGTCCATAACACAAGAAAGCGGAGGAAACAGTGCCTTAATTATTTTAGACGACGTTCCTTACACCGGGGACTTGTTAGACATTGATCCAAATAGCGTAAAAAACATTACTGTACTAAAAGGGTTAAATGCTACTTTGGAATACGGCACCGATGGAAGAAATGGAGTTATCATTGTTGAAACCCATAACGGAACACCTGTTTTAGGGGAAGAAAAAATGACGATTTCTTTTTCTCGTACAGATTTTATAAATAGCATATCCAACCTTCCTAAATATCAAAACCGATATGGTGCAGGAGAAAGAAACGCATACGAATTAGATATTAATTCCAATAATTGGGGACCACGATTCGGAACACTTGAAAGTGTGAACTCGCTTCTGGTGGATTACCCTCAAGACTATCCCGTACGGTCCCAACAATCCATTCCTTATGAAGCTGTTCCAGATAATATATCAAAGTTATTTAAAAACGAACACGGGAATTTGACTTCTTTTAGGCTTGCAAACACGAATAGCAAATCAGCAATTAATTTCTCTTTAGCTTATGCAAACGAAGGTGGAGTTATTGGAAAAAACAAACTGGAACGCTATAATATGGGTTTGGGAGCAGCGATTAAGATTAGTGATCAATTAGATGTTAATTTAGGGATAGATTACTCTAACAGAGCTACAGTCAGACAAAGCAGCAATATTTTTGAACGAATATTATTCTTGCCAAGAAATATAGATTTAACAACCATACCCTATCAAAATGCAGAGGGTCAAAATGTGTATTACCAAGAAGATATAAACAACCCGTTATGGCTCATTAACAATTCAGCAAATGAAAGCAAGCGAAATAGAGTCTCGACTTATCTTGGATTAGCATATGATTTTAAGGACAATTTTTCTGCTAGTTATCGTATTGGAGCTACCATTAGCGAATCAACCCTCTTTATGTACTCAAACAAAGGGGGCGTAGGAGATGGACATATGAACGGGTTTTTGGCTTTGGAAAACGACATCGAGACTGTTTTGGATCAAAGGATAGTAGTTGACGCTTCGTTTGATCTTTCAGAAAGAATTGGACTTACGAGCTTCTTTGGTGCTCATTCTAAAATAAATATCGATGAACACAACGGCTCAGAGTCGTTAAACCAAATAACCTACGGATTTAACAGACCTAATAACTTTACCGAGAACAATGTATATTATTCCTCGAGTGATAAAAACATTTTTGGTGTTTATGCACAAGCGACTTTAGATTATCAAGATTATGTGTATTTGACCCTTTCAGCCAGAAACGATTGGGCTTCAACATTAGAACCAGAAAACAGAAGTATTTTTTATCCAAGTATTTCTATTTCGTTCTTACCCTTAGAGGCTTTAGGTTTTAAATCGAAAACGATTAATTATCTGAAATTAAGAGGCTCAAGAGCAGAATCTGTAGGGTTTCCTGGTGTGTACAGAACAAGACAAGGGTTTCTTGGAGACCCAAACGGGTTTGTCGATAGAAATTCAAATAATTTTATAACACATTTTAGAGAGGAATTTTTCTCCAATTCAAACTTAAAGCCAGAGCTGCACAGAGAGTATGAGTTTGGAGTTGAAGCTAAATTTTTTAATAGCCGATTAGAGTTAGAAGGCTCGTTATACGAACGAAGGTCATTTGATCAATTAACCTTTGTCAATATAGATCCAGCCAATGGTTACTCTAGTTCGTTAGTTAATTTAGGCCGTGTAGACACGAAAGGAATTGAGATCGATTTAAGTGGTGTTGTTTTTCAAACCAAAAACCTTCGCTGGTATATTAGAAATACCTTTACAACCTTTAAAACAGAGGTCATTGAACTCTTTCAGGAAGAAGTTGAACTATCGGGAGGAAGGCTTGCACGAGTTGGAGAACCATTAGGGGTTATTAAAGGAAGTTATGCTTTGACCGATGAGGAAGGAAATTTTTTGATTGATCCCGGAACAGGTAAAATAATTAGCAGTGATGAAGTAAATATTCCCACTGTGTTACCTGAAAGAATCATCGCTGACCCTACCCCTGATTGGAGAGCAAGCTCTATTCATTACTTTTCTTATAAGAACCTAACTCTTGGGATTCAGTTTGAGCATACTCAAGGGGGAACAGATAAGTCTACCTATGCAGAAAACTTAATTTCTAAAGGGGTCACAAAAGACACAGAGAATCGTGAGGGTAGTTATGTCATTGATGGAGTTTTTGGTGATCCCGAAACAGGGCTTCCCATCTTAAATGAAGATAGGCAAACCATACCTAATTCCGTACAAATAACAGCTCATGAGCTTTATATCAAAAACTATTTTGAACCTGACACCAATAACCTGTACGATACAACGGTATCTCGAATTAGAGAATTATCCTTAGAGTATGAACTGGGGAAAAAGATCCTTTCAAAACTTCCTTTAGACAGAATGAGTCTTAAATTTAGCGCGAGAAACGTCTTTTATCACGCCCCCGATTTTCCTAGATATACCAATATTGACCCCTCGATTAGCTCTAGAAACGTTATGACGAACCCCACCACAAAAAGGTATGGACTCAGTATAATCGGATATTTTTAATATAGACTTTAACAAATTGAAAAGATGAAATTTAAACAGATGAAAAAATATATTTTACTCTTCGTGATAAGCACTACCATTTTTTTGGGATTCAATGCATGTGACCAGTTAACTGATTTAGATTTGTTAGATGATCCAGATAAATTAAAAGATGATCAAGCCAATCCTGATTTTATTTTAAATCAAATTCAACTGAATTTTTCAAGCACAATCGGAAAATTTAGTGAAAAGACAAATACAATTATGAGGTATGAATCGATGAAGGAAACCTATTTTTCTGAAGCTGATGACAAAAAAATGAATAGTGTTTGGAAAGGAGTCTATAAAAACAAAGACTACCTAATATTTTTAGAAGAACTTGTTGCTGAAGACCCAACCTTTCTTTTACATCTAGCAGTAGCAACGGTACTCAATGTATATGAGTTTGCCGTGCTGGTAGATTATTTAGGAGACATTCCCTACAACAATATAGATCCTTTAAAAAACTTTAGCCCTCCTCTTGAAGAAGATCAAGTTGTTTATGCAAACTTATTAGAACAAATAGATGAAGCTATTCAGGATTTTGATTTAATTATGGAAGAGAACACGAACAATGTAAAAGATTTAGGAAAGGACTTTTTTTATGACAACAATGTGTTATTGTGGAAAAAACTTGCTAACTCTCTTAAATTAAAAATGCTTATCAACATTGGAGATAGTGCGTTAACAGACATTGAGGCGCTGCTCAGTGATGAAGAAGCTTTACTCAATGAAGGTGAGGATTTTCAGTTTGATTTTTCCACAGAAGAAATTATAGTCGATAGTAGACACCCTCTTTATGTGAGCTGGTATACTGAAGAAGGCCATAATGATTATATAGGAAATTATTTTATATCGTTACTCAAAGATGCTAAAACCGAGCCTGACCCTAGGTTAAGATATTATTTGTACCGTCAAACTTCGGGATCAACGGATGAATTACCCTGTTCGACGAGCCCTATCCATGACTATTGTGCGGTGGGTGACAGCTATTTGGGCAGAGACCATGGCGATGACTCTTCTGCTTCTTCTGACCTTCTTGATTCAAGAACGATTTATGGGCGTTATCCCGTAGGAGGAATCTTTGATGCCAATGTTCCAATACCCGTTAGGGTACTACAGCGACAAGAAAACATTATCCCTTCGTTAAAGGGAGCAGGTATACAACCCATTTTATTGTCTTCGTATGTACAGTTTTTAAAGGCTGAAGCGATACTCCGATTAGGGGCATCAGGGGAGGCGAGATTTTTTTTAGAGGCAGGAATTCGACAATCCATAAACAAAGTGATAAAGATTGAACCGACAATTACCGATTTGACGGAATATGGCTATGATGATGACGATGATGATTTTCAAGAACTTGTGAAAGAAATCATAACGGATCAAGAAGATATTGACAACTATGTAGAAGAAGTTCTTGAGGAGTTTGAAAACACCTCAGAACAGTCTAAACTTGATATTGTGATTCGAGAGTATTATTTGGCAGCTTTTGGAAATTCAATTGAAGCTTATACAGCCTATAAAAGAACAGGACTTCCCTTAGGAATTCAATTACCAATCAGAGGGTTAACAGCCCCTTTCCCAAGAACATTTAGCTTACCCGAAGACGCCGTGAACAGAAATGTTAATATAGAACAACGAACGATTACCAATCAAGTGTTTTGGGATAAGAACCCGCCTAATTTTATTAATTAGAATGCAAGAACAAAAAAAACACAACAAATGAAAAAAATAATAACCCTATCAGTATTGGCTTTTTTTGCCTCTTGCTCACAAGAAAAAGATCACGTAAATTCTATCTCTTCACCCGGAGGTATAGTATTATTTGAAGATACCGATGTCGAATTTAGAAAAGACTTATTTGGATTAAATGAAAACTCGATAATATTCGAAAAAACAATCGTTGACCCCAGAAATACGGTACTCGAGTACACATTAGATGTAGCTTTTGATCATGACTTTGATGCTACGAACTTTGATGTTGTTGTCCAAAATGTGTTAACGGTTACAGAATTCCCATCAACACTTCAAATTCCATTAGATATAATTTTAGAAGCATTCAATTTAAGCGTTGAGGATATTGTTGAAGGAATGGAATTTAAATTTTTTGCCTCTGTTAGAACAGAAGCAGGAGTTTTTACCTCTAATTTGCCTTTTTATAACAATGATGAAGATGGAGTTTTTTATGAAGAAAACACTACAGATCCTGCTTTACTCCCAACATCTAGTGCCGATGGTATTGTACACGCTATGAACTTTAAAGTTTCATTTTACATTCCACCACCTCCAAAAATAAGAGGTACGTCGTTTGAAGAGCCATTTGCCCACCCCACTCACGATGGTTATATCCGACCTGATGGGGATGATAGCCTGACAGAGGGGGAACTTTTAAATCAACCGAACTTACGCCACGTGATGCACATAGCTAACGGTATTGGCGTTGATGATGAAATAGGATTTAAAAGTGAATTTATTGCACATCCCGATGAAAACGGTTTTTTTGAAGAGCTTTTAGGAGTAACTTCAGATGCTTCAATACCAGGAAGTTTTATAGACGGACTTCAGGGCTATGAAATAAATGATGTTGATGGAATTTTCAAATTGACTTTTGATACCGTTCAAGTTCCTGCTGACGTTCAAATGAGTGGTGTTTTGATTGGGGTTTTCTTTAGCGAAGTACGTTGGGAAACAACGGACGCTATTAGAGCTTATTTCGAAATAGTTAGAAGAGGAAGTACCGAAGTGGAAACAAAGGACCTAGTTAGATTAGCTGGGGCTGAAATTGGAGCTATCTCTGGTAAGTGGAATGATTTTGACTCTGGCTATTATGAGGATATCGAATCGTATAAATTAATCGTTGAGGTTAGATTAGACAGTAGTTCAGAGTTTGTATACCTCGATAGGATGCTTGTTTATAGAGAACGTGAAAACTGATAGTAAACAAAAGAAAGCTTTACCGTTACGGAATCGAAAAAAAACAAACCATATAAGGCAAAACAATAACAAATGAAAAAAAAGAGAACTAAACAATTAACTTTCCGTCAATACATAATGTATGGGATAATTATAGGGGGAGGTATATTTGCTTCTTGCGACACAGAGGATTACAGCATCTCAGAAACCGTAACAAAGCCGATTACGATCATTGATGTTGACCCTAAAGAAGGGTTAGCAGGGGATGTTGTAGCCATAACAGGCACCAATTTCAGCGCCCTAGGATATAATAATAAAGTTCGCTTTAATGGGAAGTTGGCCAGAGTTTTGAGAGTCCAAATTTCTGATGAAACGGAGATCGCTCATTTATTTGCGAGAATTCCAAGTAACGCTACATTAGGGCCAGTAACGTTATCACATAAAACCTTTTCAGATACTACATCCTATGACTTTAAGCCGATACCAAGCGTCTATTTATCCACTCCCAGCCTAGGAAGAGCAGGAACAACAGTTGTGCTTAAAGGAACGGGTTTCAGTGATGATGTTTTAGAAAATAAAGTGTGGTTCGAAGGGGTTGTAGACCCAGCGATAATAAATGAATCTACAGCCAACACAATGAGTGTAGTTGTTCCGGACGGAGCTCAATCGGGACCCATTAGATTGGAAGTTAAAGATCAACCAACAACAAGCACCGTGAATTTTACGGTTTCTGATATTGAAACAATGAGCCTTACGATTCCTATCACATCCGATGCCGAAGAAGCAGAAGGACATGGTATTGTTGCTGTCAATAGTAGTGATTTAGAATTTGGAACCTTCGATATTTCAGGAACGCCAGATAATGGAAATCAAACGATAGGACTCGGATTTAATTCGTTAGAAATACCTAGAAATGCAACTATAATCAGTGCTGTTATTCAATTTATAGCTGATGTACCAGGAATAGATCCAACCGAAATGACATTTTATGCAGAAAAAAATGCTCATCCTAGTGATTTTGACTCAAATACGCTCTTTAATATATCAGAAAGAGAAAAAACCTCAGCAAGTGTAGCTTGGAGGATTGCTCCTTGGCTTTTTGAAGGGGATATGTTGGAGGCCCAAAGAACCGTTAACCTTGCTAGTATCGTCCAAGAAATTGTTGACTTACCTGATTGGACACAAGGAAACACCATCAATTTTATTGTAAACCCCTCGGGGTCTAGTGTATACATTAACAGAGAATCCTCAAATATGGGCAGAATCGCAAAGACAATAGAATTTCCTATCATTAGTGAACAAGGTTACCCTTTGGTCTCGGAATTATATGTAGAATATTATTTGAACTAAAATAAACTTTATTAGAGCTGCAATTGGCAGTGACGATGTAATCAAAAATTAAAAATCATGAAAACAATTGTTAGGATATCATTAGTCAGCTTGTTAGGGGTTCTTGTTTGGAGCTGTGTAATAGACGCGGATGAAAAAAACGAACCCGAAAATGATCAACTTACCCCTATAGTGAGTTCCTTCTCTCCGATAGCAACTAAGGTTTCTTCTCGAGTGGTAATAACAGGAAAAAACTTTAGTAATAATATCGAAGAGATAAGGGTTTGGGTGAATGGTGTTGCTTCGGAATTATTGGTGATTGATGCGACCGAGACAATGATAGAAGTAATTGTTCCAGCAAACACAAATACAGGGATAATAACCGTTGAAGTAAATGGTGTTTTTGGATCGAGCACAAGCCCACTTAATATAATACAAGTTCCCACCCTTTCTTCCATAAGTCGTTTGGTAGTAGCTCCTGGTGATATTTTAGAAATAATAGGATTAGGATTCAGCAATATATTAGAAGAAAATATAGTTTATTTTAACGAGTATGCAATCATACCCGTTAATTCGAGTCAAACAAATCTTACTGTAGTAATTCCTGATGACTTAATGGGAGGGGAAAACTTGTTGAGTATTTTGGTAGGGGGTGAATTCTCTGAACAAATAAAGGTTAACGTTGTTTTAACACCTATTATTCGATCCATAACACCTGAAGGAGGAGTAGCTTCAGGAGATTCTGTAACGATAACAGGAGCAAACTTTAGTAGTATCCCAGAAGAAAACCTAGTTTGGTTTAATGACACCCCTGCTATAGTGACGTCATCCACAAGGAATGAATTAATCGTAACAGTTCCTGATGGAGCCTCTACTGGACTTATTCGCATTGAGGTGGACGGGGGAGTAATTACTACTGAAAATGAATTTATTGTTGCATCATCTCTTATAATACCATTAACTCATAGTGATGATGATGTAGAAGAAATCAGTGTTGCTACTGGCGATTACCCCGAAGGGACGATGGATTTAGGAAGCTCAGATTTAGAGTTTGGAGAAATCAGTAACAATCAGGGATTGATGTCTTCAGGGCTTATCTTTAAAGAGGTTCTTATTCCACAAGGGTCAATAATTCGTAAAGCGTATATTCAGTTTACGGTAGATAATGTGGGCTCTAATCATGTCGAAATGACCATCTATGGCGAAAATGTTGATAATCCCCTAAATTATACTTCTGAGCTATTTAATTTAACTTCTCGGATAAGAACAAATACAAATGCAGTGTGGAATATTCCTCCGTGGGACACCGTTGGAGATAGAGGAGAAGATCAAAGAACAGCTGATTTAAAAGAAATAGTGCAGGAAATTGTGGACCGACAAGGTTGGTTTGCGGGGTTCAATATGAACTTTATCTTTATAAATACGGGATTAAGTGCAAGTGCTACAGAAACTTTTGGAGGTAGAGAGGTAGAAGATTACTCAGAAAGTAAACCATTGGAAACCCCTGAATTAGTGATTTTTTACGAATAGAAAAAACAGTAAAGGAGAAGTCAGGACTCATAAAAAACATAAAAAAACATTAACTCTACAGGGTGTGTTAGCACAATTTGTTAGTGTTAAAAAAGGGTAAAATATTTCAGCCATTTGTAGCTGGTGATATAGTTGACATAAAAACCAAAACATTGACGAATCATGGACAAAGGTCATGTATCCCCGAAAAACTTAGGTTTATTAAAGACACATTTATTATTGCTAGGTTTATTGATCGCAGCTTTTTTTAATTCAAAAGCCCAAAGCTATGAAGTTCCCATTGCGGTACATATTCTCCGTAATAATGAGGGGAACATTCCGCGAGCTTCTTCAGCCAACATTGATAACGAAATAGCTAATTTAAATGATGCGTACGACCACCTCGGAATAAGCTTTATTAAGTGTAGCGAAGGCTTTATTGATTCAACAGAGATTTGGTCTCAGTTTGATGTGGAGGATAATTTATTGGCACCTTATTTGGTCACAAATGTTGTTAACGTATTTATAACAGATCTGGAAGGGTCACTTAACGGCAAAGCAGTTTTTCCATATAAACAAATGGACTGGATACTTTTAGATTATGGCAATATGGGCACTTCAACACTTATTCACGAATTTGGACATTACTTCGGTTTACGTCACACATATCAAGGGGTAGATGAAGACGATCCAACAAGCCCTAGTAGCCTAACAATCAGTGTCGCAGAAGGGCCCCTAGGGTGGAAGTATGGAGATTATTTAATAGATACCCCCTTAGACCCTGAAAATAGAAGTGACTTTAATACCAGTTGCAATTATGTCGGAGATCAAACAGACGCCAATGGGGATTTATTTACCCCAGAGGGTAAAAATTATATGGGGAAAGGTCATAGTTATTGTCGAAGCGAGTTTAGCCCAGGGCAAGAAGCAAGAATTTTAGAGTATTTAAAAAGGGATAGATATTTTTTAGACTGTGGCTCAAGTTCAAACACCAATTTAACCTGCGCCAACTCACCTTCTGTTTTTACTTTTCCTCACCATGACGATTTTGACAGAAGCGACACAAATGCTTACCCCTATTGGGTTCAGGCGCGTCATGGAGATGACTTGAACTGGAGAAACTCACCATCAACTCCCTCATCAAGTACGGGTCCTGACGCTGCTCAGAGCGGACAAACATTTATGTTTTTTGAAGCGAGTGTAAAGTATACGACCGCTGACGAAACCATTTTGTTAAGCCCTTGTTATGACTTTAATGATGTTGAAAACCCAGCGATAGAATTTTATTACCACATGTATGGAGCAGAAACAGGAACCTTACAATTAGAGATATCCACGGACGCTGGAACAAATTGGAACTCTCTTTTTGTTCAAAGTGGACAACAGCATAGTGATGAAACGTCTCCATGGACACATCAAGAAGTAGATCTTTCAGCCTATGAAGGAAACAGGGTACAATTGAGGTTCAGAGCGATTGGGTCTGGGAGTAGTAAATCAGATATTTCGATTGATAACGTAACCGTATCAGCGACGAGCTTATCCATTGACAAAAAGGATAAGCATCAACGATTGAGTATACACCCAAATCCAGCCAATCATAAAATCACAATTCAAGCATATGACTTTTCTATAAAAGAAACAATAATGTATAATCTACACGGACAACAACTGAGCGTCCACAACTATATCGATGGTAGTCCAACGGAAGTAGTTATTGATGTGACCAATTTAATAAATGGAGTATACATTGTCCGTGTAAAAAGTACCCAAAACCAATACTTACATAAAAAAGTAAGAATTCAATAACAATAAGGTATATTCAACACAGCTTTCGAGTCAGAGTACTTAGGTCTTACATTAAAAGAGTTAATCATTGAGTTTTAAAACGGCCATAAAAGCTTGTTGAGGGATTTCTACATTACCAACTTGACGCATTTTCTTTTTCCCTTTTTTCTGCTTTTCGAGAAGTTTACGTTTACGTGAAATATCTCCGCCGTAACATTTGGCTGTCACGTCTTTACGAAGGGCTTTAATGGTTTCTCGAGAAATAATTTTTGCCCCAATAGCAGCCTGAATGGGAATATCAAACTGTTGACGAGGGATTAATTGTCGGAGTTTTTCACACATTTTTTTACCGAGTGTATAAGCGTTATCTGAATGAACTAAAGCCGATAATGCATCAACAGAGTTGGCATTTAAAAGAATATCAACACGTACAAGCTTGGAGGCGCGCATTCCGATAGGTGCATAATCAAAAGAGGCATATCCTTTGGAAACTGTTTTGAGGCGATCATAAAAATCAAAAACGATTTCAGCTAAAGGCATATCAAAAGACAGCTCAACGCGTTCGGGAGTCAAATAGGTTTGATTTTTGATTTGTCCTCGTTTTTCGATACACAAACTCATGACGTTGCCCACATAGTCAGATTTGGTGATGATGGTGGCTTTAATAAAAGGCTCTTCCACTCGGTCAAGACCCGATGGGTCGGGTAAGTCAGAAGGATTATTGACAATAATAATATCTTCAGGATTTTTTTTGGTAAAAGCATAATACGACACGTTCGGAACAGTAGTGATGACCGTCATATCAAATTCACGTTCGAGTCGCTCTTGAACAATTTCGAGGTGGAGCATTCCTAAAAACCCACAACGAAACCCAAATCCAAGTGCTGCTGAGCTCTCAGGAGCAAATACCAGAGAAGCGTCATTGAGTTGAAGTTTTTCCATCGAAGCACGAAGCTCCTCATAATCTTCATTATCTACGGGATAAATCCCAGCAAAGACCATCGGCTTCACTTCTTCAAAACCATCAATAGGAACGGTCGTAGGGTTTTCGGTTGAAGTTAAGGTATCACCAACTTTTACTTCTTTTGCGTCTTTAATCCCAGTAATTAAGTACCCGACATCACCTGCTGCAATTATTTTTTTGGGAACTTGGTTAAGCTTGAGTGTTCCTATTTCATCTGCAAAATAGTCTTTACCAGTAGCTAAGAATTTTATTTTTTGACCTTTTCTGACCTGCCCATTGAGGACCCTAAAATAAGTTTCAATTCCTCGGAATGGATTGTAAACAGAATCAAAAATTAAAGCTTGGAGGGGTGCGTTCAGGTCTCCTTTGGGGGGTGGAATACGTTTCACGATAGCACTCAGTATATCTTCAATACCCAGGCCTGTTTTGGCCGAAGCCTGAATGACATCTTCTGGCTCACACCCTAATAGGTCAACAATATCGTCGGTGACTTCTTCGGGGTTTGCTGAGGGAAGGTCAACTTTGTTTAAAACAGGGATAATTTCCAAATCATTTTCCAACGCCAGATACAAATTTGAAATGGTTTGGGCTTGAATGCTTTGAGCAGCATCAACAATCAATAATGCCCCTTCACAGGCCGCAATTGATCGAGAAACTTCATACGAAAAGTCCACATGACCAGGAGTATCAATAAGGTTAAAGACATACTCATCACCATCAAAGTTATACTCCATCTGCACCGCATGTGATTTGATGGTTATCCCTCGTTCCCGTTCAAGATCCATATTATCTAATAACTGATCTTGTTTTTCTCGAACACTAACGGTTTCGGTAGCATCCAACAAACGATCTGCTAACGTACTTTTTCCGTGGTCAATATGGGCAATAATACAAAAGTTACGAATGTGATTCATAATCGCAAATATTTCATAGCCTCGCAAAGATACTTATTTGCAGCATATGTTTTTGTGCTTTAATGAAGGAAAAAAGAAACAAGATGATTATAAATTTATTATCTTGTAAAATCAAATCAATTTTAAACACTTAAACCATGATTCTTTCAGTTAAACATCAAGAACGCTACTCGAGAGGAGAACTTCTGCTTAGAACCATATTTGGGGCTTTTTATATCGTATTGCCTCATTTATTTATTTTATTTTTTGTCTCGATATGGGCAAATATTTTATCATTTATCGCTTTTTGGGTCATTCTTTTTACAGGGCGTTATCCGCAAAGTATGTTCGAATTTCAGGAACAGCTTTTAAGGTGGAACCTTAGACTTAATGCTAGAATTTATAACCTTGCAGACGATTACCCCAGTTTTGGGCTTAGTGCTACAGATGAACATACCACTCTTGAAGTGCCTTTTCCAGAATCCACAAGTAGAGGGTTGGTATTAGTACGTGCTTTTTTTGGTGTTTTTTATGTTGTGCTCCCTCACGGCTTTATTTTATTCTTTAGATTCTTATGGATGAACATTTTATTACTCTTAGGGTGGTTTAGTATCTTATTTACTGCCCAACTTCCTAAAGCTTGGCACACTTTTGCTGTGGAGACTATTCGCTGGCAAACGAGAGTCACTCTTTATATGGGATATATGACCGACGAATACCCTCCTTTTTCAGGCAAAGAATAACAATGACAAAAACTGCGTTAAAATATGTTCAACTCCCTCAGCCTCACGAGCTTTCGGAGAGAGAAAAAGAAGATGCAATGGGTGCCTATTTAATGATGTTTGCTTCATTAGCGTCCAGTCTTCCACTTCCTGTTATTAACCTTATAGCGGCAGTTGTTTACTACTATGTAAATCGAAAAAAAAGCCGTTACGTCCATTTTAATGCATTACAATCTTTGTTGTCTCAATTACCTACAACATTTTTAAACTGGGGTCTTTTGTATTGGATACTTCAGATATATGTTTTTGAAAACCTTGTAAAAAACGATTTTTTTATTGCCTTTTTAACTTTTGCTGTTGTGGCAAATTTGATCTACTTTACATTAAGTATCGTAGCCTGCATAAAATCTAAAAAAGGAATCTTTTTTTATTTTGTGTTTTTTGGCGCGTACTCCTACAAAAAAGTATACGCTACTTCCAATCTGATAGCATATCAGAATGAAGAGCCTAACGTACACCGCCCAAACCCAATTAACGCCCCACCATTTTGAAAGAGAGTAAAATAGTAAAAGAGTTGTTTAAAATGGTCTTTTTTTTCGCTGGACTGTTTGTGATGTTCTATGTTTTATTACAACTTCTGTCGACTGAAAATAAAAACAAATGGTTGTATGAAAAAGACAACGCCTCCTCTATTTCCGTCGATAAAGAAATAGCATTAGGCAATGTCATGGACCAATATATAGTGTCATCTAACAATCAAAAGGTACTAGACAATACGCTTGCAGATTCAATCATTTGGGTGTTAAGCTCAAGACTAAAACAACAACTTGTATTTTCAGAATATGATTATAAAATTAAAATATTAGACAATCCTCAAGTCAATGCATTTGCTATTCCTGGGGGCCGAATATACATATACAAAGGGCTGATTTCCTTTTGCGATACTCCTGAACAATTGGCGGCGGTACTTGCTCATGAAATGGGTCACGTCGAAAAAAGACATGTCGTTTCTAAACTGATTAAAGAATTTAGTTTGACGATTTTGTTTTCAATCCTTTCTGGAGGAGATGCAATTTTACTAACGGATTTATGGCAAAGCATTCTTTCGTCCTCTTTTGATCGTAAACAAGAAAAAGAAGCAGACATGTTCGCTTTAGCGTTGTTAGAAAAAGCAAGTATTTCGCCAAGAGCGTCTGCTTCTTTTTTCAGAAAACTGAATAATGAAAACTTAAGTTATAATGAAAATCTTGAAATTGTCATGACTCACCCGCATAATAATGCAAGAATTAAAATGGCGTTAACGTATAAAATATCGGAAAACTTTACTTCCAAAACATTAGAGGTCCCTTGGAAAAAACTAAAAGAAGATCTTTGATCATAAAAACAATTAAACTCATATGAACGCCTATATTCGTGTATTACAAGCAGTATTTGCTTTAACTTTTATCTTTTCCGCTTATACCAAATGGGTGGGTCCAGGGTTTTTTGAAATCTTACTCATTGATCAAGGCATTGTGGAAGCGCGCCATATCGCAGCAATACTAACCCGATTAATTATTGGCTTAGAATTAAGCTTAGGAATATTTCTTCTCACGCCATTTTATAAAAAAACAACCTTATGGCTCAGCTTAGGATTACTTTTTATTTTTACGGCTCATTTGTTTTATTTATGGGCAATAGGTGATACGGACAATTGTGGGTGTTTTGGAGAAATGATAAGTATGAGTCCTCAAGAGTCGATTTTTAAAAACGCTTTGCTGATGGTTTTGAATGGAATACTGTTGTATTTCCAAAAAAAATCCTCAAAAAATAATACAGCCCTCATTGTTATTCCTTTAACCTCTCTGGTATTTGTTTTTGTGACAGCTCCAATCAAAACCTTAGAAGTTTCTACCTTTCAGTCCTTCACTCACTTTGAAAATAAGGGAATTGTTGACTTGACTCAAGGAGAACGTTTTGTAGCGGTGTTTAACACCGAATGCGAACATTGTCAGGAAGCAGCTATACATTTAGTAAACCTACAAAAGCAATACTCGAATTTTCCAACGATATTTGTGCTGTTTTTTTCAGAGGGAACAATGACTCCAGAAGAATTTAATTTTCTGACGGGCTCGTCTTTTCCGTATACAAGTATTGATGTTAACCAGTTTTTTGACCTGATTGGAAATAGTCCTCCTAGGCTTTATCGAATCATGAATGGACAAATAACCGATATTTGGGATGAAGATTTAGGAAAAAATGTAGAAAACAAATTAAAAAATTAAACGGTGGCTAAAATAGGCTCTATTGAATTGGGAACCTTTCCGCTTTTACTGGCTCCAATGGAGGATGTTAGCGATCCACCATTTCGAGCACTTTGTAAGGAACAAGGGGCAGATGTTGTGTATACCGAATTTATCTCAAGTGAAGGACTTATACGAGACGCCGCTAAAAGCGTGATGAAGCTTGATATTTATGAGCAAGAACGTCCTGTAGGAATTCAGATTTTTGGCGCCAACTTAGAGGCAATGCTTCAGTCTGTTGAAATTGTCGAAAAAACGAACCCTGATATTATCGACATAAATTTCGGGTGTCCTGTAAAAAAGGTAGTTTCCAAAGGGGCTGGCGCTGGGATTTTAAAAGATATTCCATTGATGGTTTCCCTTTCACAAGAGATGGTAAAACGAACCTCACTTCCTATTACAATAAAAACACGCTTAGGATGGGATCATGACACTATTCAGATTGTTGAGGTAGCCGAAAGATTACAAGACGTGGGAGTGAAGGCCATTTCGATTCACGGAAGAACCCGAGCGCAGATGTACAAAGGAGATGCAGATTGGAAGCCGATAGCTGAAGTAAAAAATAATCCACGAATGCATATTCCTATATTTGGAAATGGTGATGTAAACTCTCCTGAGAAAGCCTTAGAAATGAAAAACAGTTATGGCTTAGACGGAGCTATGATTGGGCGTGCTAGCATTGGAAACCCTTGGTTTTTTTCGGAGATAAAACACTTTTTGAACACAGGAAATCATTTACAGCCTCCTAATATGATGGATCGTGTGGCTATCGCCCGTCGCCATTTGCAAATGGCCATTGAATGGAAAGGGGAAAAACTAGGTGTTTTTGAAACTCGTCGACATTACACGAATTATTTTAAAGGAATTCCTGATTTTAAACCTTTTCGCCAGCGGATGGTTACTAAGGACGACCCCAAAGAAGTATTTGCTGTTTTTGATGAAGTTGAGCAAGCTTTAGGGGATAATTTTTTTTTAGCGAGCTAGAGCACGATATACGGCTGAAGAAGCGAGTAAAGATGCACAAAAAGTTAAAAAACTAAAGGTCAAAATTACAGCAAAAAAGTTTTTTGTGGTAAAGACAACAGGATATACAATTGATGTACCTGGAATGTAAATCCAAGGATACCATTGCTGAGATAGGACCAAGATAACCCCAACACTTAGCCCAATAAGCCCTCCCCATAAGCTAAGTAGAGCCCCTTGCATGAAAAAGATTTGCCGAACTTGCTTGATGGTAGCACCCATATGGACTAGTGTACTAAGGTCTTTTCGTTTATCTAATACCATCATTACAATAGCCCCAATAATATTAAACATTGCAATAACCAGCACTAGTGTAAGAATCATATAAATAGCCATGTTTTCTGTTTCCAACATTCGATATAAGGCAACATTCATATCTTTTCGATTCATCACTTGGAATTCCGAGGGCAATAGTTGTCGTAATAAACCCTCTGAGTAGGGTTTGCATTTAATGTAAAGACTGCTAATATTGTTTTTGGGAACATCTAAAAGAGATCGAACAAAAGCAAGATTTCCAAAAAGATATGTATGGTCAAGGTCTTCACTTATTTGGTATAAACCCACAGCCATACTTGCGGTTTTTTGAAAAGGAGAAGGGTTGATAATATTTGAAGAACTTGTTTTAGGAACAATAATATGTATTAGCCCACCAAAGTCAAACCAACCAATTCCAAGTTGATGCGCTATTCCATACCCTAAGAGAACTTCGTTTGATAAGGGTTTATGCATTCGTCCAAGAACAAGAGAAGACTCTAAACGGATTACCGATTCTAAAGACGAGTCAATGCCTAAGATAGTAGCGGTTGCATATTTCTTTTGGTGCTCTAAAAGCACGCGTTGCTCGATAACCGGAGAAACCTCTTCGACCCCTTTAATACTGCGAATATTTTGAAGCAACGAATCATTGAAAGAGAGATATGCGCCAGAAGTGGGTGTGATTTTGATATCAGGATCTAAAGAGCTTGAAAAAGAAAGCCCAAAATCTTTTAAACCAGAAAAAACAGAAAGAACAACAAAAAAAGCACAGACGGCTACTCCAACAACAAATGCCGCGAATGTACTGATCAGTGCAACCGCCTGGAACCGCCCCTTAGAAAAGACATAGCGTTTCGCAATAAATAAAGGGGCTTTCAATGCGTACGTTATTTACCAGAATCTTGTAATGGGTTTTCTTTGGACGATAACGCACGGTCAATATTTTCGATATGTTCAAGGGCGTCATCTAAATAAAAATCAATTTCAGGAACTTTACGGAGTTGATTTTTAACACGAAGAGCAAGCTCGTGCCTGAACAAGGTCTTGTTGGTTTGTACTTCGTTCACAAACGACGCTGCTTGTGCATAGGGAAAAACAGAGATGAATACCTTTGCGTTTCCAAGATCTGGGGTTACACGCACTGTCGAAACCGAAACAACTAGATTTTTAATTCCTTTATCACGAATGGCAGCTTGAAAAATTTCAATGAAATCCTTTTGTAATAAGGCGGAAATTTTTTTTTGACGTGTTTGTTCCATGGGTTAAAAATAAGCATTATTCCTCTTTTGAATACGACCGATCTAGTCGATGATTGATACACGTAGTGTGTTAACCATTCCTTTGTTGATTACTGGCATGGCAGCAAGATTGATCAAAGATTCACCAGAGGCAACATATCCTTTTTGTTTGGCGATAGAATTTACGTCCTCTACGGTTTCGTCCGTTGAGACATAGCGATCATAATAGTATCCTTTAACTCCCCACAACAGGTTGATTTGAGACAAGATACGTTTATTAGAGGTAAAAACAAGAATTGAGGCTGATGGTCGCCAAGCAGAAATTTGATATGCGGTGTATCCACTATTAGTCAGCGTACAAATGGCTTTAGCTTCGATTTCGTTTGCCATCACTGCGGCATGATAACAGATCGATTTGGTAATAAATCGATCATTTTTGTTTTGTGGAGGCAATAAATGAGTTTTAATATGCTTAGAGTTTTCGACACTTACAACGATTTTTCGCATTGTTTTAATCACTTCAACTGGATAATTCCCTACAGATGTTTCACCACTTAGCATTACGGCATCTGCCCCATCCATTACAGAGTTAGCGACATCGTTTACCTCTGCACGAGTTGGAGTGAGTCCGTCGATCATGGATTCCATCATTTGAGTAGCAATAATCACAGGAATACGGGCCATTTTGGCGTGGAGTACCAATTGTTTTTGAACTAAAGGAACTTCCTCTGCCGGAATTTCAACCCCCAAATCTCCACGAGCAACCATAAGACCATCACTTGCAGCCACAATTTCTTTGATGTTTTCTAAAGCTTGAGGCTTTTCAATTTTAGAAATCACAGGAATTTTATATGTGCTGTGTTTAGCGATAAGAGCGTGGAGCTCATCTAAATCAGCTTTGTTTCGCACAAAAGAAAGAGCAATCCAATCTACTTCTTTTTCGATAGCTAACAGAGCATCTTCAATATCTTTTTTTGTTAAAGCAGGCAAGGAAACTCCTGTATTGGGAAGATTTACCCCTTTTTTTGATTTTAAAGCTCCTCCCTGAATTACTTTGGTAATAACTTCTTTTTTTCCATCACTTGAAACAACCTCAAAAATAAGTTTCCCATCATCTAAAAGGATACGCTCACCGGCAGTAACATCATTAGGAAATTTTTTATAATTCATATAAACTCGTTCGGCTGTACCCAGAGGTATTTTTTCTGTTGTAAAAACAACTTGATCTCCATCTTTAACAATAACTCCATCTTCCATAACCCCAACACGTAACTTAGGCCCTTGTAAATCCGCTAAAATGCCAACATTGAAATCAAGTTCTTCGCTGATTTCACGAATCATTTTAATGCGTTCGCTTACATCTTTGTGACTGGCATGAGAAAAGTTAATACGGAACACATTTACCCCATTAATTATCATTTCTCGAATCGTTTCGGTAGAGGAGCATGCAGGACCTAATGTAGCTACAATTTTTGTTTTTTTAATTTTTAGCATTGTTAAAATGTTAGTTGGTGTTTGATATTTTGATATCTATCAGGTAGCTCATAACAAGAGATCACTCCTTTAATAGAGGAAACTTTAGATAGAATGGAAGAGCTTGAATCTTCTATTTGGTTGAGCGTCAATAAATAATCTACCTGTTCAATCGATTTAAAAAGAGGAACGGTTTTTTCGGTTTGGTGAAAAAGACTCCAGTCACTTAAGCTTCTATGAGTTATTTTTAGTTGGTTTCCGATTAATCGATAATCATGGAGGGTTTGGTTACATATAAACTCGTACAAAACATAACCTGTTGAGGTCTCAGAGGAGTCCAAATCGACATCACTGCGCTTCAAACGAATATTTAACTCACGATTTAAAGAAAAAACCAATAAAACATCACTTATAGCGCTATGAATACAAAGCGTTGTCTGTGGTTCTTCATTGGACTCGAGAAGCAATTTATGTATTGACATTTAAAAAACAAAGATACAATTCCGTGAATACAAATGATAATGATTCAGAAACCATTATATTAACTTAATAGTTGAATTTAACGTCTTTAATTTTATCTTGAAAATAATAATAACCTCTTTTTGAAACATTTTCAACAGATTTCTTTTTGTTTGAAGCTTTTGCAACGGCAATTCTTTTTTTATCCACATAGAGTTCAGTACGATAATAGCGAACATCGTTTAACCCTTGTTCTTCGTTGACGACAAAGTTGTGCTGAATCTGATGTTTTTGAAACCAGTTTACTAATAGACCTTTGTAACTCAAGATTTTACCTTCTAATTTTTCCAAATCAACAAAAGGATCAATTACATGACCTTTAACAAAAGCCACACAAGAAAGATAGCCCATGTCTACAAATATTGCACCGACAAGAGCTTCAAGTAGATTTCCATGAATGTCATCTCCATATCTGTCTTTTGCAACTTTTGAACGAAGCAAGGGATATAATTGAAGTGCTCGTCCGACATTATTTAAAAAATCTCTTCTCACAATTTTTGATCGCATTAAAGTGAGTTTTCCTTCGTTCTCTTCAGGAAGCTCATGATATAAAAATTCCGCGATAATACTGCCTAAAATGGCATCTCCTAAAAACTCTAAACGCTCGTAATTTACTTTTTTCCCAAAAGCATCTCTCATTTCCAATGAACGGTGGGTAAATACGCGTTCATATAAAGAAATATTTTTGGGGCGAAAACCAATGATTTTTGATACTGCCAAAAAAAAAGGCTCCTGTTTTTTTGAGGAACCTGTAAATATTTTTTTGAAAAGCGTCATAGATAATAAGGTCACTCCATTTTTTTTATTAAAACACAAGCATTATGACCTCCAAATCCAAAAGTATTACTCAGCGCTACTCGAACGTCTCTTTTTTGGGAAGTATTAAAAGTGAAATTTATATTTTGATCGATCGATTCATCGTTAGTGGAATGATTTATGGTGGGAGGAATTTCGCTATGAACAATGGATAAAATAGACGCAATGGCTTCAACGGCCCCTGCAGCACCTAATAGATGTCCAGTCATTGACTTAGTCGAGTTGATGTTCATCGAGTATAAATGCGCTCCAAAAACTTTCTTTAGGGCAGTGGATTCGGCAACATCACCAAGGGGTGTTGATGTTCCGTGCATATTGACTGCATCAACATCTTTAGGTTCAAGACCTGCATCCCTCAAAGTGTTTTGCATTACTTTTATCGCACCTATACCTTCAGGATGCGGGGCAGTCATATGATAGGCATCAGCTGAAAGGCCACCTCCTCCAATTTCGGCATAAATCGTAGCACCTCTGGCTTGAGCATGATCAAGAGATTCTAATATTAAGGCCCCTGCACCTTCTCCCAAAACAAATCCGTCACGTTCTTTATCAAAAGGTCGTGAAGCTGTTTGAGGGTCATCGTTTCTTGTCGACAACGCATGTAAGGCATTGAATCCACCTATTCCAGCTTTGGTTACTCCGGCCTCAGATCCGCCTGTAACCATCACGTCGGCGTATCCCAAACGAATATAGTTTAAGGCGTCTATGATCGCATTAGCAGACGATGCACATGCGGAAACAGTAGCAAAATTTGGCCCTCTAAATCCGTGTTTGATGGAGATCATTCCAGGAGCAATGTCAGCAATCATCTTCGGAATAAAAAAAGGGTTGAAACGAGGCGTTCCATTTCCTTGACCAAAATTAAGCACTTCGTTTTGAAAAGTTTCGAGTCCTCCAATACCAGCGCCCCAAATTACTCCTACGCGGTCAAGATCTAAATTTTTTAAATCCAGTTGAGCATCTGTAATTGCTTCATCAGAGGCAACAACCGCATACTGGGCAAACCGATCCATTTTTCGGGACTCTTTTCGATCAAAATAATCAAGGGCATTAAACCCTTTGAGCTCGCAGGCAAATTGGGTCTTAAATTTGCTAGCGTCAAAGTAAGTAATGGGCTTTGCTCCACTTTTCCCGCGCACAAGTCCTTCCCAATATTCAGGAACAGAGTTTCCAATAGGGGTTAGAGCGCCTATACCAGTTACGACAACGCGCTTCTTATTCATAAGAAAAAGTTATTTGCTGCTTTCGATGTACTGTATAGCCTGACCAACAGTTGCAATATTTTCTGCTTGATCGTCAGGAATTTGGATATCAAACTCTTTTTCAAACTCCATAATAAGTTCTACAGTATCCAATGAGTCTGCGCCTAAATCATTAGTAAAACTAGCTTCTCCGACAACTTCATTTTCGTCGACTCCTAATTTATCTACTATGATGGCTTTTACACGTGATGCAATATCAGACATAAGATTATATTTATAATTAGCTTGGCACAAAAGTATAAAAAACTTTATGAGTCTACATCAAAACCATAAAAAACTTAGCAGACTTTAAGGAGATGTTTTTTATAAAAACCAATTATACAGATACAAAGTGTTATTTTTGCGATACAAATGATGTCTAACTCCAAAAAAAAAATAGTTCTTTTTGCATCTGGATCAGGTTCTAATGCAGAAAACATCGTACAATATTTTGCTCCTTTAAATAATATAACTATATCGGTATTATATTGTAATGTAGCCCATGCTGTTGTGATCAAGCGGATGAAACGTTTAGGAATTCCTACAGAAATCATAACCAAACACTCTTTACATCACTCTAACAACCTTCTCCGAAAACTAAAAGAATTAAAACCCGATCTAATTGTACTAGCGGGTTTTCTATGGAAAATACCTTTACCTATTGTATCATCGTTTACAAATAAAATCATTAATATTCATCCATCATTGTTACCAAAATATGGGGGAAAAGGAATGTATGGACAAAAGGTCCATGAAGCGGTGATCAGATCTAAAGAAAATAAAAGTGGAATAACAATTCATTATGTAAATGAAGATTATGATAAAGGAGCGATTATTTTTCAAAAAGAAACAGTTGTTTCGTCTAATGATACCCCAGAGACACTAGCCGATAAGATTCATGAATTGGAATTCAAATATTTTCCAACAACAATCCATCAATTACTTTCCTCATGAATCAAGTACATTTGTATACTGATGGAGCTGCTAGTGGAAATCCAGGCCCGGGGGGTTATGGGGTTCTTTTGGAGTGGGTTGGAACAACCCATACGAAAGAATTTTCTCAAGGGTTTCGTTATACAACAAATAACCGAATGGAGTTGTTGGCTGTTATTGAAGGGCTTAAAGTGTTGAAAAAAGCACCTTTACAAGTAACCGTATTTACGGATTCAAAATATGTTTGCGATTCGGTGGAAAAAAAGTGGGTGTTTAATTGGGAAAATAAACAATTTAAAAGTAGAAAAAACGCTGATTTATGGAAGTTTTTTTTAGTAGAATACCGCAAACATGATGTTTCAGTAAAATGGATTAAGGGACATAATCAACACCCCCAAAATGAACGCTGCGATCAGCTAGCAGTAAAATCATATAAAGAACAAGAATTATTAATAGATCAAGAATTTGAAAATCAACTAAAACATGAATAACAATTTGCTTATTGTGGGCACAGTAGCCTTTGATGATATAGAAGCACCTTCAGGCGAAAGCGGAAAGGTTTTAGGTGGGGCAGCCACTTACATTGGATTAGCAGCGTCACAATTGAATGTACCTTCTGCAATTGTTTCTGTTGTAGGGAGCGATTTTCCACAGAGATATCTCGATCTTTTCAAGAGTAAGAACATCAACATAGACGGCCTTAAGCTGGATAAAGAAGGAAAAACATTTTATTGGAAGGGGCGTTACCACAAGAACCTTAACAAGCGAGACACCCTTGACACTCAATTAAATGTGTTGGAATCGTTTCAGCCCAAAGTTCCAGAATCATTTCAAGAGGCATCAGTTGTTATGCTAGGAAATTTGCACCCTATGGTACAAAACAGAGTGATTGATCAATTAGCGGAGGGGCCTAAAACGATTTTGTTAGATACCATGAATTTTTGGATGGACCATGAATTAGAGGAACTGATAAAAGTAATTGAACGCGTCCAAATCATTACGATTAACGATGAAGAGGCGTATCAGCTTACAGCAGCGACAACTTTAGTTGATGCAGCAAGAAGGATTCATAAAATGGGACCGGAATATGTAGTAATAAAAAAAGGAGAACATGGAGCGTTATTGTTCAGTAATGATTATTGTTTTTTTGCTCCGGCTCTACCAATGGATAATGTTATTGACCCAACAGGAGCGGGGGATAGCTTTGCAGGGGGACTGGCAGGATATTTGGCTCAACAGGGTCATGTGAATATGGAAACGGTTAAGTCAGGAATAATTTGCGGGTCTGCACTGGCCTCTTTTTGTGTAACAGCTTTTGGAACACGAGCGCTTAAAAACATAACAAAGGATGGTTTTCAGGATCGTTTAGAGACATTCAAAAAACTCACAACCTACTCGCTTTAGATATTTTTAATTAATTTTGACCAATGAGTGACGCGATCAAACACGAATGCGGGATTGCTTTAGTAAGGCTCCTCAAACCCTTGCAATTTTACAAAGACAAATACGGTAGTAGCTTCTACGGAATTCAGAAAATGTATTTGATGATGGAAAAGCAACACAATCGAGGACAAGACGGAGCGGGATTTGCCAGCATAAAACTTAATATGGAGCCGGGCAGTCGCTTTATGAGTCGTGTACGATCATCACAACCACAGCCTATTCAAGACATTTTTTCAAAAATAAATGAACGAATTAATGGAGTTCTTGAGGAGATAGATGACCTACCTAACACAGATAAAAAAATAAAAGAGATATTTCCATATGTTGGAGAAGTCATGATGGGCCATGTTCGTTATGGAACCTTTGGCAAAAACGGAATAGAAAGTGTTCACCCTTTTTTACGACAAAACAATTGGATGCATCGCAACCTTATTGTTGCAGGAAATTTTAATTTAACAAATGTAAATGAACTTTTTAACAACCTTATACAATTAGGACAGCATCCCAAAGAAAAGGCAGATACAATCACGATAATGGAAAAAATCGGACACTTTTTAGATGATGAAGTAGCTAAACTGTACAAGAAGTTGAAAAATTTGGGGGTCAGTAAATCAGATGCTTCTCCGATAATAGCCGAGAAACTAAATTTAACAAAAATTTTACGAAAAGCGTCCAAAAACTGGGACGGAGGGTATGTAATTTCTGGAATGTTGGGTCACGGAGACGCATTTGTATTAAGAGATCCTTCAGGGATTCGCCCGGCGTATTATTTCCAAAATGATGAAGTTTTTGTTGCGGCTTCAGAACGGCCAGTCATTCAAACGGTTTTTAACACATCATATGACGAGATTAAAGAACTTGATCCAGGAGCAGGAATCATTATCAAAAAAAGTGGTCTGGTGAAAGTGAGTCAAATCTTAAAACCGTTAGAGCGAAAGTCCTGTTCGTTTGAGCGGATCTATTTTTCGAGAGGAAGTGACGCTGAGATTTATAAGGAGCGCAAAATGTTAGGAAGCGTATTGTTCCCTAGAGTTTATGAAGCAATCGGAGGGGACCTTACAAACACCGTTTTTTCATATATTCCGAATACTGCCGAAACCTCCTATTATGGATTAGTCCATCGCGCACAAAAATTTCTTAAGGAACAAGCACAAGAACAAATTCTTAAAGAGAAAAACCTCTCTCCAGAACAACTCGCTGTTATTTTAAAACCCAGTATCCGAACAGAGAAAGCAGTAATTAAGGATGCAAAACTTAGGACATTTATTACCGAGGATAGCAGCCGTGACGACCTCGTTGCCCACGTGTATGATATTACTTATCAATCGGTAAAGCCTTCTGACAACCTCGTTGTCATTGATGATAGTATTGTTCGCGGAACAACCCTTAAAAAAAGCATTTTGAAAATGTTAGATCGTTTGAAGCCCAAAAAAATTATTGTGGTATCAAGCGCACCGCAGATTCGTTATCCTGATTGTTATGGGATTGATATGGCAAAATTAGAGGGACTTATTGCTTTTAGAGCGATGTTATCATTGTTAAAAGACCAAGGTTTAGAAGGGGAGATAGAAAAGGTATATAAAGAGGCTAAAACAGAATTGTTAAAAAAAGATGAAGACATGACCAATGTTGTCCAGCAACTTTATGATCACTTTACCCAAAAACAAATTTCAAGTAAAATTTCAGAAATGCTCAGCGCAGAGGTTGAGCATTCTAATGTAGAAATTATATTTAATACAATTGAAAATCTTCACTTATCCTGTCCTAAAAATTTAGGGGACTGGTATTTTTCTGGGAATTACCCAACATTTGGGGGAAATCGCGTAGTTAATAGGTCATTTGTCAATTTTTATGAGGGAAAGAACCACCGAGCGTATTAAAAAAACGTAAGAAAAACCTTACGTTTGTGTATTTTGACAAAAAAATTTGAAGTTTTATCGATTTTGGCTTTGAAAACTTACCAGCGGTCGTATATTAGCAAAGCCATAGCATAAGTAGGTTAAGTTCATGGTAAGATTTGGGGCAAAAAAGGAGGATTCTTTCCTCCTTTTTTATTTAAATAAAGCAAAAAAAAAACGCAGATTTTATACTGCGTTTTTTTGTGTAATTAACTCCTCTATTTACAAAGCATTTTCATAACGACGGCTTACTTCTTCCCAATGAATCACATTAAAAAAAGCATTAATATAATCGGGGCGGCGGTTTTGGTAGTTTAGATAGTAAGCATGTTCCCAAACGTCAAGTCCGAGAATCGGAGTACCACCACATCCGATTCCTGGCATTAGGGGATTGTCTTGATTGGCTGAAGCACATACTTCAAGCTGACCATCTTTTACGCAAAGCCAAGCCCAGCCCGATCCAAACTGAGTCGCTGCAGCATTACTAAAAGCGGTTTTAAAAGCATCAAAAGAGCCAAAAGAATCATCAATAGCACTCGCTAAAGGTCCTGAAAGCTCACTTCCTCCAGGGGTCATGATTTCCCAAAATAAGCAATGATTATAATATCCCCCTCCATTATTACGGAGAGCACCATTACTCATATCTAAATGTTGTAAAATAGAAGCTATAGACCCGTCAGAGTTTGACGATCCTTCTAAAGCAGCGTTGAGTTTGGCGGTATATCCTGCATGATGCTTTCCATGATGTATTTCCATGGTTCTTGTATCGATGTGTGGTTCTAATCCGTCTGTGGCATATGGTAATACGGGTAATTCAAATGACATAATAGTTTTTGTTTTGTGTTCAAACAAATTTAACGATAATTAGTATATTTCAAAAAATCAAATCAAAACATGGGAGCCTATAATTTTTTGATGCTCAATGCCTCTGCAGGATCAGGCAAGACTTATGCACTAGTTCGTCATTTTTTATTCAAGCTTTTGTCCAGTCCGAAAATTGATGGTGCTAAAGAAATGCTAGCGGTTACTTTTACTAATAGAGCTGTTCAAGAAATGAAAAACAGAATTTTAGATTATCTTGAAGCCTTTTCCAAGACTCGCTTTTCGGATACAAAATCCAGCATGTTTAAGGAACTATCAGAAGCAATTGGATGCTCAGATCATGAACTGCAACTGAGAGCTAAAAAAACATTAAATTACATTTTACATCATTACGCTCATTTTTCTGTAATGACGATTGATCGTTTTACGCATCAATTAGTTCGAACCTTTTCACGTGATTTAGGACTTTCGTCCTCTTTTGAGCTTCTTATAGATAACGACTACTTTATTCAAGAAGCCATTGAACAACTCATCAGCAAAGTAGGTCAGGACCCTCCTCTCACTAAAGTGTTGTTGAGTTTTGTAAACGAAAAAACAGACAGTGATCGCTCATGGGATGTATCCTATGACTTGATAAAAATGGCTGCCCTTTTTTATAATGAGAACAATTATATTCCCTTACAAAGCCTAAAAGATAAAAATACAAGTCAATTTAATGACCTTCAACAAACGCTTGAACAACAGTATAAATTTATAACGCAACAATTAATATTAAAAGCGGAAAACATTAAATTACAAATCGAAAAACGGTTCATTAACACATCCGATTTTAGCTATAGAACCATTCCACACTTTGTTGACGACATTATAAAACAAAAATGGCCCAATGAAATTAAAAAAAGGTTGTATGATCAATACCAATCGGGAGTATATTATAAAACAACAACCCCGGTTAATGCTCAAAATCAAATCAACCAGATAGCCGACTCCATTGGTGAGCTTATAGAACAAGCTCAGAAAACACTTCCTCAAATTTTATTGTATAAAGAAATATTAAAAAATATTATTCCATTGTCAACGCTTAACGCTATTAGAAGCCAAGTCGAAGAGCTTCAGTATGACAGAAATGTTCAAATATTAAGCTCGTTTAATGCTCTTATCGCACAAACGCTACAACAACAATCCGCCACGTTTCTTTTTGAACGATTAGGGGTCCGATACAAGCATTACTTTATGGATGAATTTCAAGATACATCTTTGTTACAGTGGACAAACTTTGGACCATTACTGGACCACAATTTGAGTACTGCCTACGGAAGCTTATTATTGGTGGGCGATGCGAAACAATCGATATATCGTTGGCGAGGAGCAAACGTAGAACAGTTCATGAACCTTGCTTCAGGGAACTCGCCTTTTTCGGTAAACCCTAAGGTCCAAGTACTTCCTAAAAACTACAGAAGCTTGGATAATATTGTCCAATTTAACAACCTTTTTTTTAGGCAAGCATCTATTTCGCTCGAAAAGGAAGAACATCGCGACCTTTTTGATCGGCAAAGCCACCAACAAACTAACGATAAACCAGGAGGATATATTTCACTTACATGGATTGAATCTGAGCGAGCCAAAGAAGAAGATTCAATTTATGGAGAGGAAGTTTTAAAGCGTATTCAGTCGTGTATTGAAAATGGAAGAATGTATTCCGAGATATGTGTGTTAACTCGTAATCGAAAACAAGGAGTAGCCATTGCGAAAAAGCTTTCAACTCATCAAATCCCTGTTATTTCGTCTGAGACCTTACTTTTGGGTCAAAACAAAAAGGTACTTCTTTTAATAGCGTTATTGCACTTAAAAGGGGACGAATTACACTCTAGATCAAGAATAGACTTGTTCGATTATTTTAATTTTGAAAAAGACCATTTTAACGAAACAGCAAATGCTATGGAGACTCCACTTGAGCCTTTTTTAAAGCAATTAACGCATGGATCTTTCTCTTTTAAAAGGTTTAAAAAACTTCCTCTTTATTCCTCCCTTGAATACGCGATACAGTCTTTACTGATGCTGCACAATTGTGACGCCTTTATAGAATCTTTTATGAACGAAGTGTATTCTTTTTTGGGTAGTCGATCTGCTAGCGAACGGCAATTTCTAGAGTATTGGAACCAACAAAAACCCAAAATAAGTGTTCGTTTATCATCAGCAATAGATGCGGTTCAGATAATGACCATCCATAAAGCGAAAGGGCTTGAATTTCCCGTGGTCATTTTTCCTTATGCGGACACTAAATTATTTGATGTAAAACCTTCATTGAGGTGGTTTCCTTTAGAAAAAGAAAATTTTTCGGGATTTGATTATGTGTTGACCACAAACGCTTCACGACTTCGAAATATGGGAGAAAAAGCGCGCTATGTTTTTGATCAAAGTTACAATCAACACCAACTAGATGCGCTTAATTTATTGTATGTTGCGTTGACTCGCCCAAAAGAGGAACTTCATATAATTTCGAATTACAAGAAAATAAATACCGCCTCTTATTCTAGTCTATTTAACGCTGCCCAACAAAACATCTCGGAATTAAAGATTCACGAGACGGGTTTTGAATGGGGTAGACCACTTGTAAGACAATCAGAAAAGGTGCCCTTCAAGTCGCAAAGAGCTTCAAAATGGATAAGTACTCTAGCCTTTGATGCAATTCAAATAAAAACCAAAAGACAATGGGAGCATAACCACAAAGAAGCTCTTGAGGAAGGGACTATTTTTCATGAGATGATGGCACAAGTAATGGTGGAATCAGATATTGAGGATGTTTTAAACACCTATTTTTGCAGAGGACAAATAAATGCAACTCAAAAAAACCGATATCACTTTTGGATGAAAGAGCTCGTTTCCCATCCAGAGCTAAAACACTTTTTTGATCCCTCACATCAGCATTATTGCGAGCGAGTCATTTATACTGAGCAGGGAACCGTAATACGGCCTGACCGTTTGGTGGTTATTGGCGGTTGCGAAGCTCAAATAATTGAGTATAAAACAGGACAACCCAACTCTAGTCATAAGAAGCAAATTCTCAAATATGCCGAAGAAATCAGTAAGCAACAACTAATAGTTACAAAAAAACATGTAATTTATTTAACAGATTCTGTTGATTTGATGAAGATTCATTAGATTTGCTAAAATTAAAATATTGAATATGAACATTTTCAACACAACTAGGATTTTATTGATTTTATTAATCTCAGGACCTGTGTTCTCTCAGTCCCCGTCTAACCCATGGAAAATTACGGTTGGCGCTAATGCTGTAGACGTGGAGCCTATTTCAAGAGCATTAAGTTTGACAGGAGAGGCTTTTAATGATGACCTCAACATTACTCCAGAGTTATCATACCTTGGGGTATCGCGCTACATAAAAAATGG
Organism: Flavobacteriaceae bacterium; assembly: GCA_965659665.1. Taxonomy (GTDB): domain Bacteria; phylum Bacteroidota; class Bacteroidia; order Flavobacteriales; family Flavobacteriaceae; genus CBFHWU01. Next base: position 82,963 of record CBFHWU010000024.1, read on the forward strand.
TATTTCTATTGATTTAGCAGGATCATTAAATCGTCTTGAGATTGACTCAGCAGATGAGTTACTCTATTACTCTATAGACGGAGGTGTTTCTTTATCTCCGAGAAAATTAATCAACCTTGGAAAATTTGATCCTACAATCAAAGGGGGAATCGGATATTCCTCTGTTGATGAAAAGGAATTTATATCAAATTATTTTGGACTTGGATTGAGTTATTGGTTTAACGAAAGTCTTGCTTTGTCTGTACAGTCGTTAAGGAAATTATACTCTGAAGATTTGGACAAAATGTTTGGTAATAATGTAGCAGGAATTGATGTTTATCAACACGTTGTTGGAGTATCTTTTGCCTTTGGTGACGGAGACACGGACGGAGATGGCGTTAAAGATAGCCTAGATGCTTGTCCAGATGTACCAGGGTTAGCTTCTCTAAACGGTTGTCCTGATGATGATGGAGATGGGGTTATCAATTCACAAGATGATTGTCCTTTTGTCCCTGGGTTGGCTGCATTAAATGGATGTCCTGACGGAGACCAAGACGGAATTACTGATGCAGATGATGCCTGTCCAGACGAAGCAGGTTTAGCGTCTTTAAATGGTTGCCCGGATTCTGATGGTGATGGTCTAGCCAACAAAAATGACGACTGTCCATCTCAAGCAGGTCCAAAGGCAAACGGTGGATGCCCATGGCCTGACACTGACGGAGATGGTGTTTACGACAAAGACGATGAATGTGTAAATACTGTTGGGGTTGCTGCAAATAAAGGATGTCCTTTGTACCCTTTAGCTGGTTTAGCTGGTTTATCAATCAAATTTGATTCTGAAAAGTCTAATTTAGATGCTGACGATGAAGAAAACTTAGCTAAAGCGTTTCAGATTATCTTCTCCAACAAAATGGCTAATATTAGCATTGAGGGACATGCAGACGCAACAGGCGAGGAAAGCTTTAATAATCCATTATCAACTTCCCGCGCAGAAGCGGTGAAAGAATACTTAGTAAATGCTGGAATAGACGCATCACGTTTAAGTACCAAAGGATTCGGAGAATCAGATCCAATTGCGAGCAACAGAACAAAAGCAGGACGTGCAGAAAACAGACGTGTTGTATTTAAAGTGGTTGAATAAAAACTCCCTTCTGTTTATATTATTAAAAAACGCGATGGTTATCCATCGCGTTTTTTTATATTTATGATTATGCCAAAGAGTTTTTTAGAAACGATTGTGGAAAAGGTTTTAAGCCGCAACACTCCGCTGTCTCAGTTTTGTTTTGTGATGCCTAACCGCAGAGCAGGGCAAACGATTCATCAACTTTTTTCGGCAAAGCTTACCGCAACTACACTTGGCCCTGAAGTTTTAGGAATAGATGAGTTTGTAGAACGCTTGTCAGGGCTTAAAGTTATGCCTACTATGGATCAGTATGCTCAACTTTACCGAAGTTACAAGAATATAAACGCTAAAAATCACGATTCTTTTGGAGTTTTTTTGGGGTGGGGGTCTACTCTTTTAAATGACCTAGATGCTATTGACCGAAACCTAATCCCTCATGAGAACATTTTTTCTTATCTGAAAGCTCTTCACGAGATTCGAGAATGGGGAAGAGATGAAACAAGTGTTGTAAAAAACTACATCAATTTTTGGAATCAATGTCCTGATATTTATGCAGACTTTTCTTCACGAATAAAAAAAAAGGGCTTCGGCACTTCTGGTATGTGTTATCGAGAAGCTGTAGAAAACATCGAGTTTTTTATTCAACAATCGTATCCTACCGAAATAATATTTTGTGGATTTAATGCATTAACTACAAGTGAGAGCCAGTTGATTCAAGAACTTTTAGCGCAAGAGCGTGCAACAGTATTTTGGGATATTGATCGTCAATTACTCCACAAAAAAGGACATAAAGCAGGTCACTATCTCCGTAACTATCAACAAAAGTGGAGTCACTATAAACATAACCCTATGCTTGGGCTACATGAAGCTTTTTCAGCGAAAAAAAAAGTGACCATTATCGAAACACAAGACACGATAGGTCAATCCAAACAAATCGGGGAGTTGTTACTGCAATTGGCCGATGCCCAAATTAGTTGGGAAAAGACAGCTCTCGTTTTGGGTGATGAAAAGATGCTCACACCCTTATTACATGTGTTACCAGAACATATTCCGTCAGTAAACATTACAATGGGCCAGCCCTTGGACCAACAACCGTTGTCCGTTTGTATAGATGCTCTTTTTGATTTTCAACACAGCTTGACGACAAAAGGGGGCTTTTATAAACATGTTGAAATTTTATTGCTTCATCAATATATACGTCCATTGTTTCAAACCGACAACAAGTTTCACAGTGACGATTGGATGAACGCGATACGTCAAGAAAATCAGGTTTATATCTCCGAAAAATATTTAACAGATAAAGCGCCCAAACCGTTCAGGAGTACCCTTCATTTGCTTTTTAGTCCTTGGGGTACATGTGACAAGGCCGTGGATGCGATTATTGCTATTCTCCACCATCTAATGCATCAATTCAAAACTCCTTTACTATGTGAGGTATTACATCGGTTTTTGGAGCTTTTCCATCAGCTTAAACGTTTAGTAACCGAATTTTCAAATGAAATAGATTTAGCTGTTTTACGAAGCCTATATAACGAACTTATTCGTAAGGAGCAACTTCACTTTGAAGGGGTTCCATTGGGAGGTCTACAAATTATGGGGATGTTAGAAACTAGGGTATTAGATTTTGATACAGTAATTCTGACTTCTGCGAATGAAGGTGTTTTGCCCAAAAGTAGTCTCGATAACTCATGGATCCCATATGAAGTAAAAAAACAGTTTGGCCTTCCTACGCGCGAAGAAAATGATGTGATATATACCTATCATTTTTATCGCCTTATGTTTAGAGCAAAACGCATTTTTATTTTATATACTAATGACTCTGAAGGATTGGGATCAGCTGAAAAAAGCAGATTTATACGCCAATGGGAGTTTGATTCTCCCACAAACCATCAATTTTCATATCAATTTCATCAACCCACCCTTCAATTGGATGAACAACAGTTGAAACAAATACCTAAAAGTCAAGGAGCAATTCAGCGGCTTATATCCATGGCCAAAAAGGGATTTTCCCCTTCCTCATTAACTAAATATATTCGGAATCCGATTGATTTTTATGAACAAAACATGCTTGGGGTCAAAGATGAGCTAGAAGTAGATGAATCTCTAGCAGCAACCACCTATGGATCGGTACTACACGATACTATTGAGGCGCTCTATCAACCGTATATAGGACAGGTATTAACAGAAGAGATCCTTCTTAAGATACGAAAAAACATTTCGATTACAATTCCTCATTATTTTGAAAAACATTATAAGAACAGAAATTATCAAGTAGGCAAAAATCTTTTGGTATTTGCTTCCATAGAAAGAAGTTTGGAAAACGTTATTTCTCTTGAAATAAATGAAATTAAATCAGGAAAAAAAATTAGTGTTTTAGCACTTGAAGAAACAATTGAGTTGGAGCTTCGCTATCCAGAGCTTGATTTTCCAATCCACTTGAAAGGAACGATTGATCGAGTAGACCTAGTGGACGAACAGCTAAGAATTACAGACTACAAAACGGGAAAAGTTGAACCTTCAGATTTAAAACCTCAAGAAATGAACATGTTAATTGAAACACCAAAATACGGAAAGGCTTTTCAGCTTTTATTTTATGCTTTACTTTGGCATGATCAAAAACACCCTGTGGCTGAAATTTCGGCAGGGATAATTTCGTTCAAAAATCTCTCCAAAAAATGGATGCCTGTACACGTGAAAGATTACGATCAAGGCGTGAACCAAGAATTAATTATGGACTTTAAAGACCAATTAAAAAGATTGATTTTGGAGCTTTTTAATCCTACAGTAGATTTTCAAGAAAAAGAAATAATTTAATGATCTTCAGAGGTATTATGATTTCTAATTACTACAACACTATACCATAAATAAGAAACACCTTGTCCTAAAAAAAACAAGACAAAAATAGGGAGTATGGAAGGCAAATTATTTAGAACTTCATCAAAAGCAATTTGTTCCTCAGTTGTTAGGCGTTCAAATCTTGGATTTTGAGCAGCAGCTTCAATAAAAATTTCTGCTCCTGAACTCAAAACAATAAACCACGAAAACAACATCAGTACTCCTAGCAAACCGATCAAACCACCATATAAACAAAAGAGATATGCTAAGCCGTTTTCAAAACTACTCATCGGCTCTGAGGAGTTTATTTTTTTTTGGGTCATCCAAAACCAAATCGGCACAACTCCAGCCACTCCAGCTAAGAGGATGTTTCCTGAAAAAAGGTACAATAAAAATTGCGAAACAGACAATGAAAAACCAATATAATATATAGAACGATTCATAAAGTAAAATTAAGAATTATTGTTGAGCTTAAGGGGTAATAATCTGTAAGATTAACAGAAGATAAACTTTCCAATTTGTTTTGAAAAGGGGAGCACAATAAACAAAAGATTACTGTTTTTTCGGACAGTTATTTAGAAGATTTTTGTTTTGTTGAATAATAACACAAACTTGTGTATATTGGTAATCATGAAAACACTCCTCATTTCTTTTTGTCTTATCTTACTTGTATTATCCTGTGAAACACCACCACCATCGGCTCAAGAAATAGTTGACTCAAGTATCGTTGCTCATGGGATGGAACAGTTTAATGGCAGCAAGGTTTCTTTTGATTTTCGTAAAAAAAACTATAGTATTTTGAGAAATGGTGGGCGATATGTTTACACTTCACGAAAAGATAGTATGGAAGATCGATTAGACTCAAGCGGAAGATTCGATCGAAAGGTTGGTGGACAAAAAATAACACTACCAGATAGTTTAGAATTTAGCTTTTCGGAGTCCCTGAACTCCGTAGCCTATTTTTTCCAACTTCCCTATCTCCTTAATGATAAGGCAGTAATCAAAACATTTAAGGGAAAGACAACCCTTCTTGACAAGGAATATTATTGGCTAGAAGTGCGTTTTCAGGAAGAAGAAGGAGGGCAAGATTTCCAAGATGTATTTTTATATTGGTTTGACATTAAGACTTATACCATGGATTATTTGGCGTATAAATATCACACTTCAGGTGGAGGAATGCGCTTTCGGGAAGCGACAAACCGACGTAACAGTAAGGGGCTAGTCGTTCAAGACTATATTAATTATTCCCCTAAAAAGGGTACAAAATTGAGTTTATATGAGTTGGCAGATTATTTTGAACAAAAACAACTTACTCGTGTATCGGAAATTGAAAAAAAGAATATTACCTTGCACCCTCAAAATAAAAACGATATTTTATGGGAGTAGGAGGAATTGTTATTGCTAGCTTTGCGGTATGTATTGTCATTGCTTTGGTCATTGAGATCAAAGAACGGCACCTGTAATCAAAAAAAGTAGTTTTATAATCATCCATAAAACCTTTTCAAAAACCATTTAAGTTTTAGTAAATTTGTACTAAGGGTTTATCCCGATCTAGGTCCTATAGCTCAGTTGGTTAGAGTAGCTGACTCATAATCAGTTGGTCCCTGGTTCGAGCCCAGGTGGGACCACCAACAAGAACCCTTAACTACCTTATAACCAGATAGTTGAGGGTTTATTTTTTTCCAAATAGTGGGGGTGAGTTCCAAGTAACTGATTTTTTGTTATTTTTTTGGTTTTGATTTCTACCCAATAAAAACTAATTTGTCAATTACTTAAAATCCTTGATTTATGGACAACCATAACGAAATATCATCCTTTATTTGGAATGTATGTGACGATGTTCTAAGAGGGTTGTTTAAACAACATGAATATGGTGATGTAATTCTCCCTTTTGTAGTTTTAAGAAGGTTAGACTGTGTTCTTGAAGGGGAAAAAGACAATATACTTAAAGTTCACGAAGAGTATAAAGATAAATTTGATGATACTTCTAAAATTATCCACTCGAAACTAAATTTAAAGTTTTCAAACTACTCAAGGTATGATTTAAGAAGGTTAAAAGATGAACCTAATAAACTATCTGAAAA
>CBFHWU010000025.1:0-4750 GCA_965659665.1 Flavobacteriaceae bacterium
AACTAATTTTTCATCATTTCCGAGCCATGCTATCTGGATTGTTTTATCGGCCTCTAAATCATCCACATAAACATCAAAGGAAAATGTTTCGTACGAAGACAAATCCATTTGTCCTCTTGCGTTGGTAGTTGTAGTCCAATATTGTCCAATATAATTAGCTCCTTTAAATTTGAGGGCTACATCTTGATCACTGATACTATACTCAGAAATTTCACCATTACTCCATCCAGCCCTGATTTCGTTGTCCGCCCAAACGGTAGTATCTGTATAGTGGTCTGAATAAATATTAAACACATTTGCTTGTAAAGGAGTTGGCGTGGGTGCAGCAGTAGCAGGCTCAGGATCGCTTGAAATGACAGAACCGTCAGTGAATGTGATATTATCATAATATCTGGTGTCTTCTTTTTTGTGAGCACCAGTTCCGTAGTTGGTAAAAAGTACCATTAATGCATACTCGCCATCGGCGGTATTTCCATTTTTGTCAGTTGTGGTATCAATGGTAATGGTTTCCCATCCAGTTCCACTAACAGGAAAACTGTATTCTACAAAACTATGGGTGGAGTTTTTACCTTGTTCAAGTTTCAACATCCCAGTGTAAGTTCCGATGTTGGAATCTCCTGAGTGATCGGTATACACATCCATGGTGATGGTTTTACCACCTCCAACAGCGATCATATTTTGGCCTTCAGTCAATTTTATTTGAGCGTTTTGCCAGTCTTGACTTGTTGATTTGTATTCAACTTGAAGGGTGTTTCCTCTTGTTCCATCAGTTACAGGATCTTGAACAATGGCAACTTCAGCACCTTCATCTCCTTTAATTGTCCAATTGTCTCCACCAACAGTCCATGTTTCACTGAAATTAATTGGACTGGTTGTACAATTAGCGGTACACGGGATAGCCTCACCTTCCGTGAAGGCAAAATTATCATAATAACGTACATCTTCTTTTTTGTGTGCACCAGTTCCGTAGTTGGTAAAAAGAATCACTAATTCATACTCTCCATCGGCAGTATTTCCAGCTTTATCGGTAGTGGTATCAACAGTAACGGTTTCCCATCCTGTTCCATTCACTGCAAAACTGTATTCTAAAGCATTGTGAGTAGCACCAGTACCATTTTCTAATTTGATCATTCCAGTGTAAGTTCCAATATTAGAATCTCCAGTGTGATCTGTGTAAACGTCAAAAGTGATGGTTTTACCAGCACCTACTACGATTCTGTTTTGTTTCATAGAACCATTCAACTTGATTTGAGCATTTTGCCAATCTTGACCTGATGATTGATAATTAACTTGCAGGACATTTCCTCTTGTCCCATCTGTTTCTGGATCAGTGGTAATAGCTACCGAAGTTCCCTCATCAGATTTAATGTTCCAATCGGTACCATCGACAGTCCAAGCCTCATCAAAGGTGAGTGGGCTTGTTTGTGAAAAACCCAACGTCATTGCTAAAACAGCAATAATGGTGTATAAAAATTTCATATAAATATAATTTTGATGTTAATAATTACAAATATGTAAATTAGAAGTGTTAATACATTATTTATGACCTATACAAAAACCATACATAATAGTAAATAAATTTAAATTAATTTTAAAAAAAAACACTAAAAAATTGATTTTTCGTATCTGTAAATATGAATACTTTAATATGAAATACCGTTAGAAATAAATAAATAAAAACACAACAGACATTAAAAAATATTTTTATCTATTATTATTTAAATAAATATTTAGGAAAAACATAAATTAAACAACAACAAAAAGTATTCGAACATATTACTTGATCAATCTTAGGGTTTGCAGTCCTCTTGTGGTTTTAATTTGTGTCAAATAAACCCCCTTGGAAAGATTGAAGGATTGAATCTTAACTTGATTAGACAAGGGCTTAGATTGAAAGACTTCTTGCCCAGAAATACTAAACATTCGTACTTCTTCAATGCGATCAGTGGTGGATGAAATAGACCAACTATTTTGAATAGGGTAAGCATAATAAACCAATTCTGATTGATTCCATTCATTGAGGTCTAAAGAATTTGAACCTGTTTGATTTTGATACACACGGATCCAATCAATTTCTAATACATCACTAGTAAAATTGGGATCAATGGGACCAGCTCCTTTGTCCCCACCCAAGGCAAGGTTAATGATCAGGTGAAAGTCGAGATTAAAAGGCATCGAAGTTCCCGTACCCATAGTCCAATACGCTGCGCCGTCTAAATAAGCTTTTAAAGATGTCGTTGTCCAATCAAGACGATAGGTATGGAACTCAGAGGTTAAAGAAGAATTATAAACATCTTCACCATAAGATGCGTTATTACCATTATTATCCCAATGGGCCGTACTCATATTGATATTTTTATCAGAAAATTGTTCAATAATATCAATCTCCCCACATTCCGGCCAACTTACCTCATTTACATTTGAACCCAAAAGCCAAACAGCAGGCCAGGTACCCGCAGTAGCGGGTAGCTTAGCACGAACCTCAACACGACCATATGTAAAATCAAATAAATTAATGGACTTTAGCCTAGAGGAAGTGTACGAGTCTCCATTTTTGAGCGCAATAACTTTCAAAGTACCATCTTCAATAACAACATTGTTAGCGCTTCTCGTATAAGATTGAGCCTCCCAATTTCCCCAACCATTATTCCCAGTACCTAAATCATATGTCCAGTTTTCGTGACAAGGAGCACCATCGTCGTTGAATTCATCAGCCCAAACTAAAGTATAATCGGTTGATAAAGGTAAATTTCCAGTAGCACCTCCATCACAGGGGTTGGTGGAGATGGTATCGTCATAAGATTTAACGATATCATCGAAATAATAAACACTACCTTGAGAGGAAAATGTTTTTTCACCGTCCAGATATAAATTTATTTTATTGATCGTACTCACGGATTCGCCTGTAAAATCAAATCTTAATTGAGTCCAAGAATTGGTTTGAGTACTTGATAAAGTATATTTACGTTCCACAAAAGTTTCATTCCAAGGATCTTTTTCTAATTTACACGTCACTTCAATCTCTTTGTCAGACCATACTTTTATTAAAACAATGGGGTGTGTTTGAAAATTAATGGGGGTATTTGGAACGAATACCGCACCTAAGGGACTCCAATTATTATTTCCATGCGTAAATTTGGCCACCTTACTAGAATTATTAACATCATCGGGGAAAGGGTTCGAAACTTTTTGAAACTGACTGTCATTATCCCAACTGTAAAAAATACTATTTGGATTAACATCATCAAAATTAAAAAGTACTTGAACGTCTTCTTCAGAAGATCCTCCTTCAGCATAATTAATGTCGTCAAAATAATAGGTGAAATTGGAAGACCCGTTGCCTTGAATCCCAGAATCAAAAATAAGTGTAATTTTGTCATAATTAATATCCGCAACCCCTGTAAAATCAAATACTAAAGATTCCCATTCAGAAACAGCGGTCATGGTTACTTCTCGCTCTACAAAGTCATTGGAAGAAGATTTTTCTAATTTAAATAACACTTTTGTGCCTGACTTAATGGAATAGGCCTTCATTGTAATGATATCATTGTTGGTCAAATCGACTTTAGATTGTAATACCAAAAAGCTTCCGCCCCAAGTTTCACCACTATATTTTACCATTTTTCCTACTTTAGTAGAATTGTTAATTTCATCAGAAAAAGGATTATTAACCGTTGAAACAACCCCACCACCAAACTCCATCCAAGCATAATTAGTTTCAAAATCAAGGGGAAGCTCTTGAGCGCTCAGTGATAAAAAAGAAAAAACAAAGAAAAAATTTGATAAAGTTTTCAAAATATTTATGTTAAAATTAAACAATAATCAAATTTAATGTTTTTATCAACAGAAGTAAAAAAAAAAACTGTACACGAACACATCAATAATTAAGAAAATTTATTTAACTTTAAAATAAAAATGAAAAGAGAAGATTTTTTAAAAAAAGTATGTCCTACAGTTGCGTTTGCTTTTTTCGGTTTAAGCTTTTTAGAATCTTGTAGTAGCTCTTCTGAAGACGACTCAATAGAGAATGATACTCCAGATAGTTCAGCGGGATATTCTGTGAATGGAAATATTATCACCATTGATATCAACCATCCTACTTTTTCAAATCTTAAGTCGATAGGTGGCTGGACCAATAACTTGGCTATCAATGTCATTTTGTTGAGAACTAATGATACTACTGTTTTGGCTTTTTCTAATGCCTGTCCTCATAATGGTACACGTAGTAGTTGGAACTTAGATGAAAACACCAATCGATTTGTATGTAATCAACACACTAATATTAGCCTAGATACACGAAGTTTTTCAACAGAGTGCCCCACAAATAATTCGCAAATAGAGTGCTATACAACTGCACCACTTGACGGATCAACACTGGTGGTGACCAAAAACTAAAGCTCAAAAATGTTAAAAATAACCTTATTCCAAAAATAAAACCATTCTTTTAAAAGAATGGTTTTATTAAGTAACTCAATATTATTTAATATAAACGCAGGATTATTTCTTTTGAAACTTAATTACCTTTGAGTTTGATTCCATCGTAGCTTTAAGAAAATAAACCCCACTATTAAGAGCAGCGACATTAATTTCGGGGGAACGAGCATTTAATGTTTTTTGAAGTACACTTCTTCCTGAAAGATCAAAAATTTGAATCGCATCTATTTGATTTGCAGAATTGATTCTTACCTTGTCCTGAACAGGGTTAGGATACATACTGAATGTAAACTCTGCATCTAAGCCGTTGATTGAA
>CBFHWU010000026.1:0-39837 GCA_965659665.1 Flavobacteriaceae bacterium
AACTAATTTTTCATCATTTCCGAGCCATGCTATCTGGATTGTTTTATCGGCCTCTAAATCATCCACATAAACATCAAAGGAAAATGTTTCGTACGAAGACAAATCCATTTGTCCTCTTGCGTTGGTAGTTGTAGTCCAATACTGTCCAATAAAATTAGCTCCTTTAAATTTGAGGGCTACATCTTGATCACTGATACTATACTCAGATATTTCACCATTACTCCATCCAGCCCTGATTTCGTTGTCCGCCCAAACGGTAGTATCTGTATAGTGGTCTGAATAAATATTAAACACATTTGCTTGTAAAGGAGTTGGCGTGGGTGCAGCAGTAGCAGGAAAAGGATCGCTTGAGATGACAGAACCGTCAGTGAATGTGATATTATCATAATATCTGGTGTCTTCCATTTTGTGAAGACCTGTTCCATAGTTGGTGAAAAGTACCATTAATGCATACTCGCCATCGGCGGTATTTCCATTTTTGTCAGTTGTGGTATCAATGGTAATGGTTTCCCATCCAGTTCCACTAACAGGAAAACTGTATTCTAAAGCAGTATGGGTGGCGTTTTCCCCTTGTTCAAGTTTAAGCATACCGGTATACATTCCGATACTTGGATCGCCAGTATGGTCAGTATAGACATCAAAAGTAATCGTTTTACTAGACCCTACAGAAAATCTGTGTTGTCCTTCAGTTAATTTGATTTGAGCATTCTGCCACAATTGCCCAGTGTTTAAATAGTTGACTTGCAACGTATTTCCTCTTGTTCCTGAGGACTCAGGATCAGCAGCAATGGATACAGTAGTACCTTGATCTTCTTGAATGGTCCAATTGGGTCCGTTTACGGTCCAGGATTCATCAAAGGTTATAGGACTAGTTTGTGCAAAAATTGTTGTGAATAATAATAAAGAAAAGCATAAATATATATATTTCATAATAATAAGATTTTAGGAAGGGTAAAATTGATCATTTAATATAAATACTCTGATGAATTTACCTATACAAAAACACAACGTTCTGTGGAGCCACACAAGAAAAATAGCAGAATGTATCAGAATTAAAGCATTGGGACATAAAAATAATGGATGACGCGTTTATCAGAAACTAAAGATCTCTTTTCGGATTTTGACAAAAAATACATAGCCTGACCTTTTTAAAACAACACGACAAACTCCATAAAGATGTGGAAAATAATATTGGATATTAGTAAAAGAATTTTTATTATGAAATTAATTTAAGTAGCCCTGCCAGGAATCGAACCTGGATCTAAAGTTTAGGAAACTTCTATTCTATCCGTTGAACTACAGGGCTATTAAAGCAAAAACTCCAAAAAATAAAAATTGAATCAAAACCAAATGAAAAGAGAACACGCGTTCTTTTTTGGTCACCCAAAAATGATAGGCCAGCTGAATTGGTAAGGCTACACAAAACCAACCAATATAATTGGTAAGTGGTGCCACAGCATTACTAAACTCCCAATAATCAAACTTTGGAGCCACTGGCTCAATAACTAAATCCAATAAAACCATAAGCAAAGCTCCGATACACGAAGCCAAAACTTTTCTATTGGGCACAAATGTAGAGGCTACAGCGCCTGTAATAAATGTAAGCATTACCCAATTGATTCCAATCATAATAGGAACACCCATTACTTTAACACCCAAATTATTACCGTAACCATACTCGCCAAAAATAAGGCCATAGTTTACTCCTAAAATCTCTACAATCATCCCGATTACAAAAGCGACAAGGGCTGCTTTTACAATATTTTGATCAATTAAAGGTTGATTGATAAATAATAAAACAAAAGTGAAAAATAAATTAAGAGGAGTCGTTTGTAAAAAAAATTCACGATTGCCGTAAATAATTCCCAAAACACCGCAAAAATGAAAAAGCCATATGAGTGCAATTGATATTTTGGCAGTAGATGTAGTAGGAATAAAATTTTTTAACATATCATTGAATTAAATCGGAAACAATCTTCGCAGAGAGCAAACACAAAGGAATCCCTCCTCCAGGATGTACGCTTCCACCACAAAAATACAGATTTGAAATGTTGGAGCTGAAATTAGGGTGGCGTAAAAAAGCGGCCATGGTATTATTACTGGCAGCTCCGTACAAAGCACCTTTAAATGAATGGGTTCTCTCTTCGATGATGGGCGGAGTCATCACCCATTCATGCTCAATTAAATGGGAGATATCCTCTCCTAAATGTTGGCTAAGCTTTTTAATAACAATTGCTCTTAGCTCGCTAACTATAAGATCCCAATCTTGACCTGATTGATGAGGAGCATTGATCATCACAAACCAATTTTCGCATCCTTTAGGAGCATCCTCAGGAACATCTTTTGACGTGATATTAACGTATATTGTGGGATCGTTTGAGATGTTTTTTTCAGAAAAAATGGAATGAAATTCATTTTTGTAATCCGATGAAAAGAAAATATTATGTAAATCCAATCGGGGGAATATTTTCTTAATTCCCCAATAAAAAATTACAGCAGAACTTGAACGTTCTTGATTTAAAATTTTATGAGGGTGTTTTTGATTGGGAAGTAGTCGCTTGTAGGCAGGAACGATATCCATGTTAGAAACGATAACATCAGCTCGAATAAATTCATCATTTACTCGTATTCCGATGGCACTTTGTTTTTCAACAACTATTTCCTCCACATAAGAGTTAAAATAAAAAAGAACCCCCAATCGGTTTGCTAATTCAAATACCGATTGAGAAATAGCTCCCATTCCCTTTTCAGGGATATAAGTTCCGAAATGTTGCTCCAAATGTTGAACTAATGTCATAATTCCAGGAGTTTGATAGGGATCAGAACCATTGTAGGTAGCAAAGCGATCATAAAACTGCACCATATGCTCGTCTTTTAAAGCTTGTTTGTTGGCTTGATGTAATGATTTTCCTATTTCAAAGGAAAAATAATTGATCAATCCAATAAGCGTGTCCCCGTGTAAAAAAGTACTCCACTTGTGTAATGATTTTTCTAAAAATAAACGTTTAGTACGATCATACTTTTTTTTGGCTTTAGCTAAGTATTGTTTAATTCGGTACTGAGGAACATTAAATTGGTTTTCAACTGCTAAAGCAAAAGCATTTTGATCAGAAAATGCGGTTAAGGTTTTGCCATCTTGCCAAAAGTATTGACATCCTATTTTTTTTCTTTGGTATTTAAAATAATCTTGAGGAGCTTCCCCAGCCAATTCAAATAGTTCGTCAACAAAATGAGGCATCGTAAATAATGATGGGCCGGCGTCAAAACGGTATTTACCCAATGAAAATGTGGATAGTTTACCTCCAGGATAGGCATTGGCTTCATACACCGCCACTTGGTATCCTTTACAAGCTAATCGAACGGCAGTAGCTAAACCACCTATTCCTGCTCCAACAATAATGGCTTTCTTGCTCATGTGTCTGAAATTTTTACAATAGCAAAACGAGCAAACATATCTTCTTTATACCATTTTCTTTTTTTTGTTTTTTTAACGATCGAAGCATGGTTAGGATCTTTATACGCATACTCCATCACAGAATCTTGGTGATCCCAAACACTAAATGTTGCTTGCTGAACAAAGGGCCATTCTCCAATTCCTTTGTACCACTTTACTCCTTTTGCATTTTTTATCGCTTTTGAAGCTTGAGGGACATGCCTCCAAAATTCTAAAAGTTTGCTCGGCCGAAGGGTAGCTCTTGTAATAATTCCTATTTTGGCGTTTTCGGGAGCTGTATTTTTTTGCTTAAACGGTTGTTGTCCACTCCAGCTTCCATGGCTATGAATACTAAGTAACTCTATCGTTTTTTGTTTATGAGATCGTTTCGTCATCTCCAAAAAAGCCTTATTGTGAGATGTAAAGTGATGTTTATCTTGTTCACTTTCCCAAACAGTTAACAGTGCATAGGTGGAAAAATCAGGCCATAAACTAAACCCATGACCCGAACCAGTTCCCAATAATTTATAAAAAACCAATCCCTTTGTTGGACTCAAAAAACGATGGGCTAGTTGCATCTGAGTGAATGCCCAAAATCGATGTTTAGTGTAATTAAAGAAATGAAGATTAGTTATCGTTGAATTCATTTAGGGAGTAAAAATAAAAATTCAAACTGAAATATCAAGCTTGAAAAAAAATAAAATAAATCTGATTGTTAACCTTCAAAAAAATCCATTTTCAGAGGTGAAAAATTAAACTATTTTAAGGAAAAATTATAAAACATTGCTTATCATCTCGTATGTAAGAAAGTATTTGTTTCTTTGTAAAAAAAAAATAACATGATAGAAATCCCCTATTTTAGATCGTGATCATTATCAAAAGAATTCATAATAATCCTATCATAACTCTCAATAGTCGATGAAAAACATACTACTAATTATTATCGTATCCACTGCCCTTCATGCCCAAAAAATTGAAATCAAACATGTAATCCCTTCCGTTATCAATGAATCTTCTGGGATCATTGAACGAGATGGGTATTTGTGGACACACAATGACTCTGGGAATGAGCCAGCAATATATGTGTTAAAAAAAAATGGAGAACTGTTAAAAACAATTCTTTTTGAAGATCATGAAAATATTGATTGGGAAGATATCACTCAAGATGAAGAACATGTATATATTGCGGATGTTGGGAATAATTTTGGTACTCGAAAAAATTTAACGATTCTCAAAATTCCATTTGAAGGATTTTCCGCACAAAAAGTTGAAAAGATAAAAGTGTCTTATCCAGATCAGACCAATTTTATGTACGATGTCGCGACTCCCTACGACTCTGAGGGTTTGATTAGTATAGAAGAAACTTTGGTGCTTTTTTCTAAAAATCGAAAAACCAAAACGACAGAACTATACACTGTTCCCAAAACAGCAGGTGAACATACACTAAATAAAATAGGTAGTTTACCTGTTGGTTCACTCATTACTGCAGCTGATTATACCTCTGATTCAAAGTTATTAGCCCTAACAGGGTATACTAAAAGTGGAAAACATTATTTGTATACCCTTCAACCATTCGAATTAAAATCCAACATCAACGTTGATTTCAACATCAAGATGCATATCCTACCCTTAAAAGGCGCTCAAGTAGAAGCTATTTCAATTATAGACGAAAAAAACTTTTGGATTTCCACTGAGAAAAAAAACAAATATGTACCCGCTATTATGAAAGTTTCGCTTTAAGAAACTAAAAGTAACAATTAAGCTTTGATAAAACACGCTATCAATAACTCATAGTAACCTCTACCACTAATAGTTTGGTTTGAGTTAGAGTATTAATTACAAACGAATGGATGTCCCAAATTCCTAAAGCGTCACGACACGATTTAATTTGTGTTGATTTATTTCGACAGCTCCCTCTATTAGCGTCACAGACGCTCCATTTCTTGTCCCCTTAATATCAAATTGATAACAACTATGAACATCGGCATCCAACACATGAAGCCAAGCATGATGAGCCTCACCTCGAGAGGATGAGGAGTGAAAAATATTTTCATGTAGTTTTTTTACGAAAATAAAGGATATGTGATCAAAAAAAACTAAATTAGTAAGAATGACAAAAGATGCCTACGGAAACGAGCTACAAGATGGAGATGCGGTGGTTTTAATCAAAGATTTAAAAGTAAAAGGAACCTCAACAACACTCAAACGGGGAACAAGAGTAAAAAATATTCAATTAACCTCAAATACGAGTGAAATTGATGCTAATGTACAACAGATAAAAGGCTTAGTACTAAAAACTCAATTTGTAAAAAAGGGTTAATATTTAGACTTGCCCCGACCGCGTTTAATTCCTTTTTTCTTAAAGCTACTTCCACCTGATCGACCTCCATAGGATTTGGAACGGTTACTTCCTTTTCCTTTTGGGATGTGTTGACCTCTTTTCTCGGTAATCCCAACTTTAATCGGACGACCATCAAGGTTAAATTCTTTAAACGCGTCCAAAACCTTATCTTTATTATCGTTGGATGTATTGAAATAAGCGTGATTTTCCATAACGTCCACATGGTATACATCCCCCACAGTGAAGTTGAGAAAATCCACTAAAAACTCTTTTAAGCTTTTCCAATCATATTCATCACGACTACCGATATTAATCGAAAAACGTGCATCTTTAGGCTTTTTAGATTTTCGTTCATCACCATCACTTCCTCTTGCTGCTGAAGAAGGTTGATTTTTGTAGTAATTATGGAACCGTGTAAACTCGACCGACATCAATCGTTGAATCAATTCTTCTTTAGTGAAATTTTTTAATATCTCTTGTACTTCTACAAGGTATGATTCAATTTCAGGGTTTACTTCCGTTGATTTTATTTTCTGAGCTAAATGTTGAAGTTGAATTTTACAAATATCCGAGGCGTTGGGTAAATCACTAGAGGAAATTTTGGCATTAATAATTCGTTCAATGGCTCGTATTTTACCCATTTCCCCTTTGGTCATAATAATCATGGAAGTCCCTAAACTATTAGCACGACCTGTACGTCCGCTTCGGTGGGTGTAGGTTTCAATTTCGTCAGGAAGTTGATAGTGAATCACGTGTGAAATATTGTCCACATCAATTCCTCGAGCAGCTACATCAGTGGCGACAAGGGTTTGTAGTTGTTTTGAACGAAAAGCTTTCATCACTAAATCACGTTGATTTTGACTTAAATCCCCATGTAAAGCTCCAGCGTTATATCCGTCTTCAATAAGTTTTTCAGCTATTTTTTGAGTATCTCTTTTAGTTCGACAAAACACAATAGAAAAAATATCGGGATGTGTATCTGATAATTTTTTTAAGGCATTGTATCGTTCACGTCCTGCAACCACATAGTATTCATGATTAATATTTGTTGCAGCTGAATTTTTAGTTCCTACTGTAATTTCAATAGGATTATGCATAAAATTTTTAGCAATACGGGCAACCTCTTTAGGCATAGTGGCTGAAAACAACCATGTACTTTTGTCGTTTGGTGTATGAGAAAGAATATTGGTGATATCTTCCTTAAATCCCATATTAAGCATTTCATCGGCTTCATCCAAAACACAGTATGCGATTGAAGAAATATCGATGATTCTTCTTCGTATCATGTCCTGCATTCGCCCAGGTGTAGCGACCAAAATTTGCGCTCCTTTTTTTACGGCTCTTGCCTGATCATTAATACTCGCCCCTCCATAGATAGGAACAATATTAAGCCCTTTGATTTGGGATGCATACTTGGTCAACTCTTTACTTATTTGTAAACACAGTTCGCGTGTAGGGGATATTACTATACCTTGGGTTATTCGACTTTTAGCATCAATTTTTTGAAGCATCGGTAATCCAAAAGCGGCTGTCTTTCCAGTTCCCGTTTGCGCTAAGGAAACAATATCTGTATCCTTATCCAATAAAATAGGAATGGTTTGTTGTTGAACTTCGGTAGGTTGCTCAAAACCTAAGGCCTCAACGGCTTGGAGTAGAGTTGGGTGAATGCCCAACGATTTAAAGTCATTCATAATGTGCCGCAAAAGTAGACTAATTATTTGGGTATGCTGAAGTTAGAACCACTTATTTAAAAATATATGGTTTTAATTAATAATTCCCTTAAGGTTATTGAAAAATAGGGAGTATCATTTTATCTCCATTATTAATACGGAAAAAAATTAAATCTCTCTCTGTTGTACATAAAAACGCAAGAAAATGGAGTTTATTTTGATCATCCAACACTTCCATAACTTATTCAATCGATACTTTCTTGATCATTTCAGCAACAATTTTGCCTGAAATTAAAGCAGGAGGAACGCCAGGTCCCGGAACAGTCAGTTGCCCTGTAAAATATAGGTTTTCCACTTTTTTACTTTTCATTTTTGGACGAAAATAGGCCGTTTGAAACAAGGTATTGGCCATACCGTAGGCGTTCCCTTTGTAAGAATTATATTCTGAAATAAAGTCCACTACACAAAAGGATTTTTTGAACAAAACATGTTCTTTTATAGGTTGATTCGTGAGTTGCTCCATACGGTGGATGACCCTTTCATAATAATGTTCGCGCAATGCATCACTATCCTCCAGATCGGGAGCTAAAGGAATCAAAATAAAACAAGCTTCTTTATCTTTAGGAGCCATAGATGAATCAGATTGAGAAGGAAGGTTAACATAAAATAAAGGGTCTTTCGGCCATTCAGGTGTATCATATATACTCGCTGCATGGGCATCAAAATCGACATCAAAAAACAAATTGTGATGCAACAATTCATTCAATTTTTTATCAATGCCCATATAAAATAACAAGGAGGAAGGCGCGAATGTTTTTTTGGACCAATAACGTTCAGCATACTGACGATGTTCAAGCGGTAATAAAGTTTCGGTATGGTGGTAGTCCGCTCCGCTGATCACAATATCAGATTCGAATTTCTGGTTATTGGCACGTATTCCAGTGGTTTTTTTGTTTTTAACCAAAATCTCTTGAACGGGATGATCAGTATAAAATCGAACTCCTAAAGAAGTGGCTAACGTCACCATAGCCTCAACAATTTGTATCATTCCCCCTTTCGGATGCCACGTACCTAATCCAAAATCAGCATAATTCATGAAGTTGTAAAATGCTGGAGTACTTTCTGGCTTTGCTCCTAAAAATAAAACAGGAAATTGTAACAAGGATCGTAATTTTGGATTTGAAAATTCCTTTTCGACCTGTTTGCGAATATTAGTAAAAAATAATCCTGCTTTTTTTATGGTCACTGGTGTGACTAGTTCCATAAGGGTTTCGCCAGGCTTATAAACCAGATCTTGTACAGCAACTTCATAATTTTGACGTGCTTTAGCAATAAATTTAATGAGTTTTTCGCCACTTCCTTTCTCAACGAGCTCAAAACGATTTGCAATTTTTTCAATGCTATCCTCTACAGGAAAAAAATCATCTTTACCAAATACTACTTGATATCCCGGATTAAGTCGGTCGAGTGAATAATAATCTGAAACTTTTTGATTGAAATCAGCAAAAAAACCATCAAAAACATCAGGCATCCAATACCATGAAGGACCCATATCAAAAGTAAATCCATCTTGTTTAAACTGACGTGCACGTCCTCCTAAAGTGTCATTTTTTTCGAAAACTTGAACCGAATGACCTTGCTTTGCTAGATAGCAGGCTGCAGAAAGTGATGAGAATCCTGAACCAAGTATTATAATTTTTTTCATAACCCTGCAAACCTAATATTATTTTCAGTTTCATGTAAAGAAAGTTACCCGAAAATTTAATGTATTTTTGTTTAAACTAAAATAAAAAACCATTAATAAACTTCATCCTATTCACCGTATTTGGTTGCATTTTGGTTTAGTTCATTTATTTTTACTTCCTCTGGTTTTTCTCCCCAAAGGAACTATTGAACTAAAATTAAACCTTTTTCAGTTTCCAAAGCTTTTTCCTTTGTTTAAATGGATCACTTTTGGAGGTGACGGTTTTTTTATCATCGTCATTCTAGTCGTTTTAGGAGCCTACCTCTATTTTAAAAAAAAAACCATACAAAACGAAATGATACATTTTGCTATTACGGTAATCATAATGGGAATATCTATTTATGTATCAAAAAACATCGCTTTTCCACATGTTGAACGCCCTATTAAATTTTTTGAACATTTACCCCAATTATGGAATCCTGATGATTTCAATATTAAGTTTAGAGACTTTTTATCTTTTCCGTCTGGACATACCTCATCAGCAGCTACCTTAGGATTTTTTGTGATGCGCTACATGTCCAATCGCTGGTTTCGTGGTGTTTGTTACATCGCCATACTTGCAGTGGGTTTCTCCAGAATATTTTTGTTTCAACATTTTGTTATTGATGTGTTTTCAGGAGTATATGTTGGGTTAGGCTGTGTTTTTTTGGGCGATTGGATCGCCTATAAATGGGGTATAAAAACATACGATCAATTACAGAAAGAGATCTAATTTTTTGGTGTAGAATTAAATATCTTTTCATCTGCCTTCCAAAACATATCTTCCAACGGAAATCCAAGTTTTAAGTCAATCCATAACCTTAGGTTTTACCACTTTCTGACAAAAGAAGAATTAAATTTCTCTGTTGTTAATAAGTGCTTTACAATAATCATAATGCGCTTGAATTTCGGAGGAATTTGACTTTCTTTTGAGTTGTTTCAAAAGATTGTTTTGAAAACCTAAAATCAACCCTTTTACTTCGGGGTTAACTTCTTTATTGATTAACAATTGATTAGCTCTTTCAATGACATGTTTTTGGAGATTGCGTACAGATACGTCTTGAATATCTCCTTGAACAAAGATATATTTATCCAATTGGCTTAAAAGTTCGTGTACAGGCAGACCATTTCCGTGAAGGGTTTTATTTTGGGAAATCATTCGAGACAAAAGATCACCATCTAAAATGGAAGTAATTGTTCTCATTTGAGACCTAAAAACAGTATCTAAAGATCCTGTTGAATAGATATAAGATGTAAGGTCATTGTTTGTAATCCAATATGGAGGAATCCATAGGTGTTCGTTTAAAAACTCTAATGCTCTTAATTGATCTCTTCGGTCAACATTTTGATAAGTATATCCTTTTTGGGAGGAATGTAAAAGGGTTTCATGAACACCGCCAATAACAGAAAGAGCATGACCTACATAACGTCTATATACATAAACCATCTCACTGTAAAGCTGCCTAAGTTCGTCAAAATCGTCTCCATCATCAACCACCCAATCATACAAATTTTCAGCTACTATTTTAAGATTTTTCATCCCATAGGTATTCGCTTTAATAATATCATCACCCACGTTTTCGGTAATGGCATTCGGGTCATTGGTTCCCGACTCTCTTCCTGATCCAAACATAAAAATTGGATCGGTACTTTTTTCGTCCACCCATTTTTTTAAACTTTTTCGAATTGCTATTGGACTTTGTTCTGGAAAATATCGATAGCCCCATTCAATAGAGTAGAGGTCATAGGGACCCATTTGACGAACAAAACGTACTCCTTCATCCCCAGGTTGAGCAACGTAATTATAGCGAGTATAATCCATCAACGAAGTTGCCAGACCCATTTTTTGGGTAAAGGTTGCCGACCGCAAAGAATCCACAGGATAGGCTGAACTGGCTTTAAAATTGTGTCGTAATCCTAACGAATGTCCCACCTCATGTGCAATCACCTGACGCATCATTTCACCAATATCATCAATAGGCGTGTTAAGGGTTCGAGCGGAGGGGTTTGCTGCACCAGTTTCAATAAGATATCGGTTGCGATATGATTGCAAATGATTGTGATACCATAAAACATCACTTTCTATAATTTCACCTGTTCTAGGATCTGCTACTCGAGGTCCCGTGGCATTACGTAAATCAGAGGCAACATATCGCACTATGGAGTAGCGAACATCTTCGGTATGAAAATCAGGATCCTCTTCTTTGGAAGGGGCTTCTTTGGCTTGAATAGCATGTTTAAACCCTGCTTGTTCAAAAGCAATATTCCAATCTTCAATCCCTTTTTTAATATAAGGAACAAGCTTTTTGGGTGTTGCTGGATCTAGATAAAATACAATCGGTTTTTTAGGTAAAACCAGCTCTCCTTTTCGATAGGCTTCTTCATCAATGGGCTCTAAACGAAAGCGCTGAACAATTTCGTAAGAATCCGCTTTCAGTGCTTCTGAGCTATAATCCGTTTTGTCAATGGTAAAATATCCTACACGACTATCGGCATATCGAATAGGCATTTGATCGTCGGGTAAAGCAATAATAGAAATATTTATTTGATAAGTATTTGCGTTTTCTTTTTCTGTAAAAGTCAATGTGCTTGCGACTTCTATATTTTGAACAAATGTTCGAATAGTATTAATAAAACTTCTTTTAGACTCATGCTTGCCTTTTAAGTTTAATGAAAACCCTGGAGAATCTTGTTGAAAATAATCGCTAACATCTATTAAGTATCGATCATCTTCTTCATTTTTAATCTTGAAGCTATGTAAAATAGATTTCGTATTGTTTTTTTGGACGCTTTCAAAAATAGGGTCTGTTTTTCGAGCAATATTTTCGGTGGGGATTTCTAACAGTAAAATTTGATCTGCTTGTTTCACAAAGTGAATCATAATACTAGACCGCTTATCCCCTATCGAATTTATTTGTTCGGGAGTATGGGCTAATCGACTAATAAGAAGTAAGTCCTTATGTAAGTCTTTTTCGGTTAGCTCAAAATAAAGGGTGCCTTTTTCAGAGAAATAGGTGGTAAACAGTCCTTGTTTTTGTTCTGTATCCATTACTAATGAATCCAATGGCTTCTGAGCAAGAACAATAGAGGAAAATAAAGAAATAAAAATAAGAACTCGCATAAATTTAGATTTAGGTTAAAGTGTGCCAATATACACGAATTATATTAAATCACAAATACATAAAAACTTATACTTAAAGCTTTTAACAACCAGAGAACTGTACGAATACGATTGTATTTCATCAATTCATAATGCTTATTTTTATCAAAGCCATCAGAAAGTTTATGGTGATGAGGGACAATGAAAAGAAAAGTAATTCCCCATATAATAAAAACTAACCCTTGGTTAAAAGTTAAATAAATAGGGAAAGTAAATTGGTTAATATTCCACAAGATAATTAATGAGGTTCCCAGTTCAATCCACATAGGTATGAATACGATATGACCTACTTTACGCGTATATGTTTTATGAAAAGTGGAAAATTGATCAGGAGAAATAACATCAAAACTACGATACGTTATATAATGGGTAACTGCAATTACGCCCGCTAAAAAAACAGTGCAAACAAGATTGATTAAAACATAAATCATTTGCGAAACCTTAATCCAACGAAATCCGTTTTTTTATACTTTTAAGATAGGTTTTTTTTTGTTTTTTGATAAAATTCTCGTGAGGTATTTGACGAGATTCTCTAAAAATTGTTTTTACTATAGGAGTGTACTTCAAATCAAGATTTTTATTGCTCCATTGCATGATATGAAAAATAATATCGTACAAATCAACCCCTGAGGCAGTAAGATAATAATGCTTTATTTTTTTGTCTTTAGGGTCTGTTTTATATGATAGGATAGCATTTTGTTTTAAAAGTTGCAAACGACTTGTCAAAACGCTTGTGGATATTGATTCCGGTGAACTGAGAAATTGTTTAAAGGATGTTTTTCCAAAAAAAATATCTCTGACTATCATTAAGGCCCATTTGTCTCCAATAATATCCAAAGCGTTGGTTAATGGACATTGAGATCTTGTTTTATGCATTTTTTTTTGCAAGTTAAATAAATTCAACTTAATTACTTGATTTAAAGCTTATTTTTGTTGTGTAAAAATTAAACTACATATAATTGAAATTATTATTCTCTATTATTCTGTTCTTGATCACAACATTTGTTAAGTCTCAAATTACAGGGCAAATCGTTGATCAACAATCACAACAACCTATTGAATATGGAACGATCAGTATTTTGCAAGACGAAATGGTCATCAACGGGTCTATCTCAGATGCCAAAGGAAATTTTAGCATCGATAAACTCCCTAATACTCCTTTTCAAGTCTCAATTAGTTTCCTTGGTTATGATACTATATTTATTAATGATCTAGAAAAAAAGGTAGCAGAAGTTATGGATTTAGGAATCCTTTCTTTACGACCTTCAAATGCACTTCTTGAAGAAGTTGTCATCAAAGCAACACGTCAACAATTCGTTAATAAAATTGATAAACAAGTCTATGATATTCAATCGTTAAGTTCCAATCAAGGGAACACTGCCGTTGATGCGCTCAAAAATTTACCTTCGGTAAGTGTTGATGGGCTAGGAACTATTCGAGTTAGAGGAGCAGAAGGTTTTGTTTTGTTGATAGATAATAAACCCCTCCAGTCTGATCCCTCAATTGCTCTAAGTCAAATTCCTTCAAATGCGATTCAAAGTATAGAGCTCATCACGGCACCCTCAGCCAAATATGATGCGGAAGGAAAAGCAGGAATTATTAACGTAATTACGACCAAAAAAATACGTCAAGGGGATTATTTTCAATTCAATGTAAATTCTGGAGCACCTTCAATCGAAAACTATGACAATGCCCAAAAAAGTCAACGCTATGGGGCTGATGCAACCTACTTGTTTGTCCGTAATAAATGGAACCTTTCTACAGGTCTTTATTTCCAGCGAAATGACAAATCTGGAAGACGTGAAGGGGATGTTTTCACCATTACAGATAATTTACGTACACAGCTTCCATCAAGTGGAGAACGAAGTTTCGACGAACAAAACTATTCGGCTAAGTTTTATCTCGATTACACTCCAAGTACCAAAAACAATTACAACCTGGGGGTTTATGTAGGAAAACGAACTAAAGATCGCACCGCTGACATCCTGTATTACGACAATCATGCTGTTGATTTAGCTAACGATAATGAACGACTATATACCACCCAATATTACAATGAAAACTTACGCACTCGAAAAGGAGATTTTGTTATTGGAAGTTTTGGCTTCAATCATACCTTCGAGAACAAAGCTCAATTTACAGGATCATTTTTGTACGAATACACTTTGCTTGGAGGCCCTACCACCAATCGTAATCTAGGATACCCCAATACCAATATCGTCTATCAAGACGAATACAACACCAATGACAATCCACTTTATGGAAGTCAATTACAATTGGATTACACATTTGCTCCATTCCGATTTGGGACATTTGAAATGGGTTATTTGTTTCGAAATCTCGATCATACAGGTGATTTTGTATATGAACGAAAAAATAATCTCACAGGTATTTTTGAACTCGTTCCAGAGTTTTCGAGCGAAGTCAATCTCAATAGAAGTTTACATTCTGGTTATGTTCAATACGCCAAAAACACATCCCTTTTTAGCCTCGCTGCCGGAATTAGAATGGAACATATGAACAGAAAGCTGTCATTAAAGGATAAAGGCAATACAATCGATGAAGAGTTGGTTTATAACACCAACAAATGGTACCCTTCTGCTTCTTTAGGCTATCAGTTAAATGAGGAAACACTTCTCAAACTAGCCTATACCAAACGTGTTCAGCGCACCACCACATTTAAAATGAATCCTTTTCCCGAAAGAGAACACTCTGAAACACTGGAACAAGGAGATCCTAACTTGAAACCTGAATACATCGACCAAGTTGAAATTGGAATTTCGAGAACCAATAAACAAGGTCTTAATACCTACGCCAATGTATACTATCAACGTGTCAAAAATTTGGTAAATCGTGTGAATACTGTATATAACGACAGTATTTTAAACCGAATTTATTCGAACGTAGGAACTTCAAAATCCATAGGGTTGGAATGGGGCAAATCAATAAAGTTTAATAACAAATGGAACGCTTATGCTGGTGGAAATCTCTATCACCATCAAATTGATGGAAACTTTGACCAAAAAAGCATTAATACGTCAAGTTGGGTTTATTCCATCGATATCAACTCAAGCTACCAATTTAATGATCGTTCTCGAATTGAATTGGTATTTAATTACCTCTCTAAACGGATTACTGCTCAAGGGGAAGATAGTAGATTTTACAACCCCACTCTGAGTTACAGCACAACCTTTTTAGACCGCCAACTCACCGCTACATTACAATGGAAAAATATCGATTTAGGACTTTTAAATTCAAATGAACAACGCATCACAACTCACCGACCAAATGATTTTTATACAACCACTAACTATGTGTATGAAGTCGATATGATTTCACTTAACTTGTCTTACAATTTTAATAATAGAAAGAACAAAACGAAATTTATTGAAAGTTCTTTTGGGAAAAATGAGTTTTAGGTTTTATTGTATAATTTAGTTACTATAAAATAAAAATTTGTATATTGGAAAATGACCTTTTTTAACACCCTTTTTAACGCTTTTTTTGGGCCTGTATTTTTAGAGTGGTTTGAACGAAATGTTATTCGATTAGCGATCATCGGTTTTGTATTCCACACTGTTTTTTTGGTGATCAACCACCTCCAAAATAGTGGTGTAGATGCAGAGTTAAATTCGTGGTTTTATTTACCTGTCAAAGCAATTTTTACTCCCTTTTCTATTATTATATTATATGAAATTTATCAGTTTTTGGTGTATTTACATCGTTCGTTTACCACTTCAATATTAAAACAGTTCGAAATCATTTCATTGATTCTCATTCGTAAAATATTTAAAGATTTATCGGAGTTTCGACCTCAAAATGATTGGTACAAAGACTTACATCATCAAGAAATTTTAGGAAGTTTGATTGGATTGATCGTTATCCTGTCAATGGTCTATTTATTCAATCTTTTAATTTCCAAAAAACCAAAAGTCAAAGGAGATAAAGAATTAAGCGTTTTTATTACTACCAAACGAATTATTAGTGTGGTCTTGATTCCAATTCTATTTATTATTTTGATATATCAAACAAGTCAAAGTTTGGTGATTTCCAATGGTATGTTAGCGTTTTTTGATAGCTTACAAGAAATTTCTTTTTTGTTTTTTCAAGAGTTTTTTTTAATTCTCATTTTTATTGATGTTTTAATTTTGTTGATCTCTTTTTATTATTCAAACGTTTTTTCCAAACTAATTCGCAATACAGGCTTCGTTATTTCAACAGTTATCTTACGCATTTCTTTTGAAACTCAGGGGTTGGCCACCACCATACTTATTATTGTAAGTATTGTATTCAGTTTGTTTATCTTATTTTTTTACAATCAAATAAACAAAGTAGTTCCAACGAAAGTTTAGCTCTAAATCATTCTTATTTGGATATGATGTTTGAAAACACATAACTCATTTCCGTTGCAATTTGTTGGCTGCGCTCTGCATATTTTTCTTGTTGTTGAGGAGTTTGATCAAAGGCTTTAGGATCTTCATAAGTAATCGGAATTCGAGCTTGTGCTCCAACTATCAATGGACAACCCTTATCGGCTTGAGAGCATGTCATAATTGCTGCAAATTCAGAAGCTGGGTTAAACATATTATCATATGTTTTTGAGAATCCAATTATGGGATGTTCAATATCGCTATAGTGTATACTATAAACTGGATTGTTCTGCTCAGATAATTTTTGAAGGTGAAAGCCTACAATTTCTAATGCCTCTGCCGCTGAAGGAAATAGAGCAGTCGCTTCCGTACCTCCCGAATAACAAAATACTTCTCGAATATCGTAAAATGCCGCAGCTGTTTGAGCCCACACTTGGGACAAATGACTTCGTCGTGAATTGTGGGTGCATATGAAATTTAGCCGTATTGGAGTTTGAGCTGAGTGGTGGGATTGAATGTAATCGATTAATGGCTGAAGTATCTCTTTTCGCTCTTGGGGTATCCCTTCAAAATGGAGAGATGTAAGATAGGCTTCTAATTTAGTGTAAATCATTGAGGGGGTTTTAGGGGTTAGCAACATCCTGATTCGGGAGTGCATGTGTTAGTGGTCAGTGAAGAAATTCGTATTCTCGGTTTTTGAACAGGAATACCACATTGATCTTGAGCCAAACAATTGGTTTTTTTAGCCGTCAAAAAAAAGATCCCCTCTTTAAAGTCTAAACCGTATTTACTGATGGTATTTTCTTGTACTTCAACTTCTATTTCGAGGTTTTGTATCTGTAATTTCTGTTCCGATAATGTAATAATTTCTAATAGTTTATCCGGACGTAATCGATGATCATAATCCTGTGCCATCCACAATTGAAAATTCACTACTTCTTCTTTTCGTAGAGTTCCTCCGCAATCAATAAAATTTTTGGTTATTATTCCTGCTTCTGTGATATGAAAATGTTTGGGTACATAAGACTGATCAGGGAGTTGAAAATTTAAATTTTTTACCTGACGTAATGTCTGTTTAAAATTGTGCAATTTCATCATAAAAATTTGGGTATGAAAGTAAGAATTAAAACCATAGGTTCTGTAATACAATGCCATTGATTACATAAATTTAAAGTTGATTCATTCAAACTAAATTTTTATGTTATTTTAGTGACCAATAATGAAAATGACTAATGTAATTCACTTATTCTTGTGGCGTTACTAAAAACAAATTATGATCCGAGTGCTACTTTTTTTCTGTGTTATTCCTGTTTTAGTTTTTGGACAGTTGAATCCAAAAAACATTGAAATCATACGAGATTCTTATGGTGTTCCTCACATCTATGGAAAAACAGATGCAGAAACTGCCTACGGACTAGCATGGGCGCACGCTGAAGACGATTTCGTTACCATCCAAAAATCTTATTTGGCTGGAAACGCTATTTTGAGTAGACATCTTGGATTGAAAGGAGCTGCTGCTGACTTTGTATCGCAACTGATTGAATCCCCAAAAATAATCAACGATCAATTTAACACCCTAAGTCCTGAATTCGTTCAAATTCTAACAGGCTATGTCGAAGGGTTGAACGCATATGCCCTTTATCACCCGAAAGAAATACTAGAGCAAAAACTTTTTCCCCTTACCCCTCAAAAAGCATTAGCATATTCAAACTTGCAATTGTTTATTTCTAATGGTGCCGATCAACTCATTGGAGCGATTACGAACAACAGCGTTTCTAAGTATTCCTCAAAAAAAAACGAAGATATCAATGGGTCTAACTTGATCGCCCTGAGCAGCAAAAAAACAGGGGAAAATGCCAGCTATTTAGCGATCAATACTCATCAGCCTTTGGAAGGACCCACTTCTTGGTATGAGGCTCATTTGGTTAGCGACGAAGGAACCAATATCATAGGAGCAACCTTTCCAGGAGCTCCTTGTATATTGACAGGAGCCAATCAGTATTTGGGTTGGACACACACCGTGAATTATCCCGATAAAGCCGATATCTACTCTTTAGAAATGCACCCCAAAAAAAAAGAAGTTTATCTTGTAGATGGAAAAGAATATTCTCTTCAAAAAAAGAAAGCTAAGTTACACCTTAAAATTCTAGGATTAAAAATACCTATTCAAAAAAAGTTTTATACCAGCATATATGGGCCAACACTCAAAAACAAAACAGGGTATTTTGCTGTGAGAACTCCAAGCACTACCAATATAAATGCCCTTGAACAATGGTGGCGTATGAATAAAGCTACTTCCTTTTCTGAATTTTATAATATCCTTAAAATGAAAGCTCTCCCTGGATATAATATTGGATATGCCGACCGAAACGATACCATTTTTTATATTTCAAATGGTAAAATTCCTATTCGAAGTGAAAAATATGACTGGAAAAAAGTTGTTCCTGGAAACACATTGAAAACCTTGTGGAATCACTATTATGATATTGAACAACTCCCTCAAGTCATTCATCCCGAGGCAGGTTTTGTATACAATGCCAATCACTCCCCTTTTAAATCGACAAGTAAAGACGAAAATCCAAAACCTGAACTTTTTTCGAAAACCATGAATTATGAGCACTACGACAATAACAGAAGTACCCGATTATTGTCGCTACTCGAAAAGCAAGATACCATCAATTATGAACGTTTTCTTGAAATCAAATATGACCATACACTTCCCACCCCTCTTCAATATAGCTTTATGGACATCAATGTTTTGTTTGAGATGGAACCAGAAAAATATCCCGATGTACAATTGTTGCTTGAACGTATTCAACAATGGGATCGAAAAACTGATATTGAATCATTAGGCGCTGGAACTTATGCCATTTTGTATTACCTTCTTGAGGAATATTTTTATCGATTAGGACCTACCAAAATATTTAATCCATTGCTTATGTACACCGCCCTCAAAAAAACAAAAGCCTATATGATAAAGCATTTTAATACCTTGGAAGTT
Source organism: Flavobacteriaceae bacterium (assembly GCA_965659665.1). Taxonomy (GTDB): domain Bacteria; phylum Bacteroidota; class Bacteroidia; order Flavobacteriales; family Flavobacteriaceae; genus CBFHWU01. Next base: position 19,699 of record CBFHWU010000026.1, read on the forward strand.
TCATTAGGTGATTTTCAAAAACTCGTAAGGGGCAATAAAGAAGTCCCTATTTTCGGATTACCCGATGTAGTAACGGCAATGAAAGGAATCCCTTATAAAGAGGGGAAAATTAAAATCACTCATGGAGAATCCTATATCGGATTGGTAAGATTTACTCCAAACAAAACATATTACGAATCGATTATTTCGTTCGGAAATAGCAATCGTTCAAATTCAAAACATTACACTGATCAAATGGAACTATTCGCCCAATTCAAAACCAAAACCATGTCTTTTGACCGAAATGAGGTCCTCAAAGAAGCAGTTAATAGGTACCACCCCAAGTAATAGGACTGTTTTACTGTTTACTTATAGGGCCTAAAGTTAGTTACTATTTATCCAATTTCTTCGTCTGCTAAAGTGCTATCCATATCAAGATATATCTGCTTTGGATAACCATATGAGGCATCAAATTCTAGGGTGTACTGCTAAGGGTTTTGGTTGAGGAGATTTTGAATTTCATTGAAAAGTGCTGCTATGGTTAATGGAATGCCTACAAGTCACAATTGTTCACTTCCAGAAATACGTTCAACTCGTCCTTCTCTTACCGTGATAGAATATGGCTCGTTTATCAAGCAAAAAACATATTACACTCAAATCAAAAGAATATGACGCTAGATTTAAGGTGTTCCAGAGTCTAATGTTTTCTTCAAAATCTGAATCAGAACAAGCTCTGTACTCATAAGAAGTAACGCCATTGTTTTCGGCCTCGCAGGCATTGGAATATGTTAGCTCATCACATCCGCACACAGGTAAATATTCTAGCGTACATATTCCGTTGGTGATTGTATTGACATCAATACAATCACTTTCTTTTTTTTTATCACATGTGAGCGCCCATAAAAAAAGGAATGAAAATCAGTGTTTTTTTCATATTGAAATCTTTTTTCCTATGGTTTAACTTATAATGCTAGTCTGCATTCAATTTCTAAGCCGCTGTCGAACGTAAACTTTTAATATTCTTCTAAAATATTTGTTATCGCTATAAAAGATTCGATCACAAAAAACTATTAATCTTAGATTCACCAATAAATTATTTTCAATACTGAATTACGTTTTCACTATTGATACAGCGATCAATGAGGGTCATATTTTTTCCATCCTCTAAAATAACATCCCCATAAACGGTTGATGATTCTTTTTACACCAAAAAATCAGGTACTGATAAGTACACAGTATATTTTTTTATTATGTGAGGTTTTAATTCAACCTATTCAAGACGCGTAACAATTCTTTTTTGCTCAAACGTATATTCATTAAGTGAAGTTAACTCTTGGGCAATAGGTTGTAGTCCAATGGTAAATAGCAATCATATGGTGAAAAATTTCATTAAAACACGTTGATTCTTAATCCTAAAAACCCTCTTAATCCTTGATTGGATGCATACACATAAGAGGGATCAAAAGTGAGTGCATTGGGATTGCTAGGCGTTGGTATCACTTGTCCATTTGGATAAAAAATGACATTTTCATCAAAGGGATCAAAAACAGGGGGCGTAGGATTTTTTTAAAAAAAGAGGAAGAGTATACTTCAACCGGAACAGGACTTTCAAGTTTACTTACTGGCTTCATCGTTCCTTAAATAACCACCTCATTTAAACTTTGGTCATCGATTACCAGTAGGGCATTTTAAATATATTTTCTCTGTTCATTAATTGTTAGAGTGATTTTTTTGTTATTAATCCCAATGCAGAAAATACAAGCGTGTGATCCCCAAGGGTAACCTCATTGATGATAAAAATTCCATTTTTATTCGTTGAACTTCCCTTTGAACTTCCTTCTAAATAAACATTTACATAAGGTTCGGGAATCTCATCAAAAGTAACCCTACCCTCAATCGAAGCCAATTGGGCAATACTCGGAACTGAAAAAAATTAAACAGCAAATTAAAAAAAACCGCACTTGATAAGCACGGTCTTATAAATCACACCACCATTTTCAAGACATAAAATGGTGGAAAAGCAAAAACTACTTACAGACTGTGAGTAAACCCAAATCTAAGTTGAAAAGGTATTGAAATCGATATCACCAAGTATGGAAGTATCGCCATCGAATCGATTCGAAAGGTCTGAATAATACCTTGTACTAATTCCTGATTTAATTGAAATTTCATACAAAAGGCCAAAATTCATTCCAATGGAACTGGTTTTAAACCCATCCATACCCCCGGAGAGGCTTCAAAGTGAAGGTCCAATCATCACAGCAAACTTATCATTTGCAATAAACCCTAAAGAAAAGGGAACTTGAAAATCTCCTGAGCACATCACAGCAGGCTGTAAGAAAAAGAGTTCTCCAAGAGCAAAGTTATAAAGCGGCTCCAACATAAAATCCATCATCAGATACGCTAATATTCAGGCCCATGAGGTCAGCTTTTACGGAATTGATATTATATCCTGTTTCTAACTTTAGCTGAGCAAAACTAACATTTGTACAAAAGGCTAAAGCAATTAATACGATACATTTTTTGATTATTGGTTGGGTTTAAATCATTAAAACATGATAATATTTTATTAATATGATAATTTATTATGCTTTAAAATGAATAGTAAACAAAAAAACCCTTTTTATTTAAAAAGGGTGAAATACAAAAAATAAAGCGGGTTTTTAATTCCCTTTAATAACGGGCGCTAATTCGGCTCTTAATGCCTTATATTCTTCTTCAGACATCATATCTAAATCAAACAAATCCTTTGATTCTTTCAACTTTGCAATAGCTTCTTCTCTTGTCATCTTTCGGTTTTTTAAATACAATTCGCCCGATTCGATAGCCAATTCAGTGTTCATTACACTAAGATATTTATTGATCCCAAAAGCTCTACCATTAATCTCGCCAAGAACAATCACTACATTTAATGGCTTCTTTTTTGATCCTTTGTGATATACTTTCATTTCTTTAACAGTCACCACTTCATTAGATAGCGAAATACCTGCCATGGCAGGTCCTGTCCCATTTAGCCCCGACATTACCGATCCGAAGCCTGAAGGACGACCCATCTGAACAAACTCAAACTCTTTAACATTTTTGGTGTTAGTGGTAGCCGAAGCTGAATACTGAGAACCATAAGAAGAGGCATAGGTATTCGAAACCGAACTTGAAGAGGTTGGTTTTCCAATAATTAACGTGTCTCCTACTTTAACACTATTTCCCGAAATAGTAATGTATTCCTTAACCTTGGTGTTATTTTTTATCGATCTAAAAAAATTAATATCCTGAGATTGCTCAAAAGTCATGGTTTCAATTCCATCAAATTGAGAATGCGATACCCATGAGAATAGGGCAAGTAAAAAAATTATTTGTTTTTTCATTGTTTATGTTTATTTAATCAAATTTATAAATACTTTTTTAAAATTGTCATTTAAAATCATTAGTTTATTATACATATTGATTTGATATACCTATCAGTACCTACAAAACATCAATAAATCACTCCTACTCTTACTGTTTAAGCACTTCTTTTAAAAATCGTTTTAAAACAGGGTTTCTGTTGTCCACATTCCAAACTGCAGACAAAACCGTACGCTGTGGAATACGATCTAACTCAATAAACTTTATCCCTTTATGGTATTTCGATTGTAAGGATTTAGGCACAATAGAAACTCCAAAATGATGTTCAATCAACTTATAAATTGAATTCGCATGTATCGTATTATGAGTTACTTTAGGACTAAAGCCCTGCTCACTAAATACTTGCATAACTTTGTCGAAATACGAAGGACTGTATGTCGGATCAAATAATATAAATGACTCATCAGCTAGTTGAGCTAGATCTATAAAATTTGATTTATTAATGGAATGCGCTTCGGGAAGAACCAAACAAAAAGGTTCTTGTAATACTTCAACCTTCTGTAAACCTTTAGGCACTTTTTCTAAACGTACAAAACCAATATCAAGATCAAATGACAAAATATCTTCAATCTGTTTTTGATTATCCATCTCCTTTAAACTAAAAAGGGCCTGAGGCTGTTTTTCTCTAAAAGACAATAAAAATTTTGGAATAATCTGTTGCATAGCTGATCCCACATATCCAAATTTTAAATCCCCAACCCTACCCTCATGTAATAATTTGGCATGACGAATACTGTTTTCGATAGATTTGAAATGCATCCTTAATTCATTTTTGAGATACAATCCTGATTTGGTCAAGCTAACCTTTCTGTTATGTCGCTCAAAAAGTTGAGCTCCTATTCCCCTTTCCATCTCTTTTATTTGTTTACTCAACCCAGGTTGTGAAATGTAAAGTCTTTCGGCTGCCCTTCTGAAATGTAACTCTTCAGCCACTGCCAAAAAATATCGGAGATGTCGTGATTCTAATTGATAATTCATGGTTATTGATTTGATATAAATATAGTCTTATTTAATATTAAAATTACTGTTAACTTAGAAAAGCAAAAATCAATTCATTGAAATTCAAATACGGTATAGACGCATTAACCCTCCACAAAACCTTCGAGCTTGCTCAAGGGACCTTAGCGGGAGTATTGCCTAAAGAAACTATACAAAAGATCAATCATTCTAGAAGAAAGCTGGAAACCGTTGCTCGTGCTAAAAAGACCATCTACGGAGTAAATACCGGATTTGGACCTTTGTGTGATACACGGATATCAGACGAACAAACCAGTCAACTTCAGCAAAACTTATTGCTATCACATGCTGTTGGAGTAGGAAAGCCCATCGACAAAGCCTTGTCTAAAATTATGATGATTTGTAAAGTAAATGCATTGTGTCAAGGGTATTCAGGAATTCGTTTACAAGTGATCAAGCGCATCCTGTTTTTTATCGAAAATGATCTGCTACCCGTAGTTCCTGAGCAAGGTTCAGTGGGCGCTTCTGGTGACTTGGCACCGTTATCACACTTGTTTTTGCCTATCATCGGAGAAGGTGATTTCTGGGTCAATGAAACTATTATTCCTGCCAAAACCGTATTAAAACAACAGCATATGGCACCCCTTCAATTGGAAGCCAAAGAGGGGTTGGCACTGATTAATGGAACACAATTTATTTTGGCTCATGCCCTTGTAGGCTTACATAAAATGATGTATTTACTGGATTTGGCGGATTTGGCAGGAGCAATGACCTTAGAGGGTTTTCAGGAGAGTGCGTCGCCTTTTAAAGTCGAACTCCACAAAATCCGACCCTATAAAGGAACGCTGCAAGTCGCTGAACGTATGAGGATGCTATTAAAAGATTCAGAGAACTTAAAGTCTCACAAAAATTGTAATCGAGTCCAAGGACCTTACTCGATACGCTGTATTCCACAAGTTCACGGCGCTTCCCGAAATGCTTTTAACCATTTATTTGAATTGGCGCAAATCGAAATAAATTCTGTTACAGACAACCCCATTGTGTTGAGTGAAACTGAGGTCATTTCGGGTGGTAATTTTCATGGACAACCTTTGGCTATGGCCATAGATTATACTTCTTTAGCAGCCTCGGAATTAGGAAATATTTCGGATCGAAGATGCTACTTATTACTCGAAGGCAAATATGGACTCCCGCGATTGTTGACCCAGAAAGGAGGACTTAACTCCGGATTCATGATTGTTCAATACACTACTGCCGCTTTGGTTTCCGAAAACAAAGCCCTGTGTTTTCCTCCCTCTGCCGATAGTATTCCTACTGCTTTAGGACAAGAAGATCATGTTTCTATGGGGAGTATTTCAGGAAGAAAATTCAATCAAATTTTAAGTAATGTAGAACATATTTTAGCACTGGAACTGATGTGTGCCGCTCAAGCTATCGAATTTAGAAGACCTTTTAGGTGTTCTAATATCATTGAAAAAAACCACTCCATCATCCGAAAACACCTCTCTAAACTAGAAGCAGACAGACTCCTAAAAAAAGATATTGACACCATCGTAGAACTCGTCAAAAACAAAGCCTTTATTGTAACATAAAAATGATGACTTTTCAAGAAAAAATAAGACAGGGTATTCCTCCTCAAATTCCGCCAAAGAGAACGATTGCTAATGATATAAACAGAGCCCCAAAAAGAAAAGATATGTTATCTCCTTCTGATAAACAATTGGCGGTTCGTAATGCCTTACGCTATATTCCTAAAGATTGGCATCAAGAATTAGCAACTGAATTTGCTCAAGAACTAAACGATTTTGGTCGGATTTATATGTATCGTTTGAAGCCTGATTATCCAATGTTTGCACGACCCCTTACTGAATATCCCTCTTTATGTCCACAAGCAGCAGCAATTATGATGATGATTCAGAATAACTTAGATCCTGCTGTAGCCCAACACCCTGAAGAGTTAATTACCTATGGAGGTAATGGAGCCGTGTTCCAAAATTGGGCACAATATCTTTTAACGATGTACTATTTGGCTATCATGACCGAAGAACAAACCTTGCATATGTATTCGGGGCATCCGATGGGTTTATTTCCTTCGTGCAAAGATGCCCCCAGAGTAGTAGTAACGAACGGAATGATGATTCCTAATTATTCCAAGCCTGACGATTGGGAAAAATTCAATGCCTTAGGGGTTACTCAATACGGGCAAATGACAGCAGGTTCTTATATGTATATTGGGCCACAAGGAATTGTACATGGAACCACAATCACCCTAATGAATGCCTTTCGTAAAGTCTTGAATGGTGGTGATTCTCCAAGAGGAAAAATCTTTTTGACCTCAGGGTTAGGGGGGATGAGCGGTGCACAACCCAAAGCAGGAAATATCGTTGGATGTATCAGTATTTGTGCCGAAATAAACCCCAAAGCAGCAACCAAACGCTATCAGCAAGGTTGGGTTGATGAATGGATTGACCATCTTGATGACTTGGTAAATAGAGTGCGTAGAGCACAGTCACTTCACGAGGTTGTTTCGATTGCTTTTTTAGGTAATGTGGTGGAGGTGTGGGAACGGTTTGACGAAGAACAAATTTTTATTCATTTAGGATCTGATCAAACTTCACTTCATATCCCTTGGACGGGGGGATACTATCCTGTGGGTATTTCTTATGAAGAAGCCCAAAAGATGATACAACATCAACCTCTTGTATTTCAAGATAACGTGAAGCGCTCTTTACGTAGACATGCTAAGGCCATCCAAAAACATACCGATAAGGGAACTTATTTTTTTGATTATGGTAATGCTTTTTTATTGGAAGCTTCACGCGCTGGTGCAGTGGTAATGGCAGAAAACAAGGTTGATTTTATATATCCTTCATACGTACAGGATATTTTAGGCCCTATGTGTTTTGATTACGGCTTTGGTCCTTTTCGATGGGTGTGTACTACTGGAAAATCAGAAGATTTGGACAAAACCGACCAAATAGCCATTCGTGTTCTCCAGGAGATTAATACTCGTGCTCCAAGAGAGGTTCAACAGCAAATGCAGGATAATATTTTATGGCTTAAGGAAGCAAAAAAACATCAAATGATTGTGGGGTCACAAGCGCGGATTTTATATGCTGATGCCGAAGGAAGAGCCCGTATTGCTTTGGCCTTCAACGAAGCGATAGCGAATGGCGAAATAGGTAGTATCATATTAGGCAGAGATCATCATGATGTAAGCGGAACAGACTCCCCTTATCGTGAAACCTCGAATATAAATGATGGAAGTCGGTTTACGGCAGATATGGCCATTCATAATGTGATAGGGGATAGTTTTAGAGGAGCCACATGGGTGTCTATTCACAATGGAGGGGGAGTCGGTTGGGGAGAAGTTGTCAACGGGGGGTTTGGCATGTTAATCGATGGTACCGCTCAAGCAGCTATGCATATAAAAAATATGATTTTTTTTGATGTGAATAATGGTATTGCTCGCCGTAGTTGGGCCAGAAATAAAGAAGCCCTTTTTGCCATAAAAAGAGAAATGGAACGCACTCCTAATCTTAAAATTACCATTCCTAATCTTGTGGATCAGGACCTGTTAAATCCCCTTTTCTAATGGATATTCTTTTTATAAATATCAAAGAATTGATTCAGGTTCGTAGCGAACCCATTCCACTCGTTAAAGGAAAAGACATGAACGTTTTGCCCTCTATTCAACACGCATTTTTGTCCGTCAAAAATGGAATTATAGCCGATTTTGGCCCCATGAGCAAATGCCCCTCAAGCCCAACAATAAAAGTGGTGGATGCCAACGGCAAAATGATACTTCCTTCCTGGTGCGACTCCCACACTCATATTGTTTATGCTGGTAACCGAGAGAAAGAATTTGTTGATCGTATTAAAGGGTTAAGCTATGAGGAAATTGCTCAAAAAGGTGGAGGAATTTTAAATTCTGCTCAACAATTACAGGAAACTTCAGAGGAGGAACTTTTCCGGCAAAGCAAAGCACGTTTGGAGGAAGTCATTGCATTAGGCACAGGAGCCATAGAAATAAAATCAGGGTATGGCCTTACCGCAGAAGCCGAATTAAAAATGCTGCGTGTTATACAGCGACTAAAACACCAATACCCTTTGCCTATTAAGGCCACATTTTTGGCCGCTCATGCACTACCCAATGCCTATAAAAAAAATAAGACTGCCTTTCTGAACATGATGATCGATCAGGTATTACCCTCAATAGCCAAAGAGACATTAGCCTCTTATATTGATGTGTTTTGTGAAACCAACTATTTTTCGGTTGAGGATATGGAAATGGTCTTGATTGCAGGGAAGAAATACGGATTAACTCCTAAAATTCATGTCAATCAATTTACATCTATAGGAGGTATCGCCGCTGGGGTTCGTCATCGAGCGCGGAGTGTTGACCATTTAGAGGTGTTAAACCAAGCTGATTTGGAAGCTTTGAAGGGCAGTTCAACCATGCCTGTTGCCCTACCAGGTTGTTCTTATTTTTTAGGAATTCCTTACACTCCTGCACGAAAAATCATAGATGCAGGTTTACCTTTGGCATTGGCCAGCGATTACAATCCAGGTTCAGCCCCTTCGGGAAATATGAACATGGTCGTTTCAGCGGCTTGTATCAAGATGAACATGACCCCTCAAGAAGCCATCAATGCTGCTACGATTAATGGAGCATATGCTATGGGAAGCACTCAAGTAGGCTCAATTACTAAAGGGAAAAAAGCCAATTTAATTCTTACCCAACCTCTACCCTCTTATGCCGCTATTCCCTATGCATTCGGTTCAAATCCGATTGAAGAGGTGTATTTAGAAGGAAAAAAAATAATGTTTTAAAATGCTTACACCCTTTTCTCATTACCACCCCCCCCGAACCTCTGTATGGACAGGAAGAGCCACAAGACCTGAAATAGGAAAACAATATTGGTACCAATCCATTGAAAGATTCCATGCAGAAAAAGTATGGAAAGAGAGTAAAGCTCCTCATATTGGACTATTGGGCTATGCTTGTGATGAAGGAGTTCGGCGCAACCTAGGACGAACTGGTGCTAAAAATGGGCCATGGGTCTGCAGAGAACATTTAGCCAAAATGGCCTTTCACCATGCTTCAACTCGTGTAGCAGATTTTGGTGATGTCGTTTGTCCCGATCGTGATATGGAAACCTGCCAAAAGACCCTTTCACAAGTGGTCCAACATTTAATTTCTCAATCTATTTTTCCTATGCTTATAGGAGGTGGGCACGATATCTCCTACGGGCATTTCAAAGGATTATGGACAGCGACAGACAATAACGCTCGACCCAAAATAGGGCTCATTAATTTTGATGCACATTTTGATTTACGTCGCCCCGATACATCTCCTAATTCGGGGACCCCTTTTTTTCAAATTTTGACCGAATACCCGACAGCGTATTGTGTGATTGGAATACAACAAACTGCCAATCCTCCCGAATTATTTGATATTGCTAAAAATCACCATGTAGAATATGTCCCCTGTGAAGAGTGTCATATGATGTATTTTGAAGCCCTAACCCAACGCCTACGAGTGTTCGTGGAACAAGTGGATCGGTTGTATATCAGTATTGATTTAGATGGGTTTTCGTCGGCCTATGCTCCAGGAGTTAGTGCCCCTTCTCCCTTAGGGTTTAGCCCTGATTTTGTTCTGCACATGCTGCGGTATTTATTTGCTTCCCAAAAAGTAATCGCATGTGATATCGCTGAACTCAATCCCGATTATGATCAGGACCACAATACGGCAAAACTCACCGCTTTGCTGGTCGATGCTATTGTGGGCGAGGTATCAACGTATTTTTAATCCATTGATGGAATAGCAATTTAGGTCCCAACGTTAGGCAAATTCAAGGCCTCATGTTGAGTTGTTCGAAAATAAATCCCCATTTTACCGCTTCATGATGATATTCTTTAAATAAAAGGGAAGATCCATGATGGCCTGATTGAGATTGAACGTCAAGAATAAAGGGAATATTATTAGAAGTTGCTTGCAGTCGGGCGACAAATTTGTAGGAATGAAACGGAGGTACACGGTCATCATGATCGGCTGTAACAACAAGTGTAGCAGGATAGCGTTGATCATTTTTTATTTTATGATATGGAGAATAACGCATTAAATTATTACATTCTATTGAATCATAAATAGATCCATATTCATTATGATGGACATATCCAATTCCATATTGCTCGAGTCTTAACATATCTAAAACCCCCATCTCAGAAACTACAGCCTTAAATAAATTGGGTTTTTGTGTCATCACTGCTCCAACAAGTAAGCCACCATTGGACCCTCCATTGATAACAATTTTGTTGGGATTGGTTATTTTAGATTTGATTAAATGTTGAGCAGCGAAAATAAAATCATCAAATGAGTTTTGTTTTTTTAATTTTTTTCCGTCTTCATGCCATTTTTTACCCAACTCTCCCCCTCCTCTAATTTGAGGAGTGACCAGCACTCCTCCGCTTTTTAAAAAAAGAATGTATCCAGGGTCGTAATGGGGCAAAAGTGAACTGCCAAAGCCTCCATAACCATACATCAAAACAGGATTATCCCCTGAAGTTAAGTCCGTTCCTTTTTTGTAAGTGATGTACATGGGAATGTATGTTCCATCTTTTGATTTATACCTTAAAAATCGGGTTTCATATAATTTGTAATCATAGCCAATTGCGGTTTTATCGACCAAATCCAGAGTATTATCGACCAAATTAATTTTATATACAACGGTGGGGATAAAAAAAGATCTTAAAAAAAGTAAGGTGTCGATGTCTCTATTGGTTCCATCAATTCCATAAATATGAAGCCCTTCTTCAAATACTTCCTTGACTAAAGGGTTTCCCTCAAGATCAAAAACCATAAGTATATTGATTCCTTTACCATAATAAATACAAACAATTTTATTGAATATGATATTAACATCTTGGAGGACATAGTCATACTCAGAAATAACTTCTTGAATTTCTTTTGTGGTAATATTTAATGAAAGAATACGATAATTATTAGCTTGATAATTGGTCATGATATAAAACTTGTCCTCTACAAAATCAAGAACCGAAAAACTTGATCCATCTTCAGGATAAACGTACAATTCTTCAAAATCTAACTCGTTTTCCAAGTCTTTGATCAGAATTACTTTATTGTTTTTTGTTTTACTTTTTGTTTTCGTGTAAAGAATGAGATATTTTTCTTCAGAAGTTACTTGAAAACTAGAGTTTAAATATTTTTGACCACTATCAAAAATAAGCAGGTCTTGGTCTTGATTGGTTCCTATTTTGTGGTAATATAATTTTTGTCCTGTTGCTTGTTCGAGCAAGATAAGTTCGGGTGAAGGTTTGTTGTATTTCCAATAAAAAAACCCATCTCCTTTCCAGTATATATCGCTGTATTTGACCCAAAGGATTTCATCTTTTAAGTACTGGCGTTTCTTGAGATCTTTGATCCGAATTTCACGCCAATCACTCCCTGATCTGCTAAAACTAAATGCCAAAAACTGTTCGTTTGATGAAACTTTAAAATTGTTGATAATAATATTTTCATTATTGTTTTTAAAACGTGCAGGATTTACAACCGTAGTATTTGAAGCACTATCGTAGGAGTTTTGTTGCTGTAGAGTATGGTTGGAATAATGATCGTTGTATTGATAAAAATAATATTTGTTTCCTTCTTTTATTACAGGATTATGTTCTACATACCCATAATTTATGAGGTCATTTTTGACTTTGTAATAGTATTTTAAATTTTGCCGCAAATATTTCTTTGAAAATTTTGACTGTTCTTCCAACCAATAATCAAGCGTTAAAGAGGGTTGTTCCATCCAACGATAAGGGTCAGCAACAATTTTTCCGAAAATGGTATCGTGTTGCTGGGAAGTCGGTGCTGTAGGATACTCAAATGTTTGTGCGTTAGATAGGGAACAAACTAAAATCAATACAACTGTGCATATGATTGTTTGTTGTGAAAATATATGTCTTCCAAAAGAAAAAGATCGTCGCATCAGTAGGTTATTGGGTACTCAAATTTACTGTTTTTATTTCTAAATAAGAACTAAGCCAAGCCTCGGGCGCAAACACTAATACCAAGACGATAATTTTATAAAGGGTTCTGAAAATTAAAAGTAGGAGTTTGAGTACTTAAAAATACTCCTTTTTAAAAAGGGTAGGCGTCACAGACGCACGCCAGCGAAAGCTGGTACCCTGTGGCATAAAGCCCAAACATCTCAGGGGAGATAAAGACTACTTTAAAAACTCATTTTTTCAGATATAAAAAGTATATTTGTTACACCTACTTGTTTTTAACCCCTAAGTCATGAGCCAAAAGAACTTCCTTTTGAGTGTCCTGTTTGTTTACCTCGTCAGCACTCCGATTTATGCCCAAAAGTATCCCTATAAATTTGGAAAAGTATCCTTAGAAGAACTAGAAATGAAGGAGTGCTCTTTTTCCCCTGAGGCACATTCTATGGTATTGGCTGAAAAAGGAGTTTTAAAGATGTCCTATTGGAGTAATGGAGGGTGGAAATACACTTTATCTACCACCGTTCGAAAAAAAATATTCAACAGTGAAGATAGCGATGGAGGAAACATTCGTTTGCGAATCTATACCCCAGAGATCGGATCGAGGAAAGAAGAGATTATTTCGTTTAAAGCATTCAGTTATAACATTGAAAACGGAGAAATAAAGCGTCAAAAAATCAATTTTAGAGATGTCCACAAGCGAAGAATAAATAACTATTTTTCAGAAGTAAATTATATCATTCCTGACATAAAAAATGGAACCGTCATAGAATATCAATATCAAAAACGTTCCGATTATATCACCAACTTAGATAGATGGTACTTTCAAAGGGTTGATGTTCCGGTAGCTTACAGCGAGTTTAGCTATACTATTCCCGAATGGTTTAATTATCAAATCAACCAACTTGGAAATCAAATTGATGGTCAATGGACTTCAAAGTCTGTGAATGAAACCTTCAGTATTCGCTATAAAAAAGAAGACAATGATAACGCTCAGTTAGGAAGAGTAGGTTCAGGCTATGTTACTTCTGATCTGAAATCAACAAGCAAGTTTAGGAAAGGAGTTTTTAAAAATATTCTTCCCATATTCAAAGAGCCTTTTACAGCCAATATATCTGATGTCCCTGCACGTATAGAGTTTCAACTCATTTCCATTGATTATCCCACTCAACCTATGGAAGTCATTGCAGGAGATTATCAGAAGTTCAATGATGAACTATTGGATCATTCGTCTTTTGGAAAACGTTTTAATAAAAAAGGTTTTTTGGACGATGCGATCAAGGACTTATTACCGCAAAAAAAGTCGCTCGAAAAGGCTCTTATCCTCTATTCCCATTTGCAAAAACATTTTAATTGGACAAAAACACATGATTACTTCAGCTCGTCATCTGGAAGGGAGGCTTACAAGAAAAAAGAAGGAACAGTTGCCGATATTAACTTTAGCTTACTTGCTGCCTTAAGAGAATATGGATTGGAGGCACAACCTGTTATTTTGAGTACCCGTGGACATGGAACTGTCCATCCTATTTATCCCAGCTATAACGAATTCAATTATGTCATTGTAGCCATTGAAATAGATGGAAAAATGTATTTAGCCGATGCGAGTTCTGCTCTACCGTTTGATGAGTTACCCCTAAAATGCAGAAACGGAAAAGGGTGGTTGGTGCATGAAAAAAACAGTAGGTGGATTGACCTAAAAAGAAATTCAAGCTATAAAAAAACAAGCTTAATCGATTTTAAAATTGATGAAAACAACATCTCTGTTAATATTAATCAACAGCTAAAAAAATATGCGAGTTATACTAAAATCGATGAATTGAATGAATCCACCGAATCTGAAATTAAAGAAGACTTAACCAGTAAGTATATCGATTATGAGCTTATTAAAGTTGAGGTGAATAACAAAGGATATTCAACACCGCTAACCCTACATTATGAGTTTAGACAAGCGCTAGAAGACCATAAAGTCATTTATCTACAGCCATTGTTTATGGGAGCAATTAACGAAAATCCGTTTTCTAGAGAAACACGCGATGCCCCAATTGATATTCCTTACCAACAACAATTCAATGTTATTACGACCGTTGAAATTCCCGAAGGATATGCTGTTGAAGTCCCAGAGCAAAGCTTAATCAAGCTTCCAAACGAAGGAGGTGAATTTCGATTTATTATTCATCACAAAGGAAATAAAATAACGCTCAGTAGTAGTTTGAAAATCAACCAAACCTATTTTGTGAATACAGAATATGCCTCCATCAAACAGTTTTATGATTTGGTAAGTAGTAAAAATAATGAACTCATCGTACTCACCAAGCTATGAAAAAAATTATACTGCCGTTTTTTTTAGCTCTCGGCGTTTATACTACAGCACAAGATATTAGTCGCTATTTATTTGAGAAAGAATCACATTCTATTTTAAAAGATAGTCAAACAGTGCTTGAGATTCTCGATCACAAAAATTTTATCACCACCAAAAAATATACGGTCATCATAAAAAATAAATACGCTGACTACTTAAAAAATATCCGTATTTATTATGATGATTTTAGAAAGGTGAAAAAAGCTAACGTTCAGGTTCGGGATCTTAAAGGAAATGAAATTAAGGCGTATAAATTGAAAGATTTTGAGGATAAAGTATATGATTTTTCAAACATTGATTCCGATAGCCGATACAAAGTACTAGAACCCTCACTGACCAATTACCCATTTGAAATTGAGGTTAACTATGAAGTTCATCATTCTGCTTCTTTATTTTACAATTTTTGGCAACCACAATATTACAAAATGCGCATCTTAAATGCACAATTAAAAGTCATTGATCAAACACGTTCTAATCTGCGATATACCACAAAAAATATTGCTGAACCCATAACAACTGAAGAGAAGGAATCAACAACCTATCATTGGGAAATTGAAAACATAGATCCTATAAAAAATGAATCCTTTAACCGCCAAATGGAAGATTATTTTGCGACAGTTATTCTTGCTCCAGTAAACTTCGAAATGGATGGTTACCAAGGAGCGTTATCCTCATGGGAACTGTTTGGTCAGTGGGTCAACAAATTAAATGCCTCGAGAAATACCCTCGAGGATTCAGACATCGAAGCAATCAAAAATCTTGAATTGCAAAAAGAATCTTCAATTGAAACCATTAAAAGTGTTTATCGATTTTTACAAGAAACTACCCGGTACATCAGTATTCAAATTGGAATTGGAGGGTATCAGCCTTTTGAGAGTAAAATGGTTCATGAAAAAAAATATGGCGATTGTAAAGCTTTGTCTTTTTACACCCAATCCCTATTAGATATATTTAACATCAAAAGTTATTATACCTTAATTAATGCAGGAGCTGAAAAAAAAGACCTTGATACTGGCTTTCCAAGCCCCTATTTTAATCACGCTATTTTGACCGTTCCCATCGAAAAAGACACTTTATTTTTGGAATGTACTTCCCAAACCAAGCCATTCGGATATGCAGGAAAATTTACTGGAAACCGCAAAGCCTTGTTAATTGATCACGATAAAAGCCAACTCATCAATACCCAACGATATACAACAGAAGATAATCGACAAGAAAACAATATCCATGTGGCCTTTGATTTATCGAATGGAGCTTCAAAGGTTACTGTCACCAAAAATTATTACGGAACCGAAATTGAACACCACGGGTTTTTAGATCAGTACCAAAAAACAGAAAAGAAAAAATTAAACTGGATACAAGACACCTTTGACTTCGGGGGAGCGATAACTATTGATTCCTTTACATTATTTCCCATTCAGGGGGATATTTTTCCTCAAGGAGGATTTGAATTGATGTTTTCCAATAAAAAAGAAGCCGTAAAAAGAGGAAATAGAATGTTTATTTCACCTTATAAATATATGACCAGATCTCCGCAAATTCCCAATGAAAATGAACGTAAAACTCCTGTTCGGATTCGTTTTGGTTATCAAGTAAAAGATCGTATTACTTATACCATGGACCACTCAAATTTTAATATTGAAAACCTAAAAGATGATCTCCATATTGAATCGGAATACGGATCATATGCCTTAACCATTGAACAACAAGCAAACTCCGTTGTTTTGAACAGAACATTTCAATTGAACGAAGGCATTTACGCACCAGATGAATTTGAAGCCTTTAAAGCTTTTTTGATCACGGTCAAGAAAAACGATAAAACCAAAATAATTTTAAAGTTTCCGTAACTCATTTACCCAAAAACAAATGGTAACATTTTTGTATTACTCGATTTTTTAAGGTCGCCTTTTTTTACACTACTCAGCTGTTTTTTTATATAAAACCTCTTTTTTTTGATTACCATGCGTTTATTTACAATCTTTATCCATCAAGTTTCGTACTTCTAAAACACCCTGAATTTCATACTCGCTATCATAGTCAGCAGGAAATCCTTCCTCTACTCCCTCCATGTGTAGCACATTAATTTTTACAAAAAAAAGGGAGGCAGACTTGTTTTTAGTGAGATCATCATAAGGTTGTTGTAAGGGTTCCGTATGATCATACGCTCAAAATATACCAGCTGTTTTTACACGGCTCAAAACTATGGGATTCAACCCCTAAAATTAATTTGCCTGTTAAGGATTTAGATGTTTGTACAACTATTGTGTCGTGCTGTTATCTATGATTCGTTTCAATAGATTTATGCTTTGTTTTTTTGATGAGTGCTTACATGACAGTATGAAATATCTCACCATCTAAATAAACATAACAATGTTTTTACAATACATGGGGTACTTTTTTTAAAAAAAAGACCTTTGAAAATAATTTTTTTATTGTGCATAGCTAGGGGGATAGATTTTGTGGTTACCCCTTTATTCTTAATCTATACGACCCTAAGCTTCTCGACGGATAGTACTTATTTTTTTTTTCGTTTGGTGGTGTGTTTAAGCTTAAGCACAGCAAAATTGAG
Organism: Flavobacteriaceae bacterium; assembly: GCA_965659665.1. Classification (GTDB taxonomy): domain Bacteria; phylum Bacteroidota; class Bacteroidia; order Flavobacteriales; family Flavobacteriaceae; genus CBFHWU01. Next base: position 36,984 of record CBFHWU010000026.1, read on the forward strand.
TTCAAGGGTTGTTTCGGATTCTTTTTCAGTCATTTCTTGGGCGAATAAATCTGTCATAAGCTTACCACTTTTTTGAAGTAAACTTTTCTTTTTTTGACTTTCAATGTGTTCATGGTTTGATAACTCTGCTGTTGTTTGTTGCAAGGCGCGAATTTTAGCAAAAGTCTCGATAATCAGAAAGGTGGTTTGTGTAGCTTTTTTGCTCTTTAATATGGTGGCGAGCATATACAACCCTTTTTCGGTAAAAGCTTTTGGGACAACCCTAACTTTATTGAAGTTTGTGGACGAAATTTTCGACCGCAAATCTTTCCATTGCTGGGGTTCAAGTGTAATAAGGTAGTCAGATGGAAACTTACCTGGGTTGTTTTTGACCGCTTCATTGATGCGCTTGGTTGCCACCCCATAAAGTTGCGCCACATCACGGTCTATCAGTACACGATGATTGTTTATTTCAATAAGAAGATGTTCGATGTGGGTGATGGAGTGGTTCACCATAATGATGATTTGGATTTGGTTATTTTAAAATTACAAAAAACTAAGGACTTCAACACCGACCCTAGGCGTAAACCCATTTCTAAGCTATTCGGTGTATAAAGAGTTGTGAAAATAACAAGTAAGGCTATGGTACTTCAAGATATCCTTTTTAGATAGGCACGAGACACAGCCTCGCGCCAGCGGGGGAGAATAAGTTCTTCCTTAGGTTCAACAATTTTTTCTTCTTTATCAGTTTGTGTTAAATCAATTGTAGATTTTTCTTTTTTTGGTGTTTTGCTGTTGTGATTACAACTAAAAAAGAGAATAATTATAACTAATAAATATGCTGGTTTCTTCATTTTTTAAATGGTTTAATTAACATCCACTATCAGACTTGTCACAGGATACATTACTCCTCAGTCTTCAATTGAAACTAAAAACCAACACCCACTAAACACTTCAAAACTTAAAATTATTCGATAATCGTTATCAATCCCCCCTCTCTTGTATAAATATGTGGATTCTACTTTGTCAAAAGAAACCTCATAATCAATAGCAACTTTATCCTCTGTAAAATCAAAATATCGGTAATAGTTAGATTTTTTATTTTGAATAAAGTCAATTGTTGGCTCTACGTCAGTTAGGTCTTTATAATAAATATGTTTTAAAGGGTATTTAACTCTGTTTTTTTGAAAAACACTGTCCTTGCTAAAACGCTCAAAAAACATATCAAAATCATCAAAGGTTTCATTGCAGTTTGTTGGCGGTGGGAGAATAAGTTCTTCCTTAGATTCAACAATTTTTTCTTCTTTATCACTTTGTGTTAAATCAATTGTAGATTTTTCTTTTTTTGGTGTTTTGCTGTTGCGATTACAACTAAAAAAGAGAATAATTATAACTAAAAAATATGCTGGTTTCTTCATTTTTTAAATGGTTTAATTAACATCCACTATCAGACTTGTCACAGGGACCTGAGAATAGTACCTCTATTTTATAATTCTTATGCTGCCAAAGTTTTTATTCATTAGTTTAATTGAGTATTTTTTTTCCAAATAATATCGGAGTCAGGAATTCCAAGATCAGAAGTTAAATAAAAAATGTTGTTAGAAACACTATCAACATTAATTGACATCAGATTTATTTTTTTGAAATCGTTTGACTCAAAATTAGTCTTAAAGACTTCTTTATTAATTCTTTTCCTGACATTTATTGTGTCAATAAATAATTCTAAATCAATTACGTTAGCATGCGAAAAATCAATAAAAATATTTTTATCTCCTACACCAGTATTTATTACAGAGCTGTCATTTAAACTGAATTTTTTGATAAATAAAAGACCTTCTTTATTATTTAGTATTACTTTTTTTCTAAACCTAACTGTGTCATTACTAATAGGCCAATAATTAAATAGAGTGTCCTTAGTAGTAGATAATCCAGTTTTATTTGTTGGTTTTTTTGCTAAATTAACTGAAGCTTTTTCTATTGCCTTTGGCTTGCTTTGGCAGGCACATAAGACTACAATTAAAATAATTACTAAAAATGCTTTCATTATATATTTCAGAACCTAAAATACCTATCTAATTTTCTATTGAAACTAAAAACCAACAACTGTTTAATATTTCAAAACTAAAAATTACACGGATATCATTATCTATTCCACTCCTTTTGTAAAGAAAAGTTGAGTCCTTTTTCTGAAAATATACCTCGAACTTTCCATATTCGTTGTTAACGGCATCTTTGTCTTTAGTGAAATCTGTGTATTTATAATAATAAGATTTTCTGTCTGTGATAAAATCAATGGTTACATCATCGTCTATCAAATCTTTATAATAAATATGTTTTAAAGGATATTTAACTCTGTTTTTTTGAAAAACACTGTCCTTGCTAAAACGCTCAAAAAACACCTCAAAATCATCGAAGGTTTCATTGCAGTTTGTTGGCGGTGAGAGAATAAGTTCTTCCTTAGATTCAACAATTTTTTCTTCTTTATCAGTTTGTGTTAAATCAATTGTAGATTTTTCTTTTTTTGGTGTTTTGCTGTTGCGATTACAACTAAAAAAGAGAACAATTATAACTAAAAAATATACTGTTTTTTTCATTTTTCAAATGGTTTAATTAACAATTAACATCCACTATCAGGTTTATCACAGGGATTAGGGAATATTACTGGAGGTGGTGGTTTTGGTCTTGGTGGTGGCGCAGGCGTTGGTTTTGGAGGCTCTATTTTGCCAACCGCTCACCAGTCCATCTAAACTAATATGTCCAGATTTGCTACCGCTATGGGCTTTATCACTTACAATATCTGTTATCGGCCACCCCCAAGAGTTGCCGCTACCGTCCCAGTCGCCATTGGCTTTGCTTTTGTCTTCAAAGGTTTCTT
>CBFHWU010000027.1:0-208239 GCA_965659665.1 Flavobacteriaceae bacterium
CAGTGCCATACTAACAGCCCAAACCCTAACAGGTACCCACTTGCAAGACCAAAATAGGGTGTCTTTTACAAACAGCGATGTCAATACAAACTTTGCAGAACCCTTGGTGGAGAAACCATAGAGGCGACATACCTCCCCTTAAAGCAGTTCTGCAGGGATCGACTTGTATGATAATGCCAATAGTACCAAAATATATATACGTCATGGTAAGCATTTTGTGAGAGGTACACTCCAAGCTATGGGGCGACGCTAAAAGAACCAATTCAATTTGGATTTCTTGTCTATAGTAGCCGCTTTTTTGTGTACAAATAGTTACGATTACAAGAAACTAAAATTCGTTTAAGTTATTCCCAATGTATAAGTTGAAATGGTTCAATGGATGGTTTTAAGGTTAAATAGTAAGACCAAGTTAAACGTTTCTTACCGATTTATTTTGAGGGCCATAGTCCAAAAGTGTTCACATTTATTGGTCATGGACAAATTCTTTGCAAAAACATGTTATCTGACAAAAAATTCAGTAATTTTGCTTCAAAAGTATTTGGTAATTTTTGTTTTCAATTTACTTTATGTCAAGTAATTAGAAAAAAAACACTTTTTTCCTTGCCCATTTATTTAAATAAAAAAGAAGAAGATGAGATATTCGCATATCCCTCATACCGATATTAAGGTGAGTAAAATATGTTTGGGAACGATGACCTTTGGGAATCAGAACACTTCTGAAGAAGCATTTGATCAAATGGATTATGCTTTGAGCAATGGGATTAATTTTTTTGATACTGCCGAGTTATACCCCGTTCCAGCCAATGCAAATACCTATGCCGATACAGAAAGAATAATCGGAAATTGGTTTCATAAAAGAGGGAACAGAAAAGAGGTTGTTTTGGCGAGCAAAATAGCAGGTCCTGGGTCTTATACTTCGCATATAAGAACCTCGGGTTTTACACCAAGTTCAATTCGAGAAGCCGTACACGGGAGCCTAACACGACTTCAAACCGATTATATTGATTTATATCAAATACATTGGCCTGATCGTTCAACTAATTTTTTTGGAAAGCGAGATTTCAGTGTTGATCCTGATGAAGAATGGACAGATAATTTTGAACAAATTTTAGAAACGCTAAACGAACTTATCGATTCGGGTAAAATACGACAAATTGGGCTTTCCAATGAAAATCCATGGGGAGTGATGCGTTATTTAGAATTGGCACGCAAAGGATACCCTCGTATGGTGACTATTCAAAATCCATATTCATTGCTCAACCGACTGTTCGAGGTAGGTAATGCAGAAATTAGTATTCGGGAAAAGATAGGGTTATTGGCTTATTCGCCAATGGCCTTTGGGTTATTGTCGGGAAAATATCGAAATGGAGCCTTGCCCGAAAAAAGTCGATTAGCACTATTCCCTCGTATGAAGCGATACAGCAGTGTGCAGTGCCAAGAAGCGATTGAAAAATATTATGATATTGCCCAAAGATTAGGGTGTACGTTAGCTCAATTATCGCTGTCATTTGTTACCGACAGAGATTTTGTAACTTCTAATATTATAGGGGCAACAACTATGGCCCAACTCAAAGAAAATAGGGGTTCCATAGATGTTCAATTATCATCAGAAACTTTGGATGAAATTAATGAAGTTCACAACGCTATACCGAATCCAGCGCCCTAAAAAATGAGCGTTACCACCTCCTTCAGAGTTTCTGATATTTTCACTTCTATTTGTGCCGTGGCGGTCTTTGATTTTTGAGCAGTAACCATAGATTCGAAGCCAAGTTTTTCGGCTTCTTGTACCCTAATATCTACTTTAGGAACATTTCTGAGCTCACCAGAAAGTCCAATTTCAGCAGCAAAGCACAGGCCTTTAGGAATAACAATATCTAAGCTACTCGATAAAATGGCCATGGCTACTGCCAAATCCAAAGCAGGATCTTCGATTCGAATTCCTCCTGCAATATTCAAAAAAACATCTTTAGAACCCAATTTAAATCCTGCACGTTTTTCTAACACCGCTAAGAGCATATTGAGTCGTTTGGAATTAAACCCTGTACAACTTCTTTGAGGGGTTCCATACACTGCGGTACTGACCAATGCTTGCACTTCGATGAGCATGGGACGAACTCCCTCGACGGTTGCTGCTATGGCATGTCCACTAAGTTGGCTACTTTGGTTGGAAATAAGTAATTCACTAGGATTAGCAATAGGGCGTAGTCCACGAGATTCCATTTCATAGATTCCCAATTCAGAGGTCGAACCAAACCTGTTTTTTGGGGCCCTAATAATACGATACATATGATTGCGATCGCCTTCAAAATGAAGTACCGTATCCACCATATGTTCTAAAATTTTGGGTCCTGCGATGAGTCCATCTTTGGTGATATGCCCTACCAATAATACAGGAATATGACTTTCTTTGGCAAGAGTTAATAATTCAGAAGTACATTCTCGAATTTGGGATACACTACCTGCACTACTGTCGATGGACTGTGTGTGTAAAGTTTGAATGGAATCAATAATGAGTACATTAGGTTCTATTTGAGCAATTTGAGCAAAAATTCGCTGGGTATTGGTTTCGTTAAGGATATAGCACTTTGAGGAGTTATTTTTGATACGTTCACTTCTCAGTTTAATTTGCTGGGCACTTTCTTCTCCAGAAACATAGAGTACTTTTTGTGGGAGTTGAAGTGCGACCTGCAAAAGCAGTGTAGATTTACCAATTCCGGGTTCCCCACCCAAAAGAATGATAGATCCAGGAACAATTCCTCCGCCCAAAACTCGGTCGAGTTCTTGATCAAAAGTACTGATACGAATATGATCATCGGCTTGAATATCTTTTAATAATTGAGGACGTGTCCTTGATGATCCAGGTTTTTCCTTGCCTTTCCATACGGGGTGAGGTTCTTTTTTAAGGACTTCTTCCGTGATGGTATTCCATTCTTTACAAGCATTACATTGCCCTTGCCATTTTGCGTACTGTGCGCCACAATTTTTACAAAAAAAAGATGTTTTGACTTGTGCCATATTCGAATATACTTATTTATTTCGGTTCACAAGAGGGAGCAAAAAAAATGATATTCCACCAAAGAGAACGATCATAACCGTTTGAGAAGACCAAATTATCCATCCAAAAGCTAAGGCAATTTCTGAGGAAACTTCAAATTTTACTAAAACGGTAGAGACGGCAACAGGATATAATCCAATTCCTCCGTTGGTTGCCGACATGGCCAATCCGCCAGCAATAAATGCAAGTACAATTGCCGCCAAAGAAACATCAAAGGGTTCGCCAATACTGAACTTAATGACCCAAAACATAGATAAATACATTACCCAAATAAAGAGGGAATGGGCAATAAAAACCCCTTTTTTAGGAATTTTAAAAACGGCTAAAACGCCATCTTTTAATCCATTAAATAAAGATATAAGACGTTTTATTTTACGGGGTTTAATTTTTAAAATATAACGAATCAATATAATTGTGAGTCCGATTAGAAGCACAATTCCCCAAATAAACAAGGAGGAAAAAGTTGTTTTTTCTTTTTTAAATAAGTCAAGAATGATTTCAGCTTGTAACCCCAGTCCTATTCCCACTAAAGATAAAAGTATAGCAAGGTCAATAATTCTTTCGGCGACGATAGTTCCAAATCCTTTTTCGAAAGGAACTTTTTCGTAGGCATTTAGTGCGGTAGCACGAAGAAGTTCACCTGATCTTGGAATACCCAAATTAGACAAATAGGATATCATCACGGTCAAAACACGATTGATCGGTTTTGTGGTATAGCCTAAAGGTTCTAACATTAACTTCCAGCGATAAGCTCTGGATAAATGACTTAACAATCCAAAAAAAACAGAGAGTATTACAAAATTATAATCGGCAGCTTTCATATAGCTTATTACGAGTTTTCTTTCTTCATTAGTAGTACTCTGGTAAGCAAATACAAGAAAGAAAACCCCAATAGCTAGAGGAAGAATTTTTTTTAATAAAGAAAGGATAGAGGACAGCAATAAAGTTAATTAAGAAGGTTGGTATGGGTATCGGGAAAGATAAGTTTAGGGGAATATTTTTTAGCCTCTTCAGGGGTCATAGAAGCATAACTGATGATAATGATGACATCTCCTTTTTGTACTTTACGGGCAGCAGGCCCATTAAGTGTAATTTCACCACTTTTGGGAGTGCCCTCAATAACATAAGTTTCAAGGCGCTCACCATTATTAAGATTAACAACTTGAACTTTTTCGCCTGCAATAATAGCTGAGGCTTCAAGTAGTAGGGGATCAACAGTAATGCTTCCGATATAATTGAGCTCAGCTCCAGTAACGGTTACACGGTGGATTTTAGATTTAAGCACTTCAATTAACATGGAACAAATATAACTAATTTAAGGCCATATTATCGATCAATCGTATTCCTTGCACATGCACTGCAATAAAGGCTCTGTATTTGGTATTAGGGTTTAATTTTTGAGAAATCTGTAACGATTTAGCGTCAGCAATTTCAAAATAATCTAAGCGAAACCCCTCAACTTTGTTAAGTTGTTTAGTGATTTGTTTTTTAATTTCGTTGGGTGTTGAAGTATGCAATAGTTGAATGCTATGTTGCAATAATTGATATATAATTTTTGCTTGTTTTCTATTGTGTTGGGTTAGTCTTTGATTCCTAGAGCTCATAGCTAGTCCACTTTCTTCTCTTAAAATGGGACATGGAATAATTTGAACAGGGTATTTTTTGATTGCAACAAGTTTTTTGATGATTTGAAGTTGTTGGTAATCTTTCTCACCAAAGTACGCTCTATGCGGCATAAAAAGATCAAAAAACTTACCTACGATATGTCCAACCCCTTGAAAATGATCTTTTCGAGACTGTCCTTCCATCATCATATCAAGTCCTTGAAAATCGTATTGAGGAAGCTTTTCATGATCAGCATACATTGTTTTTACATCAGGGATAAACACATTAATGTTTTTTGAAATGGAATAAATAAGTTCTAGGTCTTGGTTAGTGGTTTTAGGATAATTCATCAAATCATTTTGATCATCAAATTGAGTGGGATTAACAAAAATAGTGACCCAAGTTTGATCATTTTCGGCAACACTTTTACAAATTAAAGATAAATGTCCGTTATGTAAAGCCCCCATTGTTGGAACAAGGCCAATATGTTCTCCCCTTTTTTTTTGCTTGTTAAGTGTTTTTTGAAGTTCAGTCAGTGACAAGTACGATGGCATTTTAGAAAAAATTAACAGCTTATATTAAATTATAAATAAGTTAAATCGGCATAAATTTAGTAATTTTGCATTCTCACAGCATTAATTTGCATGAATAAAAGTATTATGGTGGATAAAAAGATATTGTACATATCGTCAGAAGTTGTGCCCTATCTCCCCGAATCAGAATTGTCAATCACATCATTTTCAATTCCAAAAATGGTTAATGAACGCGGTGGTCAAACACGCATTTTTATTCCAAAATATGGAGTTATTAATGAGCGAAGACATCAGTTGCACGAAGTTATTCGTTTGTCAGGGATGAATTTATTAATCAATGACATTGACATGCCTTTAATTATTAAGGTAGCATCAATCCCAAAGGAACGAATGCAAGTTTATTTTATTGATAATGAAGAATATTTTAAAGGACGCGGTTTGTTTCAAAAAGAAGGTAAGCTTTTTGAAGATAATGAAGAAAGAGCTGTTTTTTTTGCGAAAGGAGTTATCGAAACTGTAAAAAAATTAAATTGGTCCCCTGATATTATTCATGCCCATGGATGGATCGCCTCATTAGTCCCACTTTACTGTAAAGAGTACTATAAAGACGAGCCGCTGTTGGCCAATACTAAAGTAGTAACCTCTTTTTATGAGCCAGAATTTGATGGTAACCTCAGAGGGGACTTTGTAAAAAAAATAGCTTTTGACGGAATAGATAAAAATAAACTTGATGCATTAAAAAAACCTTCTCATACGGCTCTTATGAAAATCGCTGTCGAACACTCTGATGGGGTCATTATTGCTTCTGCCAAAATAAATAATGAGCTTAGAGAAACCATTTCGATAAGTAATAAACCCGTACTGAGTAGTAGTCAAGTTTCAGATTCATTAGATGCCTACGAAGATTTTTACCAAAACAAGATTTAATTCACTAGTTCATGACGTTCCTCAATAAAACCCAAATCTTTGCTGTACTCTTCATAGCACTAACCGCATCGTGTTCAAAAGATTTTAGTGATGTTGGGCGATCCGTTTTACCAGATGATATGTATTTATCGTCTCGTACGACTTATCCTTTAACTTTGACCCACCACTCCATTGATGTTTTTCGAACCGATAACCTCCCACTATATCAATTAGGGACCTATCAAGATCCTATATTCGGATCTACGGAAGCAGTTTTTAATACTCAACTCACTTTATCTTCCTTAAACCCAAGCTTTGGGAGTGTTAGTCAGTCCTCAGAAGATGAACGAGAACATACAGACGAGAGTCTTAAGCAAGAACAAGAGACAGTAACTGCCGTTTGGCTTGAAATACCATTTTTTAATAACCAAAATGATGCTGATGGAGATGGTGTAATTGATACATTTGATGTAGATAGTACCACCATAGAATCCGATTCTGATGGAGATGGGCTTACTGATATATATGAATCCAGAAATGGACTAAACCCATTGGAACAGGATACGGATGGAGATGGAATTTTGGATGCTGATGACGAAGATACTACCCATCCTGATTTAGGAACAAATCAATATGATATTGATTCTTTATTTGGAAATCATGATCAAACCTTTCACCTCAAAATAGAAAAACTTTCCTATTTTTTAAGAGAACTTGATCTTGATGATAATTTTGAAAAAACCCAAGCGTATTATTCAGATCGTGAATTTATGCAGAATTTTACTGATGGTGTTTTTTTTGATGATCAGATCACTATAAATAAAAATGAGCTCACCTTCAATTACAAAGAGGATGATCCTGACACGGAGGATGTCGATGAAACAGAGCTTATAGAAACACGCTTAAGTCCCAGAATACGCGTTCCATTAACGCCTAGTTTTTTTCAGGAAAACATCCTTGATCTTGAGGGAGAGGAGGAATTTTCTTCTTTAAATTCATTTAAAACACATTTAAGAGGGTTAGTAATTAGTACCTCAAATTTACAGAGTCCATTGCTATTGTTATTAAATTTTGATGCTGCTCAAATTAATATTGAGTATACCTACAAAAAACTTGATAATAATGATACTTCCGAAGACTTGACAGATGATACCGTTGAGGATACCGATGGAGTTTTTACGATTCCATTCGCACCTCGAGTTCGTTCTAATACTATAATCCGTACTACTGGTTTTTCGAGTCCAGTAGTAGAAGCATTAACAAATACCCAGCCAGTTACAAGAGCCTATCTTAAAGGAGGACTTGGAGTTTTTAATGAAATAGAACTCTTCAAAGATGCTGAAGGGAATGATTATTTAGAATCATTCAGAGAAAATACATGGCTGATTAACGAGGCAAATTTAATTTTTTATGTGGATCGACTAGCCATGGATGCAGCGGACTTGCAAGAACCTTATCGATTGTACTTGTATAATGCCGAAACGGGAGAGCCTTTAACAGATCATTTAATAGATGTAACAAATTCAAGTAAAAGATCAGGAAATAAAATAATTCATAGCGGGTATGCCGTGAAAAATGATAATGACGAAATAACCTCATACAAAATTCGAATTACGGAACATCTTAGCAATATTTTACGTGAAGAAACCGCCGAAAACACAAAACTACGTTTGGTGGTATCTTCAGATATCAATAATACGGCTACAACTTCTGTGATACTTCCTGACGAAATAATCATTCCGTCGTCAAGTCTAGTGAATCCATTTGGGACTATACTTCATGGACCCGAAAGTGAAAATGAAGCTATGCGTGTGATGCTTGAGATATTTTATACCGATATTAATTAAGACGATATTACTCCCAATTTTTTCCCCACTTTGCAAAAACAACGCACGAGTGTCTCTATTTGTTTCTTAGTGTGACAGGCTGATAATTGTACCCTGATACGTGCTTGACCTTTAGGCACTACTGGAAAAGAAAAGCCTACGACATAAATCCCTTGAGTCAATAATTGATGAGCCATTTCTTTGGCAAGATGATCATCATAAAGCATAATGGGTACGATTGGGTGATTTCCTTTTTTGATATCAAACCCTGCATGCGTCATTTTGCTTCTAAATAAGCGAGTATTTTCTTTTAGTCGATTTAAGGGTTTTTGGCTTGATTCTAAAAGATCTAAAACGGCTAAAGATGCTCCCACAATAGGTGGGGCCAAAGTGTTAGAAAACAGATAAGGTCTTGAAGTTTGTCGAAGTACATCTATTATTTCTTTTGGACCACAAGTAAATCCTCCAGATGCACCCCCTAGCGCTTTTCCTAAAGTTCCGGTCATAAGATCAATTTGGGACATTACTTTTTTTTCTTCATGTGTGCCACGTCCATTTGGTCCAACAATTCCTGTTGCATGACATTCATCTGTCATTACCAGCGCATCATAGGTTTTAGCTAATTGACTTATGATATCAAGTTGCGCCAATGTACCATCCATCGAAAAGACGCCATCAGTAACAATAATTTTGGAGCGACATCCTTGAGCAGCTTTCAGCTGACGCTCCAGATCTTCCATATCGTTGTGATAATAACGAAAGCGTTGTGCTTTGCACAAACGAATTCCGTCGATTATAGAGGCATGGTTTAAACTATCGCTGATGATTGCATCTTCAGCGTCAAATAAGGGTTCGAACAAACCGCCATTGGCATCAAAAGCAGCTGCATATAATATACAATCTTCTGTTCCTAAAAATGCAGCTAAACGCTCCTCTAATTGGCGGTGAATATCTTGTGTTCCGCATATAAAACGAACAGAAGCCATACCAAAACCTCGTTCATCAAGAGTTTTTTTGGCAGCCTCAATCACGGACGGATCATTTGCTAATCCTAAATAATTATTGGCACAAAAATTAAGTACTTCTTGATTTTTATTAACGACAACAGCCGCTTGTTGTGCAGATTTAATCGAATGTTCATATTTAAAACGACCATTTTCATGAATTTCAGATAAGGTCAATAACATTCTTTTTTTAATAGATTCGTTCATAATTAATATTTCTATTGTAAATTTCGGAATAAAAGTAGTAAAAACCCCATTAATTATTAACAATATATGAATCGAATACTTATTACAGGAGCTCTAGGACAGCTTGGGTCAGAGCTCGTTAAGCGATTATCAAATCAGGACAACACGTTTGTTTTAGCGACAGACATTCGTTTTCCTCAATCCCTTACATATCCTTGTTCTTTTGAACAGTTAGATGTATTAAACCACCTAAAATTATCACGTTTAATCAAAGATTACAACATAAATTGCATTTATCATCTTGTGGCGATGCTATCTGCCAAAGGCGAACAACAGCCTTTTATGACTTGGAATCTTAATGTTACAAGTTTTCAGCATATTATTCAACTTGCATTAAAGAATAATATTCAACGAATTTTTTGGCCCAGTTCTATTGCAGTTTATGGAGAAGATCGTAATGAATTTTTGGCTCCACAAGAATGTCAGATGAATCCAACGACCATGTATGGAGTATCCAAATTAGCAGGGGAAAAACTAATTAATTATTACCGAAAAATGCATAACCTTGATATACGTTCTTTACGATTGCCAGGGATCGTGGCGACGGATACACCTCCTGGTGGTGGAACTACAGATTTTATGATTGAAATGTTACACCATGCTAAACAAAACAAAACCTATCAATGTTTTTTGTCCGCCAATACTCGTTTACCAATGATATATTTAGAAGATGCGCTCAATGCCATATTAACATTGATGTCAAAACCTCATCATATGATACGTTCCATAGCTTATAACGTGATGGGGTTTAATGTTACTCCAAAAGAGTGGGTGGAGGCGCTAACTCAAGTAGGATTATCTTTAAAGGTGACATACCGTCCTGATTTTCGTCAAAAGATTGCACAATCTTGGCCTAAATCTTTGGATGATTCTCTTTCATTTTTAGAGTGGGGTTGGAAACCACTTTTCGATTGCAAAGCAACGGCTAAGGCAGTTAGTTAAAGTTGTTTTCGCAAACGAGCTACTGGCGCTCCGATTCCTTCTCGGTATTTAGCAACAGTTCGACGAGCTAATTTGTATCCCTTGTCGCGGAGCAATTGAGCTAACTGATCGTCGGTATATGGTTTTTTTTTGTTTTCTTCTTCAATAAGGAGTTCTAGGGATTTTCTTACTTCAATACTTGAAACCTCTTCCCCACTGGTGGTAGAAATACCTTCAGAGAAAAAAGATTTTAAAAGTTTAGTTCCATAGGGAGTTTCTACATATTTGCTGTTGGCTACTCGCGAAACAGTCGAAATGTCCATTTGAATTCGTTGTGCAATATCTTTCAAGATCATGGGCTTTAGTTTCTGCTCATTTCCAGTTAAAAAATATTCTTTTTGAAAGTTCATAATATGCTCCATGGTCACCATTAAGGTGTGATTACGTTGCTGAATAGCATCAATAAACCATTTGGCTCCATCAAGTTTTTGTTTGATAAACTGCACAGCTTCTTGTTGATCTTTGCTTTTAATTTTCGAATCTTTATAGGTTGACAACATATCTTTATACGCTCCTGAAATATGTAATTGGGGAGCATTTCTGTTGTTCAATTGAAGAACCAATTCTCCATCTATAATTTGAATAGAAAAATCAGGAACAATATGACTATTAATTTTGGTACTCGAGGCATAAGAACCTCCAGGTTTAGGATTTAGTTTTTCAATTTCTGAAATACTATCTTTAAGTTGTTGATCTGTGATAGAAAACTTTGAAAGAATATTTTTATAATGCTTTTTTGAAAAAGCGTCAAAGGCGTGACTTAATATTTTAATGGAAAGTTCAACAGTGGGTGTTTGTTTTTTTCTTTTGAGTTGCAATAATAAGCATTGTTTAAGGTTCAATGCCCCTACACCTGCGGGATCAAGCTTATGAACTATTTTTAGCATTTCCTCTACTTTTTCTTTGCTAATAAAGATATTTTCGGTGAATGCTAAATCGTCAACGACGTCCATTATTTCACGTCGTATATATCCGCTATCGTCAATACTACCCACCAAAAAAGAAGCTATTTTATAATCTTGATCTGAAAGGCTAAAGGTGTCTAATTGAGTCATAAGTTGTTGATGAAAACTTATCCCTGCAGCGTAGGGAATGTGTTTATTTTCATCATCAGTATTGTAATTGTTACTACGTAATCGATACTCAGGGATTTCATCATCACTTAAATATTCATCAATATTGATATCCTCCGTTTCTATTATTTGTGAACCGTCATCAGGGTGATCTTCGTCCTGTTCGCTAGTGTTTTCTTTTCCATTAGCTAAAGCGGGATTTTCTTCTAATTCTCGGTCTAAGCGTTGCTCAAATGAAAGGGTATTCAATTGAATGAGTTTCATCAATTGAATTTGCTGAGGAGATAGTTTTTGAGAAAGTTTAAATTCTAATTTTTGTTCTAACATTACATGCTTTTGGGCACATTAAAAATACAAAAATACCCTATATAAATGTTAGTTTGATTAAAAAGAAGCATTTTGAGGGGTTCTTGGGAAAGGAATGACATCTCTAATATTTTTCATTCCTGTTGCAAACAAAACCAATCGTTCGAAACCAAGACCAAAACCAGCGTGAGGTGCTGTTCCAAAGCGGCGAAGATCAGTGTACCACCATAATTCTTTTTCGTCAATATTCATGACTTTTATACGTTCTTGGAGTACATCAAGTCGTTCTTCTCGTTGTGAACCCCCTACAATTTCTCCAATCCCAGGAAATAAGATGTCCATGGCACGAACTGTTTTCCCATCATCATTCATTCGCATATAAAAGGCTTTAATTTTGGCAGGATAATCAAATAAAATAACAGGACAATTAAAGTGTTTTTCTACTAAATAACGTTCGTGTTCACTTTGTAAATCTGCACCCCAATTTTCGATAGGGTATTTAAACTTTTTCTTTTTATTAGGCTTTGAGTGCCGAAGAATATCAATAGCTTCTGTGTAAGAAACACGTTTAAATTGGTTTTCAATAACAAATTCGAGCTGTTCGATAAGCCCCATTGGGCTTCGCACGTTTTGTGGCTTTGTTTTTTCTTCTTGAAGAAGTCGTTGATCTAAAAAATCTAAATCTTCTCTACAATGTTGCATGATATAGCTTAGCACATATTTGATAAAATCTTCGGCTAAATCCATGTTTTGATCAAGGGTATTGAAGGCAACTTCGGGTTCAATCATCCAAAATTCTGATAAATGACGAGAAGTATTTGAGTTTTCAGCCCGAAAAGTAGGTCCAAAAGTATAAACTTTACCCAAGCCCATGGCGTAAGTTTCGGCTTCTAACTGACCCGATACCGTAAGGTTGGTTTCTTTACCAAAAAAATCTTGACTGAAGTCGATACTTCCATCTTCTTTTTTTGGAGGATGAGTGAGATCAAGTGAGGATACTCGAAACATTTCGCCTGCTCCCTCAGCATCACTTCCTGTGATAATAGGGGTGTGTACATTATAGAAACCATTTTTCGTAAAATAGTCGTGCACAGCAAATGAAAGCAAACCCCGAATTCTCATTACTGCAGAAAATGTTGAGGTACGAATGCGTAAATGAGCTTTTTCTCTTAAAAACTCAAAGGAGTGTTTTTTTGGCTGAATAGGATATTTCTCGGGGTCGGCATCACCTAATACTTCAATTGAAGCGACTTGAACCTCGATTTTTTGGTCTTTTCCTTGACTTTCAACAAGTGTTCCTTTAATGTTCAATGCAGCACCGGTGTTTATACGTTTGAGTATTTCTTCATCAATTTGTACAAAATCAACAACACATTGGATATTTTGAAGGGTTGATCCGTCGTTAAGGGCAATAAATCGATTCGCGCGAAACGTTCTTACCCAACCTTGAAGTTGGATTTCCTGAAGTAAAAGCTTTCCTAATAAGAGTTCTTTAATCGAGTACATCATCATCATTATAGGCTGGTAAAGATAAAGTTTTTTGGTGACCGTAGTATTTTAAGATTTTCTCTTAGCAGATTTATTATTTTCTTGTAAAATGTCAAATTTTAAAGTTTTTAATGTATGCTCATTGGCGATACTGTCCTCTAAAGAAATGAGCATGGAAGGGAGTAATATCAGGTTCGACAACATGGCAAATAAAAGAGTCGCAGATACTAAACCTCCTAAAGCAACCGTACCTCCATAACTAGAAATCATAAAAACAGAAAATCCAAAGAATAACACTATGGAGGTATAAAACATACTTACGCCTGTTTCGCGAAGGGCGTTATAAACAGATTTATTGATATTGTAATTACTTGCTTGCAACTCCTGACGATATTTGACTAAAAAATGTATGGTATCATCGACCGAAATACCAAAGGCAACACTAAACACTAAAATAGTGGAAGGTTTGATATCAATGCCTAAAAACCCCATCATTCCAGCTGTTAGGATTAAGGGGATAATATTGGGCAGGAGTGAGATTAAAATCATACGGAATGAACGGAACATATAGGCCATAAAAAGCGCTATAAGAAGCACAGCAAGTGATAGAGATAGTACAAGGTTTTGAACTAAGAACTTGGTGCCTTTTAAGTATCCTAATGCCTTTCCAGTAAGGGACACATTAAATCTTTCTTTAGGAAAAATCTTGGCTGTTTCTTGAATAATTTCTTGCTCGATCGCTTCCATTCGTTCGGTATTTACGTCCTCAAGCAGCGTTGTCATTCGGGCATATTGACCTGTACTGTCCACTAATTGATTTAAAAATCCCATCTCATTTTCCATATTTTTAGCATAGGACATGATAAAAGAGTTTTCCTGATTGGTAGGCACTTGGAAATATTTAGGATTTCCATTGTAATAGGACTGTTTCAAGTATTTGATAATATTAACTGCCGAAATAGGATCAGAGAGTTCAGGAATTTCTCTAATGGCGGTGTCTAGTCGATCTAAACGGCGAAGAGTGCTCAGTTGTGAAACGCCATTTTTGCGCTTGGTATCAATCATGATTTCGATAGGCATGATTCCATTAGCATTTTCTTCTAAAAATCGGATATCTTTATAAAATTCAGCTGAACGGGGCATATCATCAATTATCGTCCCTGATAGCTTAATCTGATACATTCCAACAACACTCAGCAGGAGTGCAATAAAAGTCACAATAAATACTTCTACACGTTTATGCCTTACCATACGCTCCATCCAGTCCACAAACTGAAACATCCAATCTCGGCTTAAGTGTGCCAAATGTTTCTTTTTAGGCAACGACATAAAGCTATACATAATGGGGATGATCAGTAGAGAAAGAAAAAAGATAAGCATAATATTGATCGATGCGACGAGTCCAAATTCTTTGAGGAGTTTGCTATTGGTTAAGGTAAAAGTTGCAAATCCCAGAGCAGTGGTCATGTTGGTCATTAAGGTGGCGTTACCGATTTTTGAAATAACTCTTTGTAACGCACGAGCTTGATTTCCGTGTTTTTTTACTTCTTGTTGATATTTATTAATTAAAAAGATACAATTAGGCACCCCAATTACTATTACAATAGGGGGGATCAAGGCAGTCAAAACGGTAACCTCAAAGCCTAAAGCCCCTAGTACTCCAAAAGCCCACATCACCCCTATAACAATCACGATCATCGAAATAAAAGTGGCTCGGTATGAACGAAAGAAAAAGAAAAAAATGAGGATGGTAACTAAGCCTGCTCCAATAACAAACAATCCGATTTCATTTAAAATCATTTTGGCATTAATGGTTCTGATATAAGGCATTCCTGATACCTTGACATCTAATCCTGTTTGTTGCTCAAAGGCAATTACGGTGGGGATCAAAGATTCATTTACAAAAATATTTCGGGCATTAGTATTTACAATTTCTTTATGTAGATAAATAATGGTTTGAAAAGTATTATTTTCGGCATTGAAAAGAAGGTTATTGTAAAAAGGTTGTTTTTTTAATAAGAGCTCTTTAAAATTAAGTGCTTGAGCTGATGTCGTTGCCTTTTGGTTGGGAATAAGTTGTGTTTCAAAGCGTTTTTTTAGCACATTTTTTTTAAGTTCTTGAATATTTCCCACTCCAATTACCGATTCGACTCCGTCTATAGTTTCAAAAGTTTGTGTAAGTGTTGTCCAAGCTAGTAGGTGTTCAGGGTCAAAGAAATCAGGATCTTGAATGACCAACAAAACAGCATTTCCTTCTTCACCGAAACGTTCAAGAAATTTTTGATAGGTTTGGTTAAATACATGATTGTCAGGAAGTAAATTAGCTTCATTAAAACTCATTTTAATGTTTTTCCATTGCATTCCAAAGAATACAGTGATAGCCACCAAAAGTAGACCAAAAAACAATCTGTTACGAAGGATAAGACGAGCTATACTCGCCCAAAAACGTGTGTTAATCCATTCAATCATAGCAACTTGTGTAGAAGAACACCCGCTTAAACGGTCATGATTTCTTTTTCTTTAATATTATATTTTTCGTCGATTAGGGCTATATATTTATTGGTGAATTCTTGCACGTCAATTTCTGCATTTGACTTGGCATCTGCTGAAACTTCAAGATTTTTGATTTCATTATTCGCTTCTTTACGTGCATTACGCACACCTACTTTGGCATGTTCTGCTTCCGCTTTAGCGATTTTTACCAGTTCTCTTCTCCGTTCTTCGGTTAGGGGAGGAATATTGATGATTACAGACTCTCCGTTATTCATGGGATTAAATCCTAAATTAGCGATCATAATCGCTTTTTCAATTTCAGAGATTAAGTTTTTTTCCCAAGGCTGAACAGACAAGGTTTGCGCGTCAGGGGTATTGATATTGGCTACTTGACTCAGTGGAGTTTGTGTTCCATAATAATCAACGCGAACCGAAGATAGCATCACAGGGTTAGCTTTTCCTGCACGAACGTTGAGCAATTCTTTGTCAAGGTGATCTAAACTGCTATTCATCGACTCTTGTGTAGCTTCTAAAATAAAGTTAATTTCTTCCATAATCCTTTATAATTTAACTAAGGTACCAATATTTTGTCCAGACACTACCTTGTGAAGGTTTCCCGGAGTATTCATATCAAACACTATGATAGGTAATTCATTTTCTTGACTTAAAGTGAAGGCTGTACTATCCATTACTTTTAGTCCTTTATTAAGTACTTCCTTAAAACTGATGTGATCAAATTTTGTTGCGGTACTATCTTTTTCAGGATCTGTATTATAAATTCCATCAACTCGAGTTCCCTTTAAAATTACATCTGCATCAACTTCTATAGCTCGGAGCACTGCTGCCGAATCTGTTGTGAAGAAAGGATTTCCTGTTCCACCACCAAAAATCACTACCCTTCCTTTTTCGAGATGACGCACGGCTCGGCGCTTGATATAGGGTTCCGCTATGGCTTCTATTTTTAAAGCTGTTTGTAGGCGTGTTTGGACGTCGGCATCTTCTAATGCACTTTGAAGGGCTAAACCATTAATGATAGTGGCTAACATACCCATATAATCGCCTTGAACACGATCCATACCATTACTCGCTCCAGCAACCCCTCTAAATATATTTCCACCACCAATTACTATGGCAACCTCAACACCCATTTCAACAATTTCTTTGACTTCTTGCGCATATTCGGAAAGTCGAAGAGGATCAATTCCATGAGAACGTTCCCCCATGAGAGCTTCGCCACTAAGTTTTAATAATATTCTTTTGTAATGCATCCATCAAGTTTAATGCAAATATAATCATATCCATTAGATCTTGATTTTGAAATGTACTTTCACAAGATTTTTTTCTATTGACGAACTTCAAAATTTTGAATAGCTGTATTTGGAGGTATAATATTTTCATCTTTCCAAAATAACGAATCATAAGTATGAAGACGGATGGGCTTGACGTTAAAATGAGGGTTAAATTCTTTGAACATTTTTTTGTCAATAGGATTGTTTTCGTAGATTACAGCGTCAAGGCGATAATTGTTTATCAAATTTATATTTAAATCAAAGGAAAGTTCATTCTGCTTATTTTTTCCTTTGACGACCTTATTTTTCTCTATAATTTTAAA
The DNA here is from genome assembly GCA_965659665.1 of Flavobacteriaceae bacterium. Taxonomy (GTDB): domain Bacteria; phylum Bacteroidota; class Bacteroidia; order Flavobacteriales; family Flavobacteriaceae; genus CBFHWU01. The sequence goes on from CBFHWU010000027.1 coordinate 17,129, forward strand.
TGGTCGGTCAATGCCAATTTTCTCCCCTTTTCTTTGTTGTACATAATGAAGATCATACAAATTTTCTTTTGATTTGATAAAATGGAGGGTTCCAGCGGATAAAAAATCCTCATAAAAAACACCAAAAAGCTTAATCCTTTTCAGGTGTTTCCGATTGGCGTAAACCATGTTGTAAACACCAAAGTCGATCGCACTGATGTATAACCTACCTTTGTATCCTTTTGATTTTTTGGATTCAAATTGAATAATGTAAATCGGCTCATCTAAATAATAACTTTCTCCCTCAAGATGGTAGTTATATTTACTAGAATTTTTGAGGAAAGGAACATTCCATTCCTGCTCGTCGAATAATTGAGCGTTTACATTTTTTAAGCTGTTTAATTGGGAAGTTGCAAATAACAGATTATCTTTTTCTTCTTTTTGTTTTTTTACTACTGCCTTTTCTTCGGCACTGAGCGTATCAGGAAGCTCTTTAAATTGATTTTCATCGACCGAAGTACTTATAAAGAGACCTGATTTCACTTTAAAATAGGAGTCCTTTTTCATTCTTTTTTTTAAAATATTTTGAAAACGATGGAGAATATGATCGTAGGTCGAACTATTTAAAGTATCCGATAATTTGACCGCTTTACGAATGGCAATTTTCTGTTCACTTTCTGTAGTATTTCCCCACCAATCTGCAAGGGACTCTGTGTAAGAAGTATCTTTTTTTGGGAGGATACCTAATATACTATCGATGAGCTTTTGATCGATCTCAGAAATGGATGAGTGTTTAATTTTCGAATTAAAACGTATAATATCGTTGGAATAGGTTTTGCGTAAGAACACACGTTTTGCACTTAAATTAAAGTTAAAATTTTTCGATGTATTTTCTTTTACTCTTTCTATAATTTCTTCAGCAGTTAAGTTTCTATCTGTCACCACTACCCCTTTGAGTTGAGCAATCTCGGGGATTAAAAAAATACTATCCTGAATTTCGGACAAGGCAACACGTAATGTTTTATACCCTATCGAGGATAAATGGATACTATCTTGTAGCTCATGGGAATAATGCCAAATAAATGCCCCATTTTCATTGGAAATTACCCCTTTGTTTTCCTGAGTTATATGAACCCAAGGAATTCCTTGACGAGTTTGAGCATCAGCTACTACTGCTTGTTTTTTTTGTCCGTAATGAAAAAATGGTGAGAGAAGTAAAACGATAATAACAGAGCGAATGATCATCAAAACAAATTGTTTTTAAAGGAGATTTTCTAAAATTAAACCTTAATTAATCATTCTCCAAAAAGAGAATCTATTTTACGTCGTTTATAAGCAATCATTGTTGAAGTAATCAACGGAAGAGACCAAAAGAAAGTCTTATTTCTCTAAAAGGAGAGGCAGTTGAAAACAGGTTTTAATGAATTTATTATATTGTGATATGGGTGTAAAAGAGTTGGCTTTGGTTTAAGAGGTTTTCTTTTTGATAGAGGAAGCTCCTGAAGTTTTACTTTTAACGATAGTTCCTTTTCCGTAATAATTAATATTACTTGCGCCCGAAGCATCGATATAGATCTCTCCATCCGATTTTACACTGATAGAGCTGGCCCCTGAAGCATCGATATTGAGTAGTTCACTCACTTTCATTTTTTCACCATTTAACTGACTCGCTCCCGAAAAATCCAAACTTGCGGATTTTGTTTTTCCCTCTAGTGTAATAGTAGAGGCTCCAGAAGCATGAATTATAAAATCAGTTAAAATATTTAACGAAGCATTTAATGTTGATGCCCCGGAAGTGTATAGTTTTAAATCTTCGGAGTCAAACTGTGGAATATGAACATAACTTGAACCACTAGCCCTTACATAATCTAATTCAGGCAGGTGTATTTCTGCAGATAGTTTAGTGTTTTGATAAGTATGACCTGTCTCCATTCCAATCTTAAGTGTTTCTCCAGTGAGATAGACGCTTAGGTAACCTTCCAAATTATCATTGTATTGTACCACCACCTTATACTCATCGGATTGTACAATTTTAATATCAAACGAATAACTTACATTTATTTTATTAAAATTATTGTAAGTGTACTCTTTTTCCAAAGTTTTTTCAGAACCTTTAATTGAATTCAAAGAAGTACAAGCATTTAATAAGGTTATCAGGCAGAGTAATAAAAGGGGTTTTAACTGTATTGTGTGCATATCATAGAGGTTAAACATTTTTTGGGCTGAAAAAGATTTAAATAACTTCATTTTTAAAAAGAAAATTTTCTAAAATAAACTAAAATATAAACAAGTTTAGCAAAGTGTAAGAAAGGGGTTTCCTCATATTTTATTGAAAATTTGACAAATTAATTTAGACTAATGCTAGACGTTTAAAACCTGTGACGGTTAGTTCAGCATTTACTGACTTTACATAACTTGCAACACTTTGTTTACTGTCTTTGATATAATCTTGATTGATTAAAGTGTTGTCTTTAAAAAAACGCTTAATTTTTCCTTTAGCAATATTATCAAGCATTGCTTCAGGTTTCCCTTGTTGGCGAAGTTGATCTTTAGCTATTTCAATTTCTTTTGCTATCGTAGATGGATCAACACCGTCTTCGTTTAGAGCAATAGGATTCATGGCTGCAGCCTGCATTGCGACATTTTTGGCAACCTCGTGACTTCCTTCCACTTTAGCCGACAGGCTGCTAAGTGTTGCAATTTTATTTCCAGCATGAATATAAGACCCGACAAAAACACCTTCTAGGCGTTCAAAGCCCCCAATTTCGATTTTTTCTCCAATAACCCCTGTTTGTTCGGTAAGTTTATCCGAAACAGTCATCCCCTGATAATCCGCAGCTAAGAAGGACGCTAAATTTTCATGTTCTAGTGCGATATCTGCTAATGTATTGGCTAAGCTAAGATAGCTATCGTTTTTAGCAACAAAATCAGTTTCACAGTTTACGGAAACCACAACCCCTACAGTTGAATTTTCATTAACTCGAGCAATTACAGCACCCTCAGAGGAGTCACGATCCGCACGATTGGCGGCAACTTTTTGACCTTTTTTTCGTAGAATTTCAATTGCAGCATCAAAATTGCCTTCAGCTTCTACAAGCGCTTTTTTACAGTCCATCATACCTGCTCCAGTTGTTTTTCGGAGCTTATTTACATCGGCAGCACTAATTTTCGACATTGTATATGTATTTTGTGTTATTTTATTTTTCTAGTTTTTTAAGATACTTCCTTTTCTCCGTCTGTTATTTCAGATTCAATCGCTTCAGTTATAGGTTCAGCTACGTCAACTGCAGTTTTTTCGGGAGTTATATTTTGTTTTTGAACATCTTCAGCAACTATTTCACCCTCAGATGTGGCTGCATCCACTTGGGTTTTTTCTTTATGGCGTTCCTTAAGGCCATCAGCAATAGATTGGGTTACTAAAGTCATGATTTTTTCGATTGATTTTGATGCGTCATCATTGGCTGGGATTACAAAATCGACTTCTCTAGGGTCAGCATTGGTATCAACCATAGCAAAAATTGGAATGTTCAATTTTTGTGCTTCACGAACAGCTATGTGTTCACGTCGTATATCAACAACGAAAAGCGCACCAGGCAAACGAGTCATATCTGAAATGGAGCCTAAGTTTTTTTCAAGCTTAGCTCTCAAACGATTAACTTGTAATTTTTCTTTTTTTGAGAGTGTTTCAAAAGTTCCATCCTTTTTCATTCGATCAATGGAAGTCATTTTTTTAACTGCTTTACGAATGGTGACAAAATTGGTAAGCATACCACCAGGCCAGCGCTCGGTAATGTAAGGCATGTTAATTCCAGAAACTTTTTCTGAAACAATATCTTTAGCTTGCTTTTTTGTTGCTACAAATAAAATTTTTCGACCTGATGAAGCCACTTTTTGAAGTGCTTTTTGAGCTTCTTCAATTTTGGCTACAGATTTATAAAGATTGATGATGTGGATTCCATTTCGCTCCATATAAATGTAGGGCGACATATTAGGATTCCATTTTCGTGTGAGGTGACCGAAATGAACACCTGCGTCAAGTAATTCTTTTACTTCAATTTTAGACATTGTTGTTTTAGTTTACGTTCCATGATTAGCAATAAATGAGTGGCGTTGTACGGCCTCACATATTTAGATGCTAAACTAATGGCAACAAATTAGACAATAAATTATGAACTTGTGATTTCTTAAAAGAGAACAAAATGTTAACGTTTTGAGAATTGGAACTTTTTTCGGGCTTTCTTTTGTCCGAATTTTTTACGTTCAACCATTCTTGGGTCACGTGTTAACAAACCTTCTGGTTTTAAAACAGTGCGATATTCTTCATCAATTTCACATAATGCTCTTGAAATGGCCAATCGGACAGCATCAGCTTGTCCATTTGGACCTCCTCCAACAACGGAGACGTTAAGGTTATATTTTCCTGTATTTTCTGTAAGTTCAAAAGGTTGATTGATTTTGTACTGTAGTGTTGGAGGGGCAAAATATTCAGCCATTGGCTTTTTATTTATTACCATTTCGCCAGTTCCTTCTGAGAGAAACACTCGTGCTATTGCAGTTTTCCTACGACCAATTTTGTGAATGACTTCCATGTTATTTTAAATCATTAATATTAATTGTTACGGGCTGTTGACCAGCATGTGGGTGTTCAGCACCACTAAAAACGTATAGATTTCGAAAAAGTTCGGCCCCTAATTTATTTTTGGGTAACATCCCTTTTACTGATTTTTCGATCAAACGATCAGGATTTTTATTAAAAAGTTCAGTTGCAGATAATGAACGTTGTCCTCCAGGATAACCAGTGTAACGAATATATTCTTTTGATTCCCACTTGTTGCCTGAAAGCTTTATCTTTTCAGCGTTTATGACAATTACATTGTCTCCACAATCTACATGAGGGGTGAAATTTGGTTTGTTTTTACCTCTTAAAATTTTGGCAACTTTTGATGAAAATCGACCTAAAATTTGATTTTCAGCATCTACTACCACCCATTGCTTATCAACGGTTTCTTTGTTAGCAGAAATAGTTTTGTATGTTAATGAATCCACAGGAATCGTTTTAATTTTATTTTTTTTGCTTTTACACCATCCAGAAATGGGCTGCAAATGTACAATTAATCCCTAATAATGCAAACCCAAGAATCCAAAAAATTATAAAGATGAGCTACTTTTTTCTTTTCAAGAATCTAAAGAAATTATATTGAAACTAGTGTGCCTCCAGCCAATTTTGACCAATTCCTATTTCTACCTCAAGAGGAACATCTAGGCTGTAGACATTTTCCATACATGTTTTTACAAGTTCTTTTAAAGAATCCAACTCCGATTTTTTTACGTCAAAAACTAATTCATCGTGAACTTGGAGCAGCATTTGGGATTCATAAGCTTCTTTTTTCATTTCTTTTTGAATTTGAATCATAGCCATTTTGATGATATCTGCTGCACTTCCTTGAATGGGCGCATTGACAGCATTGCGTTCGGCAGCTCCACGAACAATAGCATTTTGAGAATTGATATCTTTTAAATACCGTTTTCTTTTTAGGATGGTTTCTACATATCCATTTTCACGTGCAAAATGTATTTGATCGGACATATAACTCTTTAGTTTGGGATAAGTCTGGAAATATGTGTCAATAAGTTCTTTAGATTGGCTTCTCGTTAGGCTGGTTTGATTACTAAGACCAAAGGCAGAAACTCCGTAAATAATTCCAAAGTTTACAGTTTTAGCATTGCTGCGTTGTTCTCTGTTCACTTCAGATAATGGAACCTTAAAAACTTTAGCTGCTGTCGAAGTGTGAATATCTTCTTTGTCAATAAAAGCTTGTTGCATATCGGTGTCTCCACTCAGCGAGGCAATAATGCGAAGCTCGATTTGAGAATAATCAGCAGCCATCAATACATGATTTTCGTCCTTGGAAATAAAAGCTTTCCGTACTTCCTGACCTCTTTGCGTACGGATAGGAATATTCTGAAGATTGGGATGGTTGCTACTTAATCTTCCAGTGGCTGCTACAGCTTGGTTGTAAATCGTGTGTACTCTTTGTGTACGAATATTCACTTCTTCAGGTAGGGCTTTAACATAAGTGTTGTTTAGCTTTTGGATAGATCTCCACATTAAAATATCTGCCACTATAGGGTGATCTTTAGCTAAATAAGACAATACATCTTCAGCGGTAGAATATTGACCTGTTTTAGTTTTTTTAGGTTTTTCAACAAGTTTAAGTTTTTCAAATAATATGGGGCCTAATTGTTTTGGGGAGGCCAAATTAAATTCTTCACCAGCTTGCTCATAAATCACTTTTTCGAGTTTTTTTGCTTCTTTTTCGAGTTTTTTTGCCATTTCATTTAAATACGGAACATCGATATTTATCCCCGCTAATTCCATATCAGACAACACCTTTACAAGCGGAAGCTCGGTTTGATCAAATAGATTGGTCAGATTATTTTTTTCGAGTTCCTTTTCAAAAAAAGATTTGAGTTGCCAAGTGATATCAGCATCTTCGGCAGCATATTCTGTTTGTTGATCTAGTGGAATATCTCGCATAGATCTTTGATTTTTACCTTTTTTTCCAATTAATTCTGTAATGGGTTGAGGTTGATAGCCCAAATAAGTTTCAGCTAAGACATCCATATTGTGACGCATGTCGGGATTAATTAGATAATGCGCAATCATGGTATCAAAAAGTTTTCCTTTTACTGCTACATTGTGTTGTGCCAAAACTTTGATGTCAAATTTTAGGTTTTGCCCTACTTTTTCAATAAAATCTGCTTCAAAAAAAGGACGATAGTAGTCGATAACGTTCGTATCTCCATCTGAAATTGGAACGTAGTATCCCGTATGAGCTTGCCAACTAAAGGAGATTCCTACCAATTGAGCTGTAAGCGGATCTAGGCCAGTGGTTTCAGTGTCAAAACACACACTTTTTTGTTTCATCAATGACGATAACAATAAGGAGTGTGCATCCTTTGAATTAACTGTTTGGTAGAGATGTGGTGTAGTATTGAGGTTAGTATAGGAACTTGTATTCTGGGCGGTACCTGAACCAGGAAGATTAAATAGATCAAACTGATTCCCTTTAACTTGAGGTTTAATTATTGCTTCAGGATTTGATTCAACATCAAAAATTCGAACAATACTTTCGCTTAAACGACGAAATTCTAGCTCATGAAAGATTTCTTGAACAGCTTGCATATCGGGCTTGTTTAAGACATATTTATCAGCATTAAATTCTACGGGAACGTCCAATAAAATTTTGGCTAATTCTTTTGATAATAGACCTAACTCTTTATTGGCTTCAATCTTTTCTTTTATTTTTCCTTTTAACTCATGCGAATTATTTAACAAAACCTCCATACTTCCATATTGGGCGAGAAATTTTTTTGCGGTTTTTTCCCCAACTCCTGGAAGTCCCGGAATATTATCAACCGAATCTCCCATCATCCCCAAAAAGTCGATAACTTGTTCGGGTCGTTCAACTTCAAATTTTGCTTGAACCTCTGGAATTCCCCAAATTTCGATACCGTTGCCCATACGAGCAGGACGATACATAAAAATATTTTCAGACACTAATTGTGCAAAATCCTTATCAGGAGTAACCATAAAAATCTTGAATTTTTCCTTTTCAGCTTGTTTGGCTAAGGTTCCAATAATATCGTCAGCTTCATATCCTTCTAACTCAACGATAGGAATATGCATCGCATTTAGTAATTTTTGAATGTAAGGAACAGCAATTTTTATGGCTTCTGGAGTTTCGGAACGATTGGCTTTGTATTCACTAAACATTGCAGTACGAACAGCAGACCCCCCTTTATCAAAAGCGACAGCCAAATGATCGGGGCGTTCTCGTTTGATAACATCCAATAGAGAGTTAGTAAATCCCATAATAGCACTGGTATCTACTCCTTTAGAATTGATTCTTGGATTTTTGATAAAGGCATAATAACCTCGAAAAATAAGGGCATAAGCATCGAGTAGGAAAAGTCTTTTTTGATTGGTCATGATAATTAATCTTACCCAAAAATATAAAACTAAAACGTAGAAGCTGGTATTTTTGTTATATAACGTTATTTTTGGGGCATGAGTCGAATGTTAATTTTTATTCTTTTTTCATTATTTCTAGCGTGGTATGCTTTTCAGGCTATACGCACACTTTATAATTCAAGACTGATTTTTGTGGTATATTGGATTTTGACTTTAGTCGTCTTAATTAATCTTGCCGCACAGTTTCAGAATCCAAATTCCTTTCAAAATGATATTAGACGTTCCTATGCTATAGGTTTTTATATTGTTTTAGTTTCAACTCAAGCCGTGCTTATTAGTGTATTATTGATGGAGGATATTGGACGATTTTTTAGAGCTATAGTGGTGTGGCTTTCCCCATCGAAAGCTCCTATTTGGGAAGGGCGGAGGGCTTTTGTAAGTACTCTAGCTGTGGCTTTGGCTGCGGTACCATTTTCGGCACTTTTATTTGGAATGGTTAAAGGGAAATATAATTATAAGGTATTGAAATACCAGCTGGAATTTGATCGATTGCCCGATGCTTTTGAGGGTTATCGCGTGGTTCACATTTCTGATATGCACGCTGGAAGTTTTGACAATGAGGCAAAAGTTCAATACGGAATTGATTTGATCAACGAGCAAAATGCCGATGTAGTATTATTTACAGGGGATTTGGTTAATAATCGTGCTTCAGAATTAGAACGATGGAAACATATTTTTAAAGGAATACGAGCGAATGAAGGGGTGTTTTCTGTCCTTGGAAATCACGATTATGGAGATTATGTTTCGTGGTCTACAAAAGAAGAAAAAGATCGAAATTTTAATCTCCTGTTGGAGTATCAATCAGAAATGGGTTTTCATTTGTTACGAAATGAACATTTTTATTTAAGAAAAAATAATCAAAAAATTGCGCTTGTTGGGGTTGAAAATTGGGGGACTGGAGGATTTGTTAAAAAAGGGGATTTAAATAAAGCCCTTGAAGGAACTCAACCCGACGATTTTACAATTTTATTGAGTCATGACCCTACTCACTGGGAAATGAAGGTAAAGGATTACCCATTTCCTGTTCCCTTAACATTAAGTGGTCATACGCATGGAATGCAATTTGGGATTGAAATCCCAGGGTGGATCAAGTGGAGTCCCGTAAAGTGGCGTTATAAGTATTGGGCAGGAGTGTACAATGAAAATCAACGATATCTCAATGTTAATCGTGGATTTGGTTATTTGGCTTATCCCGGGCGTGTTGGAATTTGGCCTGAAATAAGCGTAATTACCCTTCGCCAAAAGGGTTAATTTTAGATTCACTAAAAAAATGTATTTTTACTTCATATTAATGCTCTAAAAATGAAATGGTCATGTCAAAATTTGGCGATTTAATAGACTCTAATATTCCTGTTCTTTTAAGTTTTTTTACAGAATGGAATGAATCCTCGAAGGGAATGCATCCTGTTTTACGTGATGTTGCGGCAGCTATAGGCGATCGAGGTAAAGTTGTCAAGATAGATGTTGATAAAAACACTGAACTTTCGGAAGCATTGCGGATTAAAGGTCTTCCGACCCTTATGATCTACAAAGGGGGTGAAATGGTATGGCGTCAAAGCGGCGAACAAGATGCCAATACTCTTATCGCTTTATTGAGCGATTTCATCTAAATTCACATAGCGTTTGATCGAATTTTCGAATGCAGCTTCTGCCTCGACTGTAAACGCTTCTTCTGGTGCATATCTTTTCAAAACTGCTAACTCAGCCCGATATCCCTCAATTTCGAGTTGTATTGATTCTGCATAATACGAAAGTTCGTCATTGGGAACTTCTTGAAACAATTCGATACGGTTTTGATAGGATTGAGCTATAGATAAATATAAATCCATGGCTTGAAGAGGTAAACCTTGCCGTAATAAGGTAGTCAAATACAAACTCATAGAGGTGTAATAATCATATTCGCCATAAAATTTTTTAAAAGCTTCTGAATAATATCGAAAATTTTCTATCATCTCTCCACTATTTGGATCTTGAGCAATAGCAACTTCATCTACTACAGATCGAAAACGTTCGATATCTGTTAAAATTTCCTCCGTTATGGGTATTTGATCGCTTAGAGATAGTCCTGTATAATACTCTAATCGGTCGATGTATTTTATGGACAAATCAGAGGCTATTTTCCAGGCCTTTTCGGCTTCACCAGTATTGTAATAACTCTTTATAAAAGGAGTCACTAAACTGTAATAACCAAAATAGTCGATAGGCATTTTTTCGATTCCTAAATCCAATATTTCAGTTGCTTTTTCGATTTCACCAATTTCGATCAGCGCATCGGCTAAACGTGACAGATTTCCACGAAATGATATACTATTTTTTCGAGTTTCAGGGTCGTGATAAATGAATGGACTTTCAGAGTTGCCCCAATCCCATTTCTTAACAATAGAATACATTTTTAGTGCATCAATACGCCCCATTTGATAAGGGTTTAGGGGGTTTGCAGGGGTCTTAATTGGAACTAATTTATAGACTAATCCTTCCAATTGGAGGTATTCTTTCATCCAAAAATATTCTTCGTCGTCAAAACTTCCGCCTGTGAAATAAATAGGACGTTTCCAATCATTATTTTTGAGGATGTCTAGCATCATCAAACGATTTTTGTACAAACCTGATGTAGGCAATTCAATATCAATATAATCCACGATAAGTTCAGCTTCATCACTTTTTACAATTCCACTTTTCAGAACATTATCTTTATTTACAGGGACACGAATTTTATTAGTAGGGTAATAAACAAGATTTTGGGTGCTTTTTGGAATAGAATTTAGCTCGGCTCCGTATTGTTGTAACAAATGTTTGTATTTGGTTCTAGGGTTGTCGCTGCCCACCCAATTCATAAAATCTTCAATATCCCATCTTATACTGTCGATAATGGGTTCAAATTTAATGTAGTCTCTAACTCCGTAGGCATACTGATGGTGTTCGAGTTGGGAAGGAATAGGGGTACTTTCATATGTTTTACGTTTCATTTGATCGATATACCAATCCGTGGCCAAAAGCTGGGTGTTAATACTTCTTACATCTGTTCGGTATTCCTCAATTTCTTGAGCATACCACAGGGCAAAGGTGTCATTATCACCGATGGTAAATATCATGGCATCTACCCCTTCTTCTACAGAGTCAAGATAAGCCTTGGCAGTGGATTGAGCGGTGTAGCGATCGGATCGATCGTGATCATCCCAATTTTCAGACGCCATCAACATAGGAACAGCGATCAAGCTTACCAATACAACAAGCGGGACAGCAATTTTTGAGGAGACATATTTCTTTAATAATTCAATAAGTGCCAATACTCCAAAACCAATATAAATACTAAAGGCATAAAACGACCCTACCAAGGCATAGTCACGCTCACGAGGCTCAAAAACACGCTCATTCAAATATATTTTTAAAGCTAACCCTGTGAACAGGAACAACACAAGTGTAATCCAAAATCGTTTTTTGTCTTGGTGGTATAAAAACAATAGACCTAAAATCCCAAAGAATAAAGGGAGCATATAATAGGTGTTTCTAGCTTTATTGTTGAGTTGTTCTTCAGGAAGATTTTTTTGTGACCCTAATCGCCAATTATCAATAAAAGGAATTCCACTTATCCAATTTCCGTCAACTTTGGTATATTTTCCTTGGTTATCGTTTTGTCGTCCTGAAAAATTCCACATAAAATATCGCCAATACATATAGCCAATTTGGAATTCAAACAGGTACCTCAAGTTGGCAAGTAAAGAAGGTTTTTCAATGTCAAGGTAGCTGCCATATTTTTGTAAAAAACGATGATAATCTTGGGCATCTACCTCGCCATCGTTAATGCGAGCAATAAACTCATTTACCAACTGTATCAGACCTTGTTCAGAACTATATTCGGGCCTTATATCGAAATCTACTGCACCAAAATAACGCATATAATTTACAGCATTTCCACTACTCCACATGCGTGGGAGCAGTCCCTCATGTGCACTGTTAGAATTAATACGAGAATCTTTCCAATCATTAACGATAATGTATTTGTTTTTTTTATAATCCCTTTCATACTTGGGTTTATCGTCTTTATAGGGAGTGTGAGGGTCTTGCCCAGCATACATATCGCTAAACATGGGCCCGTAAAAAAGATACGTATCTGGATATTGTTCGAGGTTGTAATAGGCAAGAAGTGCTCGTGCATCTCCAGGAGCATTTTCATTGATGACGGTATTGGCATTTGATCGAATAGGAAGCATTACCCAAGAAGAAAATCCAATAAGAATAAACAAGACACACAAAAGTCCGGTATTGACATTGACCCACTGCTTTTGGTGTGTGTATCGTAATCCAAAAACAAAAAACAGTAGAATGGAAGCACCAGCAATGATTGTTCCAGAATTAAAAGGCATTCCTATTTCATTGACAAAAAACACTTCGGCATTGCCAAAGTAGGCAAGTGTTGAGGGTAATAATAGCTTGAATATAAATAATAATATAGCTACTGAAACGGCATTAGCAATAAGAAAATTTTTGATTGTAACATTGGGATAATTTTTAAAGAAATACATCATTCCAATAGCAGGAATAGTGAGTAATCCCATAAAATGGACGCCAAAAGAAAGCCCTATCACGAAAGCAATTAAGACTAGCCAGCGATCTCCTCGTGGGGTATTCATATCCTCTTCCCAACGAAGTCCTAACCAAAACAAGACCGCCATAATACACGTAGCCATGGCATAGACTTCTGCTTCTACAGCATTAAACCAAAAACTATCTGTAAAACAAAAACTTAAGGCACCTATCAGTCCAACGCCTAAAATAATAGGAGTGTGAAAAGGAGATAGATCTTCGTCCTTGGGCATCACCTTTTGTGCCAAGCGAGTTAAAGTCCAAAATAAAAACAAAATAGTAAAAGCCGATGAAAATACCGACATCATATTAATTGACAACGCAATGTCTTGTGGGGTAGACGCGAAATTGGCAAATACAGCACCCATCATTTGAAAAAAAGGAGCTCCAGGAGGGTGTCCTACTTGAAGTTTAGCCGAAGTAGCAATATATTCACTACAGTCCCAATAACTTGCAGTAGGTTCTACAGTAAGAACATACACCGTTAACGCAACGCAAAATACGCCCCAACCAACGATGTTATTTAAACGTGAAAAATGCATCTGCATACTTTTTGGTTTTCGCCACTAAAGTACATAATATTGATTAGCTGTTCGAATTTGAATTTAAAATATTGGTTGAACAAAAACTTTATGTTATTTTTGCGCACTCATTGGCCTATGGTGTAACTGGCAACACGTCTGATTTTGGTTCAGAAGAGTCTAGGTTCGAGCCCTAGTAGGCCAACAAATCCTCTGGAATTCTGGAGGATTTTTTTATTTCATAACATAAAGAGTGCTTACTCTTGAACGTTCTTTACAAAATTTAACTTTCTCATCCCTTCTTTCATTGATAGTACAATTGAAGGCAGCAGCCAAATAGTCATAGCAACAATAATTACGGAGTTAAAATTTATCCATAACCACCCTACCATCATGATGGAGGTTATGGAACGAATGAGCTCTAATCGCCATGACCACGGCCAGCCATCAAGAACAGAAGTGTAACTAAAAATTCCTGCCATCAAAATTCCTCCCGAGATTGATAATGCAAAAGACGACAATGACCCAAAATAATACAGTATAACCAACAGAACTATTGTGGTGCTAATTAACTGAAATATCGCCCATTTTCTTAGAAAAATAGTTTCTGGGCTTTTGAATTTTTCCAAACAATAAACATTTGTAATTATTTTATGAGGATGCTTAATAGCTACCATCTTGGGTCGCCAACCTGTTGGACGAAACCACAAAGTAGCTTTATCCACCCATGATGTGCTGTTCCATGCATCTTGAAGGAGATTCCAGAAATGAATAAAATTAATCAAAAAAGGATTCCATGTTTTTACAGGTTTGAGCACCCCATAAACAGGAGGGACATTTTCTAATTCTTCTTGAAATGTTCCAAACAAACGATCCCAGACACAAAAAATGGCACTGAGATTCTTATCAATATAAATGGGGTTTATGGCGTGATGCACCCGATGTTGAGAAGGCGTAACAATGAGATACTCTAACCAACCAAGTTTACCAATATGTTGAGTGTGGTACCAAAATTGTCCAAATAAATGTATTGGAGCTAGAAAAGCAATCACTTTTTGGGGGATTCCAAAAACAGCGGCTGGGATTAAAAACAACGCTCCGTACCCTAAGATATTAGAGATGCTTTGACGCAGTGCACAAGCCATATTGAACTCTTCGCTACTGTGATGAATGACGTGTTGATTCCAAAATAGGTTGATCTTGTGATTCAGTCGATGGGACCAGTATGAAGCAAAATCTATACATATAAAAGCAATGACATAAATGGTTATGGTTGATTCAATTTGAGTTATTGCTAAAGATTCTACCATCCAAGGATAGGAAATTAATATTACGGCTAGTCCTAAAGAGTCTTTTAATATGTTTGTTAATCCTGAGCTTAAACTTGCAATGGTGTCCATAAGACGATAAGTTTGTTTTTGGGTGTAATGACCATAAGCTATTTCTGCAAGCATGAGGATTAAAAAAAAAGGGATTGCAAATAGCAATGCTGTGGCATATGATTCCATAATCTCGATAAAAATATGAAATTATAAAATAAGTGTTATATTTGCATAAGTTTAACGGATAGAGGTAGGGGGACAATGTCCTCTTTTTTATTTTACATATGCAATTTGAAGATCGTGTTTCAGAATTATTACATGAGGTTTTAGATCAACATTCAGACCTTTTTTTAATTGAGTTTCAAATGGATGCTCAGGCACATATCCGAATTGTGTTAGATGGTGATAATGGAGTGAATTTGGAGCAATGTATGACCGTAAGTCGGCATATTGAGCACCAACTTGACAGAGAAGAGAATGATTTTTCTCTAGAAGTTGGATCTGCAGGTGCAACATCTCCACTAATTCATCCCCGTCAATTTGTCAAACATATTGGACGTGTTTTACAGCTATTGACTAACGATGATCAACACATCAAAGCAACACTCCTCAAAACGGATGAAACAGGGATTGAATTACAATGGAAAGTGCGAGAGCTTAAACCCATTGGGAAAGGCAAACATACGGTAGTCAAAAACCATAGACTTGACTATTCAAACATAAAAAAAGCAACAGTTATTATTCAATTTAAATGATATGGAAAATATAGCTTTAATCGATTCATTTTCAGAATTTAAAGAAGATAAATTTATTGATCGTGTAACCCTAATGTCTATTTTAGAAGAAGTATTTCGTAATACTTTGAAAAAGAAATTTGGAACGGATGATAATTTTGATATAATTATAAATCCAGATAAAGGGGATTTAGAAATTTGGCGTAATCGAATAGTAGTTGAAGATGGTGCAGTTGAAGAACCTAACGAAGAAATTGAACTTTCTCAAGCCCGAAAAATTGAACCCGACTTTGAAGTTGGTGAGGATGTTTCTGAAGAGGTAAAACTCATTGACTTGGGCCGACGATCTATTTTATCGTTACGTCAAAACTTGATCGCACGAATTCATGAACATGATAATACGATTATTTACAAGCAGTTTATCGACTTAGTAGGCGAAATATACACGGCAGAGGTTCACCACGTACGTAACCGAGTAGTTATTTTGTTGGATGATGAAGGCAATGAAATCGTGCTTCCAAAAGATCGTCAAATTCCTTCTGATTTTTATCGTAAAGGGGATAATGTAAGAGGGATTATTGAAAGTGTTGAGCTAAAAGGAAGTAAACCGAGTATTATCATGTCTCGTACAGCTCCACGATTCTTAGAGAAATTATTTGAACAAGAGATTCCTGAAGTCTTTGATGGATTAATAACCATTAAAAAAGCAGTGCGTGTGCCAGGAGAAAAAGCCAAAGTAGCTGTAGATTCTTATGATGATCGTATTGATCCTGTTGGGGCGTGCGTAGGAATGAAAGGATCACGAATTCATGGGATTGTCCGGGAGTTAGGAAATGAAAATATTGATGTAATTAATTACACCAATAACACTCAATTATTTATTACACGTGCTTTGAGTCCAGCTAAAGTGACTTCAGTTAAAATAAATGAAGAAACAAAACGAGTTCAAGTTTTCATGGACCCAGATGAAGTGTCTAAAGCTATTGGACGAGGGGGGTTTAATATCCGTTTGGCAGGCCAGTTAACAGGGTATGAAATTGACGTATTTCGTGAAGGAGTCGAAGAAGATGTCGAACTTACTGAATTTAGTGACGAAATCGAAGCCTGGGTTATTGAAGAATTTAAAAAAGTAGGATTAGATACTGCTAAAAGTGTTCTTGAACAGGACATAAGCGACTTAATTAAACGTACCGATCTCGAAGAAGTAACAATCATTGAGGTGAGAAATATATTGAAAGCTGAATTTTCAAGCTAATAAGAGTTGAATTTTCTATTTTTGCACCAGAATTTTTTTTATGTCAGAAATTAAAACAATACGAATTAACAAAGTACTTCGCGAGCTCAACATCTCGCTAGATCGAGCGGTTGAGTATTTGGCAGGTAAAGGACATCAAGTTGATGCTCGACCTACGTCAAAAATTTCGACCGAAGAGTATCATTTGTTATTGGACGAATTTCAGACCGACCGTTCTAAAAAAGAAGCATCTTTTGAAGTAGCAGAAGAAAAACGCAAAGAAAAAGAAGCGATTCGCCAGCAAATTGATCAAGTTCAACAAAAGAAAGAACCCTCCGTTATAAAAGCTCGAGCTGAGATTGCCAAGCCTAAGCCTGTTGGAAAAATTGACTTGAACCCCAAACCAAAACCTCCAATAGTTGCTGAAAAACAAACCCCGCCAATAGCTCCTAAAAAGCCCACCGAAGTTGCACCAGTTCCCAAGCCCTCAATTGAAGAAAAAAAGCCTGTTTCAAAACCGATCGAGCGTGAAGTAAAACCTTCAATTAAAAATGTAGAACAACCTATTGCTGAACAACCTATTGCTGAACAACCTATTGTTGAAAAACCAGCAAAACCAAAAGAGGAAGCACCCAAGCCCGTCAAAAAGGACGTGGATAATGAAAAAATAGGTACGATTACAACAAAGTACAAAAAGCTAAGTGGAATAAAATCTACAGGTCAGAAAATTGATCTAAAACAGTTTGATAAAAAACCCACCACCACCTCAAGTAATAAAGATCAAGATCGCAATAAGCGAAGACGAAAGCGAATTTCAAAAGATGTATCGCCCAATCAACGTCAACAACAACGAAATAAAGGGAATAAAAAGACTATCACCCGCCCAGTAGTTGTAAAAGAAGAGCCCTCAGAAGAAGAAATCCAAAAGCAAATTAGAGAAACCCTCGAAAAACTTCAAGGAAAAACGAGCAAATCAAAAGGGGCAAAATATCGCAAAGAAAAACGTGATTCGCATCGACAACGTTCAGAAGTAGATATTGCTCAACAAGAAGCGGAAAGTAAAGTATTAAAAGTCACGGAATTTGTCACTGTTGGGGAAGTAGCTACCATGATGGATGTTGCTTCTACTCAAATTATTTCAACTTGTATGACTTTGGGAATCATGGTTACCATGAATCAGCGTTTAGATGCAGAAACTCTAACAATAGTAGCAGAAGAGTTTGGCTTTGAAGTAGAGTTTGTTACCTCCGATATTGAAGAATCTATTGTTGAAGAAGTAGACGATCCTAAAGATTTGATTCCTAGAGCTCCGATTGTTACGGTAATGGGGCATGTTGACCACGGAAAAACATCTTTATTAGATTACATTCGAAAAGCAAATGTAACTTCGGGGGAGTCGGGAGGTATTACCCAGCATATTGGAGCTTACAGTGTTGTTCTTGAAAGCGGTCAATCGATAACCTTTTTAGACACTCCAGGTCACGAAGCTTTTACCGCCATGCGGGCCAGAGGAACTCAAGTAACGGATTTGGTTATTATTGTCATTGCTGCTGATGACAACATTATGCCTCAAACAAAAGAAGCCATAAGTCACGCCCAAGCTGCATCAGTTCCCATTGTATTTGCCATCAATAAAATAGACAGCCCTAATGCAAACCCTGATAAAATTAAGGAAGGATTAGCCGCTATGAATTTATTGGTTGAAGATTGGGGAGGAAAAATACAATCCCATGATATTTCAGCCAAAAAAGGAACAGGAATTAATGAACTTTTAGAAAAAGTACTTTTAGAGGCTGAGATTTTAGAACTCAAAGCGAATCCCTATCGATTTGCCCAAGGGTCGGTTGTAGAAGCTTTTCTTGATAAAGGTCGTGGATACGTATCCACCGTACTGGTTCAGTCGGGAACTCTCAGAATAGGAGATTATATTTTGGCTGGAAGACACAGTGGCAAGGTGAAGGCAATGCAAGATGATTTAGGTCAAGAAGTTAAAGAAGCAGGACCATCAACCCCTGTTTCTATTTTAGGATTAGATGGTGCCCCTCAAGCAGGGGATAAGTTTAATATGTTTGATGACGAAAAAGAAGCCAAACAAATTGCTGCTAAACGTACACAGTTGGTTCGAGAACAATCTGTTCGAACTCAACGTCATATTACACTCGATGAAATTGGCCGACGAATTGCGTTAGGGGACTTTAAAGAACTCAATATTATCCTTAAGGGAGACGTCGATGGTTCGGTTGAAGCTTTGACGGATTCCTTCCAAAAGCTATCCACTGAAGAAATTCAAGTTAATATCATTCATAAAGGAGTAGGAGCTATAACCGAATCCGATGTATTACTCGCTTCAGCATCAGACGCGATCATTATTGGATTCAATGTCCGACCTGTTGGTACTGCTCGTCAAGTTGCGGATAAAGAAGAAATAGATATCCGTAGCTATTCTATTATTTATGATGCGATCAATGATCTTAAAGACGCTATGGAAGGAATGCTATCACCTGAATTTAAAGAAGAAATTTCGGGGAGTGCTGAAATTAGAGAAACCTTTAAAATATCCAAAATTGGTACAATTGCAGGATGTATGGTAATGGATGGTAAAATATTTAGAAATTCAGAAATTAGAATTATTAGAGATGGTGTTGTAGTCTTTACAGGAGTTCTTCAGTCTTTAAAACGTTTTAAAGACGATGTAAAAGAAGTTTCAAAAGGATATGATTGCGGTTTACAAATCAAAAATTATAACGATATTAAAGAAGGAGACCTCTTGGAGGCTTACCAACAGATAGCGGTTAAGAAAAAATTAAAGTAAAAGTTTAGGCTTCAATACAAAAGCAGCTGGAAATGCTCTTTTGATCCTCCTCAAATCTTTTTCAGCTTCTAGTTGTATCTTGTATTCTCCAACCCTGATTTTGTAGTTAGGAGTTTCAAAACTTATTTCCGCTTTTATCTTTGGAAATAAAAGTTCAAAACGTTTTAATTGAACTTGAGCTTTATCAAACTCGCCATAAAAAATCTGAATGGTAAAAGCCCTATTTTCAAAGTTTTGACGATTAATGTCGGTTTTAAGTATCATTAATTCATTCAAGCCATTGGGCTCAATTATTTGAATTTCTGCTTGCTGGGCCTGAACAAAAATTCCAAATAGAAATAAACAACATCCTAAACAACTCTGATTTATATTCATTAGTGCAAGATAACACTACCTAAAACTAAGAGTCAATTTTTTTCTTTTTTTTGTTTAACCATAAACAAACACAATTTATATAAAAGGCTTGAAAACAACATATTAACACATTAATTTAGAACTGTTATAAATTGTAAAATAGACTTTAACTCTGTTTTAATAATGAGGGTTGTGTTGTATTTTTGTCATCGTATTTTACAAAGCGTGCAAACAGCGTTTTTAAAAAATCAAGACCATAAAGTATGAACAAGGTTCTTTACCGATTTGTAACCCCCAATTTCGCGCTACTCCCACTAGTTACGGCTCTGCTGTTTGGCTCCCTGTTATTTTCTCAAGAAGCTGACATACAAAAAGGAAAATCTTTATTTAATTCAAATTGTGCTGCTTGTCACAAACTAAAAAAACGAGCGGTGGGTCCTGCTTTAGCTGGGGTATCACAAAAATATGATAAAGAATGGTTATACAGTTGGATCAAAAATTCAACGGCTATGATCAAAGCAGGGGATGCCCAGGCCATAGCCATTTACGAAGAATACAATAAGTCAGTGATGACTTCTTTCCCTCAATTATCAAATGAGGATATCGACAATATATTAGCGTATACCGATTACACCCCTCCAGCACCTCCAGTTACTGCCACAACTGTTGCTGCTTCACCATCATCTAATGGTGGTGTGACCAACAATATTATTTTAGCGGCACTTTCGCTTGTGTTCGCCCTACTTGTTGGGATGCTCTATATCGTCAATCGTACACTACAACGAGTAGCCTCAGTCAATGGACAAGAAATCATCGTTGAAGAAAAAGAAAAACAACTACCGATTTGGAAAGCCTATGTTCAAAATACTTTTTTGGTTTTCATTACCGTAATTGTCTTTTTGCTTTCTAGTGCTTATTTCGGTTATGGATACCTCATGCAAGTCGGAATCGACCAGGGATATATGCCCATACAGCCAATACATTATTCTCACAAAATTCATGCTGGTGATAATCAAATAGAGTGTAAATATTGTCATTCTTCTGCCCGTGTTTCAAAGCATTCAGGGATTCCCTCTTTAAACGTATGTATGAATTGTCACGTCAATATAGCAGAGTATAACGGAGAAGAAGATCTCGAAAAAGGTTACACAAAAGAATTCTACACCAACGAAATCAAGAAGCTTTACAAAGCTGTGGGTTGGAACGAGGAAACTCAAAGCTATACCGGAGAAACCCAGCCAGTCAAATGGGTACGGATTCATAACCTTCCTGATTTTGTCTATTTCAATCATGCACAGCACG
Source organism: Flavobacteriaceae bacterium (assembly GCA_965659665.1). GTDB lineage: Bacteria > Bacteroidota > Bacteroidia > Flavobacteriales > Flavobacteriaceae > CBFHWU01. The sequence goes on from CBFHWU010000027.1 coordinate 38,006, forward strand.
TTTCTGTTGCAGGAATTGAATGCCAGAAATGTCATGGACCAGTAGAAGAAATGGAAATTTTGTACCAACATTCATCCCTAACTATGGGTTGGTGTATCAACTGTCACAGAGAAACTAACGTTAACGTAGCAGATAACGAATATTATACCAAAATTCATGAAGAGCTTTCCAAAAAGTACGGTGTCGAGAAATTGACAGCAGCACAAATGGGAGGTTTGGAGTGTGGAAAATGTCACTATTAACAAGGAATTCCCCATGGGTAACCAAAAAAAATATTGGAAGAGTGATGCTGAATTAAATCCCGAAAGTGATTGGGTAACAAACTTGCAGCATAAAGAATTTGTAGAAAAACTTCCTGAAGATGCTTTCTTGGGGGATAAGGAAACGTTGGAGTCTTCAGCTACCTCTCGTCGTGATTTTCTTAAATATGTTGGTTTTAGTACCGCAGCTGCATCATTGGCAGCTTGCGAAGGTCCAGTTTACAAATCCATTCCATATGTAGTTCAACCCGAAGAAATTCGACCTGGAGTTGCTAACTATTACGCTACTACCATAGCTGATGGATTTGATTTTGCCAGCATTCTTATCAAAACACGAGAAGGACGCCCTATTAAGGTAGAAAACAACACTGACGCTCAACATAAGGGCCATGCTAACGCCCGTGTTCAAGCCTCTGTGCTTTCAATGTATGATTCGTTACGATTACAAGGCCCCACTCAAGCGGGAATGGATGTCAGTTGGAGTACGTTTACTACTAATACAAAAAAAGAGTTAGCGTCCATGTTGCAAGCTGGTGACGAAGTGGTGTTATTGACCCAATCTTTTGCCAGTCCAACAACACAAAAAATTATTTCAGATTTTCAAGCTAAATATCCAAATGTTCGTCATGTGGTATATGACGCAGTTTCTGAGTCCGCAGCCCTTAACGCTTTTGAAAAAGCTTATGGAAGGCGCGCATTGCCAACCTATGATTTTGCAAAAGCTGCAGTAATTGTTTCTGTTGGAGGCGATATTTTAGGTGACTGGCAAGGGGGTGGTCACGAATCAGGTTATGCCAAAGGGCGCATCCCTCACAAATCTCATGGAAAAGCTGTCATGTCAAAACATTATCAGTTTGAATCCAATATGAGCTTGTCGGGAGCTAATGCCGACGTGCGGGTTCCTATTACCCCTGCTGCACAAGCCCATGTATTGGCAGCTATTTACGAACAACTTACAGGAATCGAGGTTTCTGTCCAATTAGAACCTAAAACCCAAAAAGCAGTAAACCGAGCTGTTGCACAACTTAAAGTAGCAGGTTCAAAAGGTATCGTCGTTACCGGATTACAAACGGAAGAAGCACAACGAGTTGCTTTGGCAATTAACGAATTTTTACTAAGTAAGGTCATAGATACCAATGTAACAACCGAAATTCGTCAAGGTGATGCTGATGCGGTAAACAAAGTAATTGAAGGACTATCTAAAGGCTCAATTAAAGGAATTATCACTGCGGGTATTAATCCAGCTTACACGTTACCTAATGCAGCAACATTTGTTGAAGCAGTCAAAAAAGCAAAGCTTTCAATTGCTTTTAGTATGAAAAAAGATGAAACAGCTTTAGCTACCCAATGGGTTGCTGCTACCCCTCATTTCTTAGAATCTTGGGGTGACGTATCCCTTTCATCTCGTCATTTCTCTCTTGTTCAACCCACCATTAAGCCCTTATTCGATACGAAGCAGTTTCAAGACGTTTTGCTTTCATGGCTAGACTCAGGTAACAGTTATCGTGATGAAATTAAATTATATTGGACTAATTCCATTCTTAATGGAAACTCTTGGAATAAAGCTTTACATGATGGGTTTTTCACTGCAATGTCTGAAACGAGTACGATTTATTCAGATAATGTTTTAAATGCAGTAGAGGCTTTGAAGCGTTCTCAACATAAGGGCTTAGCGCTCAATTTATACACTAAAACAGGAATTGGAGACGGTCAACAAGCAAATAATCCTTGGCTTCAGGAATTTCCTGATCCTATTACACGTATTTCCTGGGATAATTACTTGACCGTTTCAAAAGCCGACGCTGCTTCACTTGATTTGTACAATGTGAATCAATCTGACGGTGCTCTTGATGGGAGTTATGTTAAAATTAGAAACGGAAAAAATTCCTTAATTGTTCCCGTACTTATCCAACCTGGACAAGCTGTTGGAACTGTTGGTTTGGCTTTAGGCTACGGAAAAACAGCAGCTGTTAAAACGGAAATGCAAATAGGCGTCAATGCTTATTCATTATATCACAATTTTGATCTTGTTCAAGAGGTTAACTTAGAGCCTGTTTCTGGTAATCATGAATTTGCTTGCACTCAGTTACACAATACGCTGATGGGTCGTGGTGACATTGTAAAAGAAACCCATTTGGAGATTTTTAACACCAAAGATGTTAAGTATTGGAATCCAGTTCCTGTGGTATCCAAAAATCATATTGAAACGCCTGTTACTTCACCTGAAGTAGATATGTGGGAAGAGTTTGATCGTTCGATTGGGCATCATTTTAATTTATCGATCGACCTAAACGCTTGTACTGGTTGCGGGGCATGTGTAATTGCGTGTCATGCCGAAAACAACGTTCCTGTTGTAGGGAAACGAGAGATTCGCAAATCACGTGACATGCATTGGTTGCGAATTGACCGTTATTACTCTGCGGAAGAAACTTTTGAACAAGATTTAAATACCAAAGACAATATCAGTAGCTTAGGAGAGTCTCTTTCAACGTTTGGAGAAATGGAAGACCCTTCCTCTAACCCCCAGGTGACCTTTCAGCCAGTGATGTGCCAGCACTGTAATCATGCGCCTTGTGAGACGGTATGCCCTGTTGCGGCTACCTCACATGGTCGACAAGGCCAAAACCATATGGCATACAATCGTTGTGTAGGTACAAGATATTGTGCCAATAACTGTCCGTATAAAGTACGTAGATTTAATTGGTTCTTGTACAACCAAAACGATGAATTTGATTATTACATGAATAATGATTTGGGTCGTATGGTGCTTAACCCCGATGTGGTTGTACGATCGAGGGGTGTTATGGAAAAATGTTCATTATGTATCCAAAAGACACAAAAAACAATTTTGGATGCCAAATTAAAAGGACGTGAAATTCAAGATGGAGAGTTTCAAACAGCATGTTCGAGTGCATGTGGAAATGAAGCTCTTGTCTTTGGAGATATCAACGACAAAGAAAGTCGTGTAGCAGAACTAAAAGAAAACGATCGTATGTATCACCTGTTGGAAAGCATCGGTACCAAACCGAATGTGATGTACCAAGTAAAGGTGAGAAACAACGATATATCATAAACTAAAAGTATATGGCCTCGCATTACGAAGCACCCATACGAAAACCCTTAGTAACAGGTAATAAATCCTACCATGATGTTACCATTGATATTGTTGCCCCTGTTGAAGGAACTGCAAATAAGCAATGGTGGATAGTTTTTGGGATTGCTTTATCTGCGTTTATATGGGGACTAGGGTGTATCATTTATACTATTTCAACGGGAATTGGAACTTGGGGACTTAACAAAACTGTAGGTTGGGCATGGGATATTACCAATTTTGTATGGTGGGTAGGTATTGGTCATGCAGGAACACTTATTTCAGCGGTACTTTTATTGTTCCGTCAAAAATGGCGTATGGCCATTAACCGTTCTGCGGAAGCCATGACTATTTTTTCAGTCATTCAAGCGGGTTTATTTCCTATTATTCACATGGGTCGCCCATGGTTGGCTTATTGGGTATTACCGATTCCAAACCAATTTGGATCGCTATGGGTGAATTTTAATTCACCATTACTTTGGGATGTATTTGCAATTTCTACTTATCTATCGGTTTCTCTGGTTTTTTGGTGGACAGGGCTGCTTCCCGATTTTGCGATGATACGCGATCGTGCAGTAAAGCCTTTTCAAAAACGTATTTATGGCTTATTAAGTTTTGGATGGAGTGGACGTGCCAAAGACTGGCAGCGTTTTGAAGAAGTCTCTCTTGTTTTGGCAGGTCTTGCAACCCCACTTGTATTATCGGTACATACCATAGTATCTTTTGACTTTGCTACTTCGGTTATTCCTGGATGGCACACCACGATTTTCCCTCCTTATTTTGTGGCTGGAGCTATTTTTTCTGGTTTTGCCATGGTTAATACTCTACTGATTATTATGCGTAAGGTGTCCAACCTCGAAAATTACATTACCATCCAACATATCGAATTGATGAATATTGTGATCATGATTACAGGGTCTATTGTTGGTGTAGCTTATATTACGGAACTCTTTATCGCTTGGTATTCTGGAGTTGAATATGAACAATATGCATTTCTTAATCGTGCTACTGGTCCATATTGGTGGGCATATTGGTCGATGATGACATGTAATGTTTTTTCTCCTCAATTTATGTGGTTCAAAAGACTGCGTACAAGTATCATGTTTTCGTTTATTATTTCCATTGTAGTCAATATTGGTATGTGGTTCGAAAGATTTGTGATCATAGTAACCTCATTACACCGTGATTATTTACCCTCATCATGGACCATGTTTTCACCCACTTTTGTGGACATAGGAATATTCATTGGAACGATAGGCTTCTTTTTTGTTTTATTTTTATTGTATGCACGCACCTTCCCAGTAATTGCACAAGCTGAAGTAAAGTCTATATTAAAAACATCTGGAGATAAATTCAAAAAAACGCATTCTGATGAATAAAAAAGTTATATATGCCGTTTACGATGATGACGACACTCTTTTACATGCAGTAAAAGACGTAAAAGCGGGAAGTCATACGATTGAAGAAGTTTTTACTCCTTTCCCTGTGCATGGTTTGGATCATGCTCTCGGTCTTGAACCTACACGAATTTCGATTGCTGCCTTCATATATGGTTGTGTAGGTCTTGCTGTTGCTATTTTGATGATGAATTATATTATGATAGAAGATTGGCCTCAAGATATTGGGGGCAAGCCTAGTTTTTCCTTTTTAGAAAACTTGCCTGCTTTTGTCCCGATTATGTTTGAAATGACAGTTTTTTTTGCAGCCCACCTAATGGTTATTACTTTTTATTTAAGAAGTAGACTATGGCCGTTCAAGCAAGCTGAAAACCCAATACCTGCGACCACGGATGATAAGTTTTTGATGGAAGTGGCCCTTAAAGGCGATGAAAAAGACCTCGTGAGTCTTTTAAAAAAAACAGGTGCTATTGAAATAACTATTCACGAAAAAGAGGAGGAATAAAAATGAAAAAAGCTTTTCAAGTTATCGTTTTTGTGTTGATCATAGCATCAACAAGTTCTTGTTCTGATCCCTCAAGGCCAAACTATCAGTATTTTCCTAATATGTATGAAGCAGTAGGATATGAAACCTATGCGGAATCCCCAATATTTCCTGAAGGTACCTCTGCCCAAATGCCTGTTAAAGGATCTGTTCCTCGAGGGTGGATGCCCTATGATTACCCAAACACAAATGAAGGTTATGAGGATGCAAAAGTAAACCTGATTTCCCCTTTAGCAACTAATGATGAAAACCTATCTACTGGAAAAGAATTGTATGATATTTATTGTGCCGTTTGTCATGGAAAAAAAGGGGACGGTCAAGGAATATTAATGACCCGTGAAAAGTTTTTAGGTATTCCAAGCTATGCCGATCGCGAGATCACTGAAGGAAGTATTTATCATGTATTGATGTATGGAAAAAATGCCATGGGATCTCATGCAGGGCAAGTTAATGCTACCGAGCGTTGGCAAATTGGTCAACATGTTTTAAAATTAAGAGCTGAACTAACAAAATAGGAGTATGTATACGTTTTCAAAAAGACTTCAACTATTATCCATTGCATTGATGGTCTTAGGAGCCATTGGCTTAACAAGTGGTTTTTTGTCAGCTCCTACCACCGTAGAAGAGGCAAAGGCTATGGTCGCGGATGCGCATCACGGCGATGCTCATGGTGAAGCTGTTCATCATGATGAGGCAAATATGCATCATGAAGATTCAGACCATCATGAAGAATCAGGGCACGCAGATGCTCATGATAGTAGTCATGACGAGCACCTTTTGCACCAATTGCAGAATCGCCCCTGGGCTGCACTTTATGTAGCCGCATTATTCTTTTTTATGATTTCTTTAGGAACACTTGCCTTTTATGCCATTCAGCGCGCTGCACAGGCAGGGTGGTCTATTGTACTGTTCAGGGTTATGGAAGGAATTACAGGCTATTTATTGTTGGGCTCCATTATTGTATTTATAATTTTAGCCTTATCGGGTTTACATTTGAACCATTTGTTTGTTTGGATGGATGCTGAAGTTGTTGCACACGACGAAATTATTCAAGGTAAAGTAAGTTATCTTAATGTTCCTGATTTATTAATTCGTGCTGCAATTTATATAGCAGGGTGGAATTTATATCGTTACTACTCACGAAAATTTTCCCTTGCACAAGATCAAGCTGTAGGGATATCGAACCACAAAAAAAACTTCCGAATTTCTGCAGGTTTTTTGGTTTTCTTTATCTATACAGAATCCATGATGTCTTGGGATTGGATTATGTCGGTTGATCCTCATTGGTTCAGTACTCTGTTTGGGTGGTATGTTTTTGCCAGTATGTTTGTCAGTGGAATAACGGTAATCGCCTTAATTACCATGTATTTAAAAAAACAAGGGTATTTAACACTCGTAAATGATAGTCATATTCATGACCTAGGTAAGTTTATGTTTGGAATCAGTGTGTTCTGGACCTATTTATGGTTTTCACAGTTCATGTTGATTTGGTATTCAAATATACCTGAAGAAGTTACTTATTTTATTACTCGAATAGAAGATTATAACACGCTGTTTTTTGGGATGGTTGCAATGAATTTCCTCTTTCCATTACTTATTTTAATGAACAGTGATTACAAACGAAATTACTGGTTCATTACTATAGCAGGTATTGTTATTATTTTAGGACATTATCTAGACGTTTTCAATATGATCATGCCCGCAACTGTTGGTGATCAATGGTCGATTGGACTAGCTGAAGTAGGCGGGTTTTTGTTTTTTGCGGGCTTATTCATGTTTGTCGTATTCCGTACTCTAACAAAGGCATCTTTAGAAGCTACAGGTGATCCATATATGGGAGAGAGTAAACGCTTTGTGTATTAAATATTAGATTGAAACTAACGAATGACTGCACTACTTACATTAACGATTTTAATTTTAGCTGGGATTGCTCTTTGGCAAATCACCAAGATATTTGAGTTTTCACAACTCAATAGAAAAAGAGATAATTCCCAGGTAGCTAACGATAAAGACAATGACTTACATGGGAAGTTAATGTTTGGGTTTTTGGTGTTTATTTACCTGATAACTATTTTTTCATTTTGGAAATGGGGAGATGTTTTACTTCCTCAAGCAGCCTCTGAACACGGTCAAGATTATGACCGTTTGATGTGGATTTCTTTTGCACTTATATTTTTTGTGCAAACTATTACACAAGCATTGCTTCATTATTTTTCATATCAGTATCGTGGAAAAAAAGACCAAAAAGCTCTTTTCTATGCCGATAACGACCGATTAGAATTTATATGGACCATTATTCCTGTCATTACTTTGGCAGTTCTTATTTTTTATGGATTGTACACTTGGTCTGAAATTATGAATTTTGAGGAAGATGATGACGCATTAGTCATCGAACTTTACGCTCAACAATTTAATTGGAAAGCTCGTTATGCAGGCGATGACAATGTTTTAGGAGATGCCAATGTTCGTTTTTTAAATGATTATGAAGGACGTAACTTGGTTGGGATTGATTCTTCTGACCCCAATGGATTAGATGATGTAGTTGTACAAGAGCTTCATTTGCCAAAAGACAGAAAAGTTATATTTAAAATGCGTTCACAAGACGTGTTACATTCTGCTTACATGCCTCATTTCCGTGCACAAATGAATTGTGTTCCTGGAATGATTACACAATTTTCGTTTGTTCCCACAATGACTACCGAAGAAATGAGACAAACCCCAGAAATGGCAGCTAAAGTTGAAAAAATTAATAAAATACGATACGATAACAGTCAAGAACTAATTGCTAAAGGGGAAGAACCCTTAGATGCGTATCAATTTGATTATTTATTGCTTTGTAATAAGATATGTGGAGCATCTCATTACAATATGCAAATGAAAATTATTGTAGAAGAAGAAAAAGATTTTAATAAATGGATGAGTCAGCAATCCACATTTGCTGATATAATTCAATAGTAAACTATCATTTATGGCAGCACATACTGAAGAGCATCACCACAAAGAAACGTTTGTAACAAAATATATTTTTAGCCAAGATCATAAAATGATCTCAAAACAGTACCTCATTACTGGTTTATTTATGGGAATTGTTGGCATTGCAATGTCGTTATTGTTTCGCCTACAATTAGCATGGCCTGAACAACCCTTTGGTATTTTTGAATCAACTTTAGGCAAATGGGCTCCTGATGGAGTTATGGACCCTAATGTATACCTCGCTTTGGTTACTATACACGGCACGATCATGGTTTTCTTTGTACTCACAGCAGGACTCAGCGGAACATTTAGTAACCTTTTAATTCCTTTGCAAATTGGAGCACGCGACATGGCTTCAGGATTTCTAAACATGGTTTCTTACTGGTTGTTTTTTATCTCCAGTATAGTAATGCTTGCCTCATTATTTGTTGAAGCAGGACCAGCTGCTGCTGGATGGACCATTTACCCTCCGCTCAGTGCATTACCACAAGCACAACCTGGTTCAGGACTCGGAATGACGTTGTGGCTGGTATCAATGGCTATTTTTATTGCTTCCTCCCTTCTTGGATCCTTGAATTATGTAGTTACTGTTATCAACCTTCGTGCTAAAGGAATGTCCATGACTCGATTACCCTTGACTATATGGGCCTTTTTTGTAACAGCTATTATTGGAATCGTGTCTTTTCCAGTTTTACTTTCAGCCGCTTTGTTACTCATCATGGATCGAAGCTTTGGCACTTCTTTCTTTTTATCCGATATTTTTATTCAAGGGGAAGTATTGCACTACCAGGGAGGTTCACCTGTGCTTTTTGAACATTTATTTTGGTTTTTAGGTCACCCAGAAGTTTATATCGTATTGTTACCTGCTTTAGGAATTACCTCTGAAGTGTTGGCGACCAATGCGCGTAAACCTATTTTTGGATATAGAGCTATGGTTGCGTCTATTCTAGCTATTGCCTTCTTATCTACCATTGTTTGGGGACATCATATGTTTATTTCTGGAATGAATCCCTTCTTAGGATCAGTCTTTACTTTTACTACGTTATTGATTGCTATTCCATCAGCCGTAAAAGCGTTTAACTATATCACTACGCTTTGGAAAGGAAATTTACAACTTAATCCTGGAATGTTATTTTCCATTGGTTTGGTTTCAACATTTATAACTGGAGGTTTGACGGGAATTATTCTTGGAGACAGTACGTTAGATATTAATGTACACGACACTTATTTTGTGGTAGCACACTTTCACTTAGTGATGGGAATTTCCGCGTTATATGGTCTTTTTGCTGGGGTATATCATTGGTTTCCCCGAATGTTTGGCCGTATGCTTAACAAAAGGTTGGGGTATATTCATTTTTGGGTCACTGCAGTTTGTGCCTATGGCGTATTTTTTCCCATGCACTTTATTGGGATGGCAGGCTTGCCACGACGATATTATACCAATACCGCTTTTCCATACTTTGACGATCTAGCGGATGTCAATGTGGTGATTACAATTTTTGCCTTAATTGCTGGGGCAGCACAACTCGTATTTCTTTACAATTTCATCCATAGCATGTTTTATGGAAAAGCAGCTGAACAAAATCCATGGCGCTCAACTACTTTGGAGTGGACAGCACCTGTCAAACATATTCATGGCAATTGGCCTGGCGAGTTGCCTGAAGTTCATCGTTGGGCATATGACTATTCTAAACCTGGTCAATCGGAAGATTTTGTTCCTCAGAATGTTCCTTTAGCTGATGGTGAAGAAGAACTTCAACACTAATTTTTTTTAATTATATACAATCCTCCCTACATTGGGAGGTTTTTTTGTTATTTATTGTACCGATTTAAAAGAATGAAAATTATTCTTACTATTTGTTCAATTCATAATCAAGTAAACTTTTTTCTAAAATATCTTTATGCACAGTCACTGATATTGCCTTTAGTCTGATGTATGCTTGACTAATATACATATATCCGTCTTTTCCGCTTATGTTGTTATCGGCTCCCCATGAATTTTTCACTTTGTAATAGATGTTTCCTTTTTGGTCCTTAAGCTTTCCAACAATATGCATCAAGTGATCATCGGTAGTATTGAAATTTTCAAATTCTTGTTGTCTATATTCTGGGGTGATGATTTTCTCTGGCTGAATGGTTGTTGTAGCTTTAGCAAGCAGTAATTCTTCCTTAGGAATAACTGCAACACCAACTCCCTTTTTGTACATAAAAGAAGGTTCAGTGGCATCACATTCCAAAACAAGGGAGTATCCATTATTAAGTCCAACATTAATAATTTTTACTAACCCATCAAGAGGAACGTTATAAAAATATCCATTAGAAAAATTGTGTGGAATGTTCAGAATAAACGATTCATAATAAGGGCGGTGTAGGAAGGAAGTAACACTAACATAATTTTCTGGATTGATTTCTGTCCATTTTAAAAATGATTTTGAGGTCTGTTTAATTCCATTGTAATTAAACGAATCTTTTACTTTCCCTAAATATTGATCTAATATTTTTTCAACATCTTTTTTCCAATTGGAATTATAATTTTTCGGATTGTCGATAAACTGATCTAATGTAGTTTTCATTAATGTGTGCATTTCTTTATGATGGTGCATTTCACCTTGAACTACCCCAGGATAGGCGTGTTGCGGAACCAATCCATTTTTTTTTACACTATTAATGACATCGTGGGCTAGCCCACCACCGTGAAATTGAGCTTTACCCTGACGCATGACATAATTCCAGGCTTTTTCCATATAGGTATGTCTGACATGATACATTTCGGATAGCTCGATTGTTTTTCCTGTTAGTCTAATAATTTCGCTTTCTAGAAAGGAAGAGGTCGAAAAGCTCCAACAAGTTGCGCTTCGTCCCTGATCATTAACTTCAGTAGTTTCTAAGTCGATAATTGTTTTAAAATTATACGGTTGTGAGTAACCTAAAGCTACAAAGCTGATAAGCCATAGATAAATGAAGGCTGTTTTGGTAATCATAATTTTAAACAATTTTTATAAAAGATATCCATAGAATAGGCTCATTTTGGGATAAAAAAAACAGAATACTAGAGATTTGGAGTCGTAGCTTCCTATCAAATATAGGAATAATATTGAGAACAAATACAGAGTAAATATTTATGTATTAACATATTAGGAATTGAATAAATTGTGAAATTTATATATTTTTGTATTTTAGGTGTCCCATAAATCTATCATATGAAATATTTTAACTTAATCCTCGCAATTCTGTTTTGTATTCAATTAACAGCACAATCTCTTGTTTTTAACGAAATTTTATTTGATCCACCAGATGGAGTTGTTGGTGATGCCAACGGAGATGGTACACGGAGTATTTCGCAAGATGAGTTCATTGAATTTGTTAACCATTCGAACACTCCATTAGATATAAGTGGTTATAAAATATTTGATGTTACTGGTTTTGACAGCGATACGCCTAGGCATATCGTTCCCAATGATACGAGCATCCCCGCTAATGGTGTTTTTGTTGTTTTTGGAGGAGGTACTCCACAAGGAATTTCTGCCGATATTATTCAAACTGCTTCATCGGGGAGATTGAGCTTAGCTAATACAAATGAAGTGATCACTGTGAAAAACGCATCAGATGTTACAGTACTGACTTTTGATGTTAATAGTATTGGAATTGATAGTGATGAAAATCAATCGATTGTTCGCGACCCTAATATCACAGGACCATTTGCGCTACATATTAGTGTGACAGGAACTCCCTTTTCTTCAGGGGATTTAGCGACAATTAATTTATCAACTACAACTTTGATACTAAATGAGGTTCTTTTTGACCCACCCAATGGAGATGATGCTGGCGACGCCAACGGCGATGGTTCAAGAGATGATTTTGAAGATGAGTTTATAGAATTTGTCAATAACTCTGACATTCCTCTTGACATAAGCGGTTATACCATTTTTGATGAATCAGCGATTTCAGACAATGTTCCAATACATACGGTCCCTGATAATACAATTGTCCCAGCTCATGCAAAATATGTTGTTTTTGGAGGAGGTAATCCTGCAAATATTTTTGGATCTACTCAGGTACATACCGCTAGTAGCGGAGTTTTAGCACTTGACAATACAGGGGACTCGGTAATAGTAAAAAACAATGCCTCCGAAATTATTATTTTAACTAACTCAAGATCAATTGGTTTGGATATTAGGGATAATCAATCCATTACACGAAATCCCGATGTAACAGGCCCCTTTGTGCTACACTCCACTGCATCCTCAGCCAATGGTGCTTTGTTTTCTCCTGCAGCAACTGTTGATGGAACACTTAGCAATACAGATTTTCAAACAGCATCCATTCGTGTATATCCAAACCCTGTTTTGGACGATAAAATTTATTTAAGAGGGATTATAGGTGAGGTTGTTTTGAAGGCAAAAATTTATGATATCATGGGGCGTAAACTTATAGATATTAATATTTTAAATAACCAAATGGATGTTTCGTCACTGAGTAAGGGGATTTATATGGTCGAAATAAGTTCCAAAAGGGATTCTTCTATATTCAGAATGATAATTGAATAAACCCTTATGAGAAATAGGTTGACCATTTTAGTGAAACAAAAGGAGAAGTCAAAATACAGATAGATTTAAATGCTCCTACTTTGAAAGAGATTTTTATTCCTAGTCAAATTTCGGAGACCGCAGAAAAGGAATAGTTATTTTCTATAAGTACCACTCAATTTGAAATAAAAAATCAGACTTTAGGGATTATTCATTTAATAAGAATCCGAGATAATTTGAGGTATAATGTAGTACTAAAAACACCAAAGACTAGTCAAGTGTTATTCCTTAGTGAACAAAAGCTAATCATTCAATTATTGGATAATGATTCCGATTTAGAATGACATGCTGTTTTAGACACCAATGATCACTGCTCTAGAGAAGTTGGGGAACTTGATAATAATGGCTGTCCATGTTAGGGTTTATCCCTAATGAAATTATGTATGATCGATTCTCTAGCAAGCAATGATATGGGTGATGCCAATAGATGGTAATACAGGTTCCAATAACGAGGGATTGATTGCGTTTTATTTTAATCATAATAACGTAGTCAGTAGCCGTATTGAAAGAAATAGTGACTATCAACAGACAATAAGGTTAAAAAATTAGTTTTACTAACCCCTAGATATTTTATTCCGAAGATAGGATTAATGAAACAAATTTTTAAAGCACTTCGCTTAATGCCTCTTTTCGTACAAAAGATATTTCTTCATAAAGCGGGGATATTCCAGAAACCTCGTAACCGTGATTATTTAATGTGGTTATTAATTGAATACTCTTTTCTTTTCCGTTGTCGAAAAATCGTTCGTGGAGTTCAATAGCAATTTGATCAATTTGAATGTTTGCGTTTAAAACTCCCTCAATGACATTGTATTCTGAACCTTCAATATCCATTTTTAGAACAGCTAATTTGTTGTGATTAAAATGACTCAAAATATCTCTAAAAGATTTCATTTTTACCTCAACAGTATTGTCAACAGAAACATGTTTTTGATGAATTAGGCTACCTGAAACATGATTTTTATTTTTTGGTAAATGAAACTTCATTATACCTGTTTTATCTGATATTCCAAAATCATTGAAGTGAAATTTGTTCGGTAATTTATTTTTTTTACACCAATCAATCGATTTAGGTGTTGGATCAAATCCATAAACATGACAATGATGAACATCAATTATATCCTTGTCAAATGAGATATCTTCTCCAATTCCAAAAGAATAAATAATAGAATCTTTTTTTAGTAAGTTGGGAATTAAATAAAATCCCCCATAAGAGTTACCATACCACTTAACACTACATTTTACTCCTAGCTTTATGTGTCTAAATAAAAATGGATTTAAGACGTTATATTTTATTTCTCTTGTAAAATGTTTAATTTTTTTTTTCATTTTTTAAAAATTATTAATGGTAAACCTAGTGTAATTGTTTTGAAGGATCAAAGGATAAAAATATAAAAACATTTTTTCTGGTAAATAAAGGCATTATTATTTAGAAACTAACTTTATGTCATTTCATTATCGTTGACACCAAAAGATAATTCAAATGATTTTATTAAGGGATTTTTTTTTAACTAAAGGAGGTTTTTGATTTTGTTATCTTTGAAAAATGAATGAACACTTGGACCCCAAGGGCGAAAATTTAAGTTCTGAGGAACATGATATCGATCGTGCGCTTCGACCCTTGTCATTTAGTGATTTTATGGGTCAGCCACAAGTGATGGATAATCTTATGGTATTTGTTCAAGCAGCTAACCAACGTCAGGATGCTTTGGATCATGCACTCTTTCACGGTCCACCAGGACTAGGAAAAACTACATTGGCACATATTTTAGCCAATGAACTTGGTGTTAAAGTTAAGGTAACGTCAGGGCCTGTATTGGACAAACCAGGAGATTTAGCAGGATTGTTGACTAATCTGCAGCCGCGAGACGTGTTGTTCATTGACGAAATACACCGATTAAGCCCTGTAGTCGAAGAATATTTGTACTCGGCGATGGAAGATTATAAAATTGATATCATGATCGAGTCAGGGCCTAATGCACGAACAGTTGAAATCAACTTAAATCCGTTTACTCTTATTGGAGCTACCACACGTTCAGGGTTGCTTACAGCTCCTATGCGTGCTCGTTTTGGCATTAATTGTCGATTGGAATATTATACGTCTGAAGTGTTGACCACCATTGTGGAGCGAAGCGCTTCCATTTTAAAAATATCGACTGAGCCCCGAGCGGCTTATGAAATTGCAAGTCGTAGCAGAGGCACACCAAGAATTGCTAATGCATTATTAAGACGTGTTCGTGATTTTGCCCAAATAAAAGGAAATGGGACTATTGACTTGACTATTTCAAAATTTGGATTAGAAGCCCTTAATGTCGATGCTCATGGGTTGGATGAAATGGATAACAAAATATTGAGTACTCTTATTGATAAATTTAAAGGCGGTCCTGTCGGAATAAGTACGCTTGCTACGGCGGTGTCTGAAAGTGCCGAAACTTTAGAAGAAGTCTATGAGCCTTTTTTAATCCAACAAGGATTTATTGTCCGAACACCCCGAGGACGAGAAGTTACTGACCTAGCCTATACTCATTTGGATCGAACAAAAACAGGACGTCAACCGGGGTTATTTTGAGCACAAAACATATTCATACTCAACTGATTAAACAGCATGCGGAGCGGCTTGGTTTTTTCGCTTGTGGTATTTCTAAAGCTGAATTTTTGGAAGAAGAAGCTCCTCGCCTTGAAGGGTGGTTAAACAACAACCATCACGGACAAATGAAGTATATGGAAAACTACTTCGACAAACGACTCGATCCAACCAAATTAGTACCCGATTCGAAAAGTGTGGTATCTCTTTTACTCAATTATTTTCCTGAACAAACCCAAAACGATTCTTCAGTTCCCAAAATATCAAAGTACGCTTATGGAACTGATTACCATTATGTAATCAAAGATAAACTTAAAACATTTTTACAAATTATTCGAGAGGAAATCGGCGAAGTATCTGGCCGCGCTTTTGTAGATTCAGCTCCAGTTTTAGATAAGGCATGGGCAGCCAAAAGCGGCTTGGGGTGGATGGGAAAACACACCAATATAATTACAAAACAAAAAGGGTCATTTTATTTTATTGCAGAACTTATTCTTGATTTAGATCTTGAATATGACAGCCCTACTAAAGACCACTGTGGTTCTTGTACTGCCTGTATAGATGCTTGTCCAACACAAGCTATAATAGAGCCTTATCAAGTGGACGGAAGTAAATGTATTTCATATTTTACGATTGAACTTAAAGAAGCCATTCCGACAGAATTTAAAGGTTCTTTTGAGGAGTGGGTTTTTGGGTGTGATACCTGTCAAGATGTGTGCCCATGGAATAAATTTTCTACCCCACACCGAGAACCTCTTTTTGATCCTCATCCCAAATTATTGAGTATGACTAAGAAAGATTGGGACGATGTAACTGAGGAAGTGTTTGAACGCTTATTTGAGCGAAGTGCTATCAAACGAACAAAATTTAAGGGCCTGCAACGAAACCTTAATTTTTTAAAGAGATGAATGTTATAAATTCTTTTGATAAAATATTCCTTATTTTTGATCCATTCATTTATGATAACACATCTTCAAGGACGATTAGTTGAAAAACATCCCACAGCTGTAGTGATCGACTGCAATGGCGTGGGGTATTGGGTTAACATTTCATTAAATACCTATGCAAATATAGGAAGTGAAGAAACCTTAAAACTGTACACCCACTTACAAGTGCGTGAGGATGCGCATACCCTTTACGGTTTTTATCAATCCATCGAACGTGAAGTTTTCCGTTTGTTGTTAAGTGTTTCTGGAATAGGGGCCAATACCGCGCGAATAGTTTTGTCGTCTATGACTTCTTCTGAAGTATGTCACGCTATTGAGTCTGAAAATGTAACTGCTATACAAGCCGTGAAAGGAATTGGTCTAAAAACCGCTCAACGTGTCATCATTGATTTAAAAGATAAAATCTCTGGAATTTCAGATTCATCAGAAATTTTATCCGCCTCAAACAATACACAACGAGAAGAAGCGTTATCTGCTTTAGAAGTGTTGGGGTACTCTATTAAGCAAACTCAAAAAGTGATTGATGGTCTATTGAGTTCTGAGCCCAATATGACTGTTGAACGACTTATAAAAAATGCTTTAAACAAATTGTAGGTACATATAATGGGATATTTCCAAAACCAAGTTTGGGTTTACATTAGCGCTTTTTCCCTCTTTGTTTTAGGCACCACACGCCTAAGCGCACAGGATGAACAAGTAAAGCTTTCCCCTGCTTTGCAACAATTAGCATTAAAAGAAAAACCAAGATCATTTGAACAAAAATATGTGTTTGACCCCAAAACTGAATTGTATATCTACACTGTTAAAGTTGGTGAAATAGATGTAAATATGCCCTTGACACTTACTGCTGAACAGTACAGTGCTTTGGTCCTTGAAGAAAAAATGCGGGAGTATATTTATGACAAACAAAAAGCACTTCAAAGTGAAGATGTTGAAGATCAAAAAGACTTACTTCCCGACTTTTATGTTCGTTCAAAACTATTTGAATCTATTTTTGGAGGACAAACAATAGACATCACTCCTCAAGGTTCAGTAGGAATTGATCTTGGAATTCGATATCAAAAATCTGGAAACCCTTCTATATCTCCTCGTAACCAAAGCAGTTTAGGGTTTGACTTTGATCAACGGATTAGTTTGGGGCTTACCGGAAATATAGGAACTCGCCTACGCATCAATGCTAACTATGACACACAATCTACTTTTGACTTTCAAAACCTTATTAAACTTGAATTTTTTCCTCCTTCAATTGATCAGGTAGGTGTACCCGCTTTAGGGGCGGCCCAAAGGCGGATAGATAAAATTAAAAGCCTAAAAGACGGATATAGTGGAAATGAAGATGGAATAATTCAAAAACTAGAAATCGGTAATGTAAGCATGCCGCTTAATAGTAGCTTAATTCAGGGGGCTCAGAGCTTATTTGGGGTTAAAGCAGATCTAAAATTTGGAAATACTGATATCACAGCAGTTATTTCAGAACAACGTTCACAATCACAAACAGTAATGACTTCTGGAAATGGAATCTTGGAAGAATTTTCCTTATTTGCTTTGGATTATGAGGAAGATCGTCACTTTTTTTTAGCACAATATTTTAGAGATCAATACGACGAAGCTGTTAAAACTTACCCCTATATTAATTCTCCAATTCAAATCACAAGGGTAGAGGTGTGGGTCACCAATCGTTCCTCGCAAACTAATAATGTTAGAAACCTAATAGCGCTTCAGGATTTGGGGGAAGCATCATACGAAAATATTGGACTAGTGAACCCTCCCATAAGCTTTATTACGACATCCAATCCTGATGCTTACCCAGATAACAATGTCAACCAATTTGATCCTGAAAGTATTGATTCGGGACTTTTAAATAGCTCCATTCGTGACATTGCAACCGCCAAAAATGGTTTTGGAAGTCTTTCAACTACTGTGCGAGAAGGATTAGATTATGCTGTTTTGGAAAGTGCACGTAAATTACAACCCTCCGAATACAAATTGCAACCTCAATTAGGATTCATATCCTTAGATCAAAAATTGAGCAATGATGAAGTTCTAGCCGTTGCCTATCAATTTACTGTAAAAGGCAAAACCTACCAAGTAGGTGAATTTGCAGGAGATGGTGTACAAGCAACAACCCTAACGCAACAAGGAAGTGCATTACCACCTCAAGTGAGTAACAATAGCTTAATGGTAAAACTCTTGAAAAGTAATTTTACAGATGTAAATCAACCTGTTTGGGACTTAATGATGAAAAACATCTACAACATTGGTGCTTATCGACTCGAAAAAGAAGGATTTGTATTTAATATGTTGTATTCAGATCCCTCTCCAGTGAACTATATCTCTTCGGTCGATGAATCGATTTGGCCACAAGGTTTAGATCAAGAGGTTTTGTTAGGATTGTTTGGTTTGGACAAACTAAACGTTTACAACGATCTTCAAAATGGAGGAGATGGTTTTTTTGATTTTGTACATGGGATCACTGTGGAACCAGAGTTTGGGCGCATTATTTTTCCTTCCGTTGAACCTTTTGGGGCATTTATTTTTGAGCTGTTAAAATCAGGTACTAGCGAAGATTATGAAAGTAGATTAACTTATAATGACAATCAGGACAAATATGTTTTTGCTGAAATGTACCGTTTTACTAAAAGAGAAGCCGAGGACTACGCCGCGTTTAATAAATTTCAACTTAAAGGACGGTACAAGTCAAGCGGGGGGGATAATGGAATATCTTTAGGAGCTTTTAATGTTCCTCGTGGATCGGTTCGTGTAACGGCTGGTGGTCGATTACTTCAAGAAGGAATTGATTATACGGTCAATTACCAATTAGGAAGAGTTACTATTTTGGATGAGGGACTAAGAAACTCGAATATCCCAATTGAAGTTTCTACGGAAAATAATTCTTTTTTTGGGCAACAAAACAAACGCTTTACGGCAGTTAATATCGAACACAAGTTCAGTGATAACTTTATAATGGGCGCTACAGTAATGAATTTAAGTGAACGCCCCTTGACTCAAAAAGCTAACTACGGATTAGAGCCCGTTAATAATACCATGTTTGGAATTAATGGAAACTTTTCCAAAGAAATTCCTTTTTTAACTAGGATGGTGAATAAACTACCCAATATTGATACTGAAGTAGCTTCCAAGGTATCATTCAGAGGGGAAGCAGCCTATTTGTTATCGAGTACTCCAAAAGGAACCGAATTAGAAGGTAGTGCAACATCTTATGTAGATGATTTTGAAGGGGCACAATCTAATATTGATATGCGTGATGTGTTGTCATGGAAATTGTCCAGTGTGCCCGCTGCGAATGTGTTGGGCTCTGATGCTGCTGTAGATGATTTAAGTTCTGGATACCACAGAGCCAAACTAGCTTGGTACACCATTGATCCTATATTTTATTCCAGCCGACGACCTGGAGATATTAATGATAACGATTTGTCTTTAAACGAAACACGCCGAATATTTATCGACGAAATTTTTCCACAACAGGATATTGTTCAGGGGCAATCAACCGTTCAATACACTTTTGATCTTGCGTATTACCCAGAAGAAAAAGGACCTTACAACAACAATACAACAACAAATTTTGGGTCAGATTTAAAGCAAAATTGGGCTGGAATTACCCGACCAATGAACTCTACCAATTTTGATCAAGCGAATGTTGAATACATCGAGTTTTGGCTTTTAGATACTTTTTCAGACGCTGACCTCAGCGACAGTGACTTAGGAGATCTGATATTCAATTTAGGAAATATTTCAGAGGATGTATTAAAAGATGGGCGAAAACAATATGAAAATGGGTTACCTGGACCCAACGATATTCCTTTAATTCATCAAACGAATTGGGGGCAAACTCCAGCGACTCAATCTTTGGTTTATGCATTTGATGATAACCAAGATAATCGTGACGCACAAGATGTAGGATACGATGGGTTAGATGATGTTTCAGAAGTAGAAATTTATACTAATGGACCCCAAAATGACCCAGCTGGAGATAATTATCAGTATTTTTTACAAGCAGGAGGAGGGATATTAAACCGATATAAAAATTACAATGGTGTTGAAGGTAATTCGATTATTGAGGTGTCAGATAACAATAGAGGGTCATACACTCAACCAGATTCAGAAGACTTGAATCGAGACAATACCATGAACACCATTGATAGCTATTTCGAATATCGAATTCCTATCCGAAAAAATATGAGTGTTGGCTCTCATCCATTTTTAGTGGATGTTCGCGAAAACAATAATGTTGAACTGGCAAATGGAGAAGTAACCCAATCACGTTGGTTACAATTTAAGGTACCTATCAATCCGCTTTACTACCAAAACCCTTCTTTTAACCCACTTTTTGAAGCGGTAAATGGAATTAGTGATTTACGTACAATTCGCTTTATGCGTATTATGGTTCATGATTTTGCGAAACCCGTTGTGTTCCGATTCGGCACCTTAGATCTTGTACGCGGAGATTGGACACGTTATTCTATTCCTTTAAACGAAGATAATATTGACTATCCTATGACCACGGTGGAGACAGGATCAGTCAATATTTTAGAAAATGAAAATCGTATTCCAATTAATTATATACTCCCGCCAGGAATTGAACGTGAACAATTAAATAATTACAATAATCTGATTCGTGAAAATGAGCAATCTTTAAGCCTTCAAGTGCTTAACTTGGAACCAGAGGACTCCAAAGGAGTATATAAAAATATAGATATTGACATGCGTCAATACAAACGCTTGAAAATGTTTATTCATGCAGAATCTATTACCAATGAAATTCCATTACCTGGTGAGGGAGCTAGTGAGGAATTTGATAAACGTATGGTTGGGTTTATTCGTATTGGAACTGATCTTTCAGAAAATTACTACCAAATTGAGGTACCTATTAAACCCACCTCTTATACGGAGGGCGTTTCTAATAGATTGAGTGCAAATGAAGTATGGCAACCCGATTCCAATTCCATTGATATCCCGTTGGAATGGTTAACGACCATAAAAGCTAAATCCATCACGAATCGAAATTTACAAGGAGCAACCTATTATAACGAAGATTTAGAACTTATTGACGAGTTTACCCCAATAAGTTCTTTACCAGGGGATCATAAATATAAAATTGCCATTAAAGGAAATCCTACTTTAGGTCAAATACGCACTATTATGGTGGGAGTCAAAAACCCTTCTACTTCCACAGGAGAAAAACTCTCAGGTGAAGTTTGGTTCAATGAATTACGCTTATCTGAAATTGACTCACGAGGGGGATGGGCAGCTATTGCTTCTATGGATGCGAATCTTGCTGACTTTGCTACCATCAATTTTAACGGAAATATTTCGACGGTTGGCTTTGGAAATATTGACCAAACTCCAAACCAAAGAAGTCAAGAGGATGTTCGAGCCTATGGGTTTACAACAAATGTTAATGTTGGACAACTTCTTCCTCAAAAATGGAGGATCCAACTTCCAGTAAATTACAGTATTTCAGAAGAGTTTATTACTCCTGAATATGATCCGTTTTACCAAGATTTAAAGCTCCAAGATCGCTTGGATAATGCTGAGCGAAACACCCAACGTGACTCAATTCGAGATCAAGCAATTACATACACCAAAATTAAAAGCATCAACCTCATTGGAGTTAGGAAACAACGAAGCCCTAATCAGAAAAAAAACTTCTTTGATGTTGAAAATCTAGATTTTTCATATTCATTTAATGAAGAAAAACGCCATGATTACGAAATTGAAGATTTTACTTTTCAAAATGTAAAAACAGGTGCTGGCTATCAGTATTCTTTTGAACCATTTATGCTCGAACCATTTAAGAAGTGGGAGTTTTTAACAGGAAAAAAATACCTTGATTGGCTACGATCCATTAATCTTAACCCTATACCAAATAATATATCCCTTGGCGCAAATATTAATCGCTCATTTAATAGTCAACGTTTTCGTGAAGTTTATCTTGAAGGAATAGACACAGGAAATCAGTTGGCTTTACCCGAACTTCAACAGCGTAACTATTTGTTTGATTGGATATTTACGATGAATCATTCTTTGACGAATTCCTTGCGATTTGATTTTTCTGCAAGCAGTAATAACATTATTCGTAATTATATTGATGAAGATGCTTCAGGAAATACAAATATTAACACTCAACTGGATATTTGGGATGGATTTTGGAGTACAGGAGAACAAAACCGATATAACCAGTCATTTGGACTTACCTATGAGATTCCTTTTCGATTTGTTCCTTTTATTGATTTTATTAATGGAACGTATAATTATACAGGTGACTTTAACTGGCAAAGAGGATCTTCTGCCCTAAGTGAAGTTATTGACGAAAACGGCGATTCGTTGGGGGTGGTTAATACTATTCAAAATGCCAATACACATACGCTCAATGGAACGATTAATTTTAAATCGTTATATAAAGATCTGAAGCTCAAAAAGAACACCAAAGCTTCTGATAAAAAGAAAACTAAAGTAAGGGTTATGAATTCATTGATAGGGATTCTCACAGCACTTGATCGTTTTCAAATTAATTACAGTGAAAATAACGGAACGGTGTTGCCTGGTTATACACAGAATGTTGGATTTTTTGGTACGGCCAACCCTGGATTGGCATTTGCCTTGGGGAGCCAACAAGACCTAAGGTTTGAGGCGGCAAAAAAAGGATGGCTAACCGAATTTTCTAATTTTAACCAACAATACACACAAGTACATAATACCAAATGGTCATATAGTACCGATATTGATTTGTTGGAGGGTCTTCAACTAGAATTGACGGGTAGTCGAATGTTTTCCCAAAATACTGCTGAAAATTTTGAAGTGTCACAAGGTATCTACATCCCGATGTCCCCTGTAGAATATGGAAATTTTGAAATTTCAACAGTACTTCTAAAAACTTCATTTGACAAAACAGGTGAACAGGGGCAAACCTTTAACGATTTGCGAGATAACAGAATTATCATTGCCCAACGCTTGGCTCGTCAACGAGGTATTCCCTCAACGGATTTGGATGCTGATGGTTTTCCAAGAGGATATGGAAAAAGTAATCAAGCGGTATTGATCCCTGCATTTTTATCTGCTTATTCGGGAGCTGACCCCGATAAAGTAAGCCTAAGTGCTACGCGCAAAACACCATTGCCTAATTGGTCTTTGCAGTACACCGGATTAATGAAATTAAAGTTTTTTAAGAAAAATTTTAAACGATTTTCAATCACTCACGGATACAGAGCGAGTCATACCATCAATGCTTTTAATACTAATTTAGATTATAATGCAGAAATCCCAAATTTGGTTGATATTTCGGGAAATTTTTTAAATGAGATTACCTACACCAATATTAATTTAGTGGAACAGTTTAACCCCTTAGTTAAAATTGATTTTGAGCTGAAAAATAGCCTTCAATTTTCCACTGAAATTAAAAAAGATCGCGCCCTTTCTTTAAGCTTAGACAATAATTTATTGACTGAAACGACAGGAGATGAGTTCTCTTTAGGGCTAGGGTATCGAATTAAATCGGTTCCATTTACAACAAATTTTGGAGGCAAACGTACTACCTTAAAAGGAGATATC
The DNA here is from genome assembly GCA_965659665.1 of Flavobacteriaceae bacterium. Lineage (GTDB taxonomy): Bacteria > Bacteroidota > Bacteroidia > Flavobacteriales > Flavobacteriaceae > CBFHWU01. Next base: position 61,957 of record CBFHWU010000027.1, read on the forward strand.
AACCTGAAAGCCGATTTATCTGTTCGTGATAACATTACCATTGTAAGGTATCTCGATTTGTTAAATAACCAAGTAACAGCAGGTCAACGTTTATGGTCATTAAAAGTCTCGGCTGATTATGCATTGACTAGAAATCTAACAGCTTTATTTTTCTATGATCATGCCTTTTCAAAATTTGCCATATCTACTGCTTTTCCACAAACCAATATCCGCTCTGGAATAACCTTGCGATATAATTTTGGAAATTAAAATAATTTAACGTCATTTGGGGTTTAATTTACTTTTTTCTTATGCTAATACCTGAACAATTAAAGTATACCAAAGACCACGAATGGATATCTATTGAAGGAAATATTGCTACCGTTGGGATCACCGATTTTGCACAACGAGAGTTAGGGGATATCGTATATGTTGAAATTGAAACTTTAGGAGAAACCTTAGATCGTGAAGAAGTATTTGGGACAGTTGAAGCCGTCAAAACTGTTTCTGATTTGTTTGTCCCTCTAAGTGGCGAAATTATTGCGTTCAATGATAATTTAGAAACTACTCCCGAAGAGGTTAATGAAGATCCTTACGGTAAAGGATGGATGATAAAAATTCAATTATCTCATCCTGAGCAACTCACCGATCTTTTAGATGCGGAGGAGTACAAAAAACTTTTGAGTGATTAAAAAAATCCTCTTTGTATTAACGATAATTATTTCTCTTGTAATCATAATAGGGAGTTTAACCCCTTTAAAAACGATATCTCCTCTGACATTTAATTTTTCGGATAAGCTTTTGCACGTTGGGGCGTATACGGTTTTATCAGTTATGTGGAACATCCTTTTAACAAAACCCCCCTTCAAATTTTCTTATTTGACTGTAATTAGTTTAATTTCATTAGGTTGGATATTAGAATTGTTACAAGGATGGTTACCTATTAACAGAACTACAGATTATGTAGATTTAGGCTACAATATTATGGGGGTACTCTTGGGAACACTTGTAAGCATTAAAATTAAAAAATTTGTGAGTCGACTTTTGTAGTTCTGATTTAAAAATCGTTATTTTAGCTTTTTATAAAGCTTGTTATTATGCAAATTAAAAAAAATCCAAAAGTTGATTTGAGAAATAACAGCAGCCTTTATTTTGCTGCTGGACTCTGTCTTGTTCTTCTAATTTCATGGAGAGCTATTGAATGGAAGACTTATGACCAGTCCGATTACGCCTACCAAGCCTTGGATATCGACGACGACGACGACGAGGAAGTGCCATTAACGGAGCAACTTAAAACTCCTCCTCCTCCTCCTCCTCCTCCAGCTCCTGAGATTATCGAAGTAGTGGAAGACGAAGAAGAAGTTGAAGAAACCATAATCGAATCTACAGAAACCACACAAGAAGAAATTATTGAAGAAGTTGAGGTAATTGAAGAAGATTTTGACGTAGACGTTCCATTCGCAATAATAGAAGATGTTCCTATTTTTCCTGGCTGTGAAAAAGTATCTAAAGCAGAACAACGCAATTGTTTTCAACAAAAGATGCAAAGACATATTAGTAAAAACTTTAGATATCCTGAAATAGCACAAGAAATGGGTATTCAAGGAAGAGTTTATGTTCAGTTTACCATTGCTAAAGATGGATCTATTACTGCTATACGAACTCGCGGTCCTGACAAAAACTTAGAAAAAGAAGCCAATAGAATTATCTCTAAGCTTCCAAGTATGACCCCTGGAAAACAGCGCGGACGACCAGTAAGGGTTCCTTTTAGTATACCTATCACTTTTAGGTTACAATAATAAGACGACATCCCGATTTTTTAATCGGGATTTTTTTTGGCACATTATTTGGTAATTATACTGAGAACCCTAAATCATTATAGACCCCAAAATCTAATCTTATGAAAGTCAAAAAAAACCCAAAAAAAGATTTAAATAGAAATAGTAGCCTGTATTTCTCAATTGGTTTATGTGCTATGTTGTTTATTTCTTGGAAAGCAGTAGAATGGAAAACCTATGGAAGAGAAGATTTTTCACTTCAAACTTTTGATATTTTACATGATGATGTTGAGGAAGTACCATTGACTGAACACATCAAAACAATTCCCCCACCTCCCCCTCCTGCACCGCGAGTTATTGAAGTTGTAGATAATGAAGTGGAAATTGAAGAAACTATTATAGAATCCACAGAAACAAGTCAGGAAGAAATAATTGAAGATATTGAAGTAGTCGAAGTTCCTTTTGAAGTGGAAGTTCCATTTGCTGTTATTGAAGACGCTCCAATTTTCCCAGGCTGTGAACGCCTAACAAAAACCAAACAAAAAGAGTGTTTTCAGACGAGTATTCAAAAATTTATTGTTGATAATTTTCAATATCCAGAGATTGCTCAGGAAATGGGAGTTCAAGGCCGTGTAAATGTTTTGTTCATCATAGACCAAAATGGAGAGATTAAAGAAGTTAGATCAAGAGGGCCTGATAAAAACTTGATCCAAGAAGCAGAGCGTATTATTAAAAAATTACCTAAAATGATCCCTGGAAAACAAAGGGGAAGAGCAGTTCGAGTTCCCTACGGGATTCCTATTTCCTTTAAATTGAATTAATTTTTAATCGTTCAACTTTGCCAAAGCTGTTTTTGTGCTGTATCTTTGCTATTGATATCATAGATGTTGAAAACCAGCTCAAAATTATATACTGAATATGCATTACTCTTAAGGCTAGGGTCTGATATACTTTTGATTACTAAATCAAGGCTCACTTTAAGTGTAGTTTTTTCAAGTGTCGCAGGTTATTTTTTGGGGACAGAATCTTGGCTTGTATCCGAACTAGTCTTACTAATAATTGGAGGTTATTGCATGTCAGGTGCTTCAAATGCTTTCAATCAAGTAATTGAACGTGACCTAGATGCCAAAATGTTACGTACCCAAAACCGACCTATTCCTGCAGGACGTATGTCGGCTTCATTAGGATTTTATATAGCAACTTTTCTAGCCATAATTGGCTTAGTTATGTTGTATGTATTAAATCCAAAAACAGCTTTATTTGGGGCTATTTCTATGTTTTTGTACACAAGCGTATATACTCCTTTAAAAACCAAAACTTCACTGTCAGTATTTGTAGGAGCTATTCCAGGGGCTATTCCTTTTATGTTAGGATGGGTTGCGGCAACGGGGTCTTTTGGAATAGAATCAGGAGTTTTATTTATGATTCAGTTTTTTTGGCAATTCCCCCATTTTTGGGCTATTGGTTGGATGATGCATGATGATTACAAGCGTGTAGGAATTAATATGCTTCCCACAGGAAAAAAAGACCAAAGTACAGCACTTCAAGTTATCCTTTACACCCTCTGGATGCTTGTGATTTCGGTTTTCCCAGTCACTGGTCTAACAGGGACTTTGCAACTATCGGTCTTTGCTGCCATAATTATTGCTTTACTCGGCTTGACGATGCTTAGATTTTCTTTAAAATTATACTCCACTTTAAATGATCAATCTGCAAAAAAGTTGATGCTTGTAAGTGTTTTATACATTTCACTTATCCAAATAATTTATGTAATTGATAATATGATATAATGGCTACCAGAGAACAAAATATCCGAGCTAAAAAAATGATGCTATGGTTTTCTATGATTAGTATCACGATGACATTTGCTGGACTTACAAGTGCCTATATTGTGAGTAAGGCTCGTCCCGATTGGCTTTCAAATTTTGAATTACCTATTCCTTTTTATTGGAGTACACTAGTCATCATTTTGAGTAGCATTACTTTCTGGCGTGCCAAAAAAGAACTCCAAGTAAGTAACCTTAAACGAGTCTCTTCCTATTTAATATTTACCCTTTTACTCGCCTTGATTTTTGTTTTGTTGCAGTTTAATGGTTTTGGACAAATTATTCAAAAAGGATATTATTTTACTGGTGTCCAAAGTACGGTAACCACTTCTTTTTTGTATATTTTGGTAGTAGTGCATTTGGCTCATTTACTCGCAGGAATTGTTGTCTTGTCTGTTGTTTTATTCAACCATTCAAAAAAGAAATACGAGCAAAACCCATTAGGTTTTGAATTAGCCCATACTTTTTGGCATTTTCTTGATTTTTTATGGTTGTATTTATTTTTGTTTTTATATTTTTTGATTTAATAAATATGTACTTTTGTTCACCAAATAACACATTTCTTTATGGATGCATCGCTAGTTAACCAATCCGAGAATGACCGCGTTTGGGGTGGAGGTAATAAGCCACTTAATGCAAGTTATGGTAAAATGATGATGTGGTTTTTCATCGTTTCTGATGCCTTAACATTCTCTGGATTCCTGGCTGCTTATGGTTTTTCAAGATTCAAAAATATTGACTCATGGCCCATAGCTGATGAAGTTTTTAACCACTTTCCTTTTCTTCACGGCGTAGACGCTCCAATGTATTATGTCGCTTTGATGACTTTTATTCTTATTTTTTCATCTGTTACAATGGTGTTAGCTGTAGATGCGGGCCATCAAATGAAAAAAAATAAAGTAGCTTTTTACATGTTACTGACTATTGTAGGAGGTGCAATTTTCGTGGGATCACAAGCTTGGGAATGGAAAAACTTTATTAAAGGGGAATACGGCTCCTTAGAAACTCGTGGAGGACAAATTATACAATTTGTCGATGCCGATACGGGTAAGCGTGTTGGGCTTAAAGATATTGCTGTAGAGATGCCTCAAATCAGAACCCAACATGAAAGTAAAAACGGATTATGGTATGTGAGTGAACCTAACCTACCCACTTACACGATTGAGGAAATCGCCACTGGATTTGCTGCCAACCCTAAACTGCGTGTTAAATCTGAACAAATTGATTTACAAACGGGACATAAAATTATTTTAGATCGCAATAAATCAGCAGAGAAGGTAGCTCAGGCTGTTCACGTTGTTGAAGGAGCAAATCTTATAAGAAATGAATACGGTAATCGTTTATTTGCAGATTTTTTCTTTTTTATCACGGGTTTCCATGGCTTTCACGTATTATCGGGGGTGATTTTAAATGCTATCATTTTTTTTAATGTAGTCATTGGAACATACGAAAAACGTGGCCATTATGAAATGGTTGAAAAAGTGGGATTATATTGGCACTTTGTGGACTTAGTTTGGGTATTTGTATTTACTTTCTTTTATTTGGTTTAATATGGCAACAGAACATAAATTATCTATTTTTAGAGGACTTATAACGTTTAAATCCAACCAACAAAAAATTTGGGGGGTACTCATTTTTTTATCCTTCGTTACAATTATCGAAGTTGTTCTTGGGATAATTAAACCACCTTTTTTGTTGACATATTTTTTGGGAATGAAATGGTTAAATTGGATTTTTATTATCCTTACCATAGTAAAGGCTTATTATATTGCATGGGACTTTATGCATTTACGAGATGAGAAAGGTAGCTTCACAAATTCTATAGTGTTACCCCTATTAATACTAATCCCCTATTTGATGTGGATCCTATTATTAGAAGCAGATTATATTTTTAATGTAATGTCCAACGGATTTGTTAGCTGGAACTTTTAGAATGAATTCATGAAGAAATACATAGTACTTACCATCCTATTCGTATTTCCCTTAGTGGTGTATCTTTTTTTTGCTTCAGGAGTTAATAATTTTGCAAAACTCCCAATTATTAATAATTCGGTCATCGACGTTGGAACCTATTCAGAAAATAGTTTTAAAGGAAATATCAGTGTTTTAGGTTTTTTAGGCGACGACTTATCTCCAAAAAAATCAAACGCTTTAAATATCAATCAAAAAATTTATAAACGCTTTTATCAGTTTGAAGATTTTCAATTTTTGATAATTCAACCAAAAGGATCTGAGGATCAGGTCCAGGAATTGAAAAATGAATTGGCAGGAAATACCGGAACGGATGTAAGCAAATGGAATTTTGTGTTTTTATCGCCTGTTCAGATTGAAGTACTTTATGAAAGTCTACAAACTGGAATGACTCTTGATGAAGACTATAGCACACCCTACGTTTATATTATTGACAAAGATGGATTTTTAAGAGGAAGAGACGAAACGGATTCATATGGTTATGATGCACGTTCCGTAGCAGATATTAACAACAATATGGTGGATGATGTAAAAGTTATTTTGGCGGAGTATCGTTTAGCACTAAAAAAATATACAATTGATCGTCAAATTTAATTAGTGATGAAAAAGTATTCCTATGTTGCGGTTTCTTTTACACTATTAATCTTTGGGATTATTTTTGTCCCTCGCATTGTTGATCGTATTTCAGATGGTACTACAACGCGTCAAACTAGATTAAGTCATCAATCCCTGTCCTATATAACACTTGATGGTGAAGTAAAAAAAGTCCCCGATTTTTTGTTTACCAACCAAGATAACTTACTCATAAGTAATGAAGATTTTTTAGGGAAAGTCTATGTAGCTGAATTTTTCTTTTCAACTTGTCCCACTATCTGCCCAATCATGAATACCAATATGAAACGCCTTGAGGAGGTATTTGGTACTCGTGATGATTTTGGAATTGCTTCTTTTACCATTGATCCGCAAACAGACACCCCTGAACGACTTAAAAGATACGCTGAACGTTATGAAGTTTTTAGCCCTAATTGGCATTTCTTAACAGGCGACAAGGAGCAAGTATTTCAGTTGGCCAATAAGGGATTTAACATTTTTACTTCTATTAATCCTAAAGTTGCAGGGGGTTTTGAGCACCAAGGATATTTCGCTTTAATAGATAAAAAGGGTTATATTCGTTCTCGTGCTGACTCCTTTGGGAACCCTATTGTTTATTATTTAGGAATTGATGAAGAAGGCGTTTTACAACAAGGAACACAAATGCTCTTAGAAGATATTGAAAAACTACTGAATGATGAATAAAGATAATCCATCGAAAAAATACAATACCCTGATCATTATTATCTCCATTGCCATTCCATTAATTGTGGCTTTGCTATTTAAGGTTCGTATTCCTGATGCCAAACCCATGTATGAACTACCTCCCATTTATGCATCAATAAATGCATTAACGGCTGTTATGCTTGTTGTTGCACTACTAGCCATAAAAAAAGGAAAAAGAATCCTACATGAGCGTATAATGAAAGTGAATATTTTTCTTTCGTTAATCTTCTTGGTGATGTATATTATTTATCATATGACTACCGATCCTACTTCCTTTGGAGGGGAGGATACTTTGAAATATATTTATTTGTTTATTCTTATTACTCATATTGTGCTTTCTATAGCCTTAATCCCTCTGGTGTTGCTGGCTTATTCCAAAGCAGCGTTTAAACAATTTGAGACACATAAAAAAATTGCTCGCTTTGCGTTCCCAATTTGGTTATATGTCACTGTTACCGGCGTGGTGGTTTATTTGATGATATCTCCTTATTACCCATGAAACGAATTTTGTTAGTTATTTGGTTTTTTATACTTTGTCCCGTAGATCTTGCTGCTCAGTGCGCCATGTGTAGAGCTGTATTGGAAAGTGGAGCAGATGTTGAAACAGCTAAGAGGCTCAATGACGGCATCGTATATTTGATGGTAATCCCTTATGTTTTGGTAGGGACGATAGGATTTATTGTGTACAAAAAATTCTATAAGAAGAATAAGTTGTAACAAAAACAACTAAATATCGTTATTTAAGTAACTTTATACCAACTGCTATTTACTTAATCTAGACTTTTACCTCATGATCAAAATCCAAGAGCTACATAAATCATATCACATGGGCGCCAACAAGCTTCATGTTTTGAAAGGGATAAATTTTCATGTTAAAGAAGGTGAAATGGTAGCGATAATGGGATCTTCAGGATCTGGAAAATCTACCTTATTAAACATCATTGGAATGCTCGATAAACTTGATATGGGATCTTATACTTTGGACGGTGCTCTTATCAAAGACTTAGATGAAAAAAAAGCTGCTCAATACAGAAATAAGTTTTTGGGATTTATATTTCAATCCTTTAACTTGATTAACTATAAAAATTCTTTAGAAAATGTTTCTTTACCGCTATACTACCAAGGTATACCCCGAAAAATAAGACATGAAAAAGCTTTACACTTCCTTGAAAAAGTAGGCCTTGCAGATTGGGCTACACATCTCCCAAGTGAATTATCCGGTGGTCAAAAACAAAGAGTGGCTATAGCACGAGCACTAGCAGCTGATCCAAAAGTACTACTAGCGGACGAACCCACAGGGGCATTAGATACCAAAACTTCTTATGAGCTCATGGATTTAATTCAAGAAATTAATGAACAAGGAAAAACAATTTTAGTGGTTACACATGAAATAGATATTTCAAAAATGTGCAAACGTATCGTGCATCTTAAAGATGGGGTAATTGTTAAAGATCAATATGTACACCAAAAAAAAGCGATAAAACATGTGGAATAGAGATCGTTGGGTTGAAATATTTGAAACCATTAAAAGAAATAAACTTAGAACTATTCTTTCAGGATTTACTGTGGCTCTAGGAATTTTTATTTTTGTTACTCTTTTTGGTTTTGGCAATGGGCTTAAAAATGCTTTTCAACAGTTTTTCTTGGATGACGCCACCAACACTATTTCGGTGTATAGCGGAAAAACTACTAAGCCATACAAGGGCTTTAAATCTAATCGCTCAATACAGTTTAAAAACGAAGATTTAACTAATATCACGGAACAATTTCCCAAGCAAATTCAATATATTACTCCTCGAATAACTAGAAGCGGTCTGGTCAGCTATAAAACGGAAAGTAATCTTTATCCCGTTCTAGGTGTTTCACCAGGTCATCAGTTTGCTGAAAATACCATAATTGAATCGGGGCGTTACATATCAGCGCAAGATGTAAAAGATAAAACTAAGTTTGCTGTAATTGGTCGACTAGTGGCACAAGATTTATTTGGTAACGATCCCCCTTTAGGTCAATATATTGAAGTCATTGGAAGTGCCTTTAAAGTAATTGGGGTTTTTAGTGATCAAGGAGGAGATAACGAGGAACGAATGTTATACATTCCTTTTACTACCCGACAACAACTTTCGGGTCAAAAAGATTTCATTGATATGATGATTGTTGCTTTTTATCCTGAAATAGGTTACGCAGGGGCTTTAGACCTAGAAAATAAAATGAGAAAATATTTAAAACAAAAACATCAAATAAACCCACTTGATTCTGGAGGAATTTATTTAAGAAATATATCTCAAGACCTAAAACAAAACCAACAATTTGCAGGAGTGTTGCAACTTATAGTAACTTTTGTAGGATTAGGAACTCTTATCGCAGGAATTATAGGGATCAGTAATATTATGGTGTATGTGATTAAAGAACGAACCAAAGAAATAGGAATTCGAAAGGCTATAGGAGCTACACCAAAAGAGGTTATAGGAATGATCCTTCAAGAATCTATACTCATTACTATTATTTCTGGTTATTTCGGGTTGTTTTTAGGAATTATTACCTTAAAAATTATTGGCACTCGCTTAGAGGATTATTTTATAATTAACCCCTATATTGATGTTTATGTAGCCATAACGGCAACAATTATATTAATTCTTTTTGGTGCTATAGCTGGATATATTCCTGCTAAACGTGCAGCCGAAATCAGACCTATTGTAGCCTTAAGAAATGACTAATGTTTAAAATTATTTTTGACAGAGATACTTGGCAAGAAATTTTTGGTTCAATCCAAAAAAATCGACTGCGCACAGTGGTTACAATTGTGGGAGTGTTATGGGGTATTTTTATTTATATTGCTCTTTCTGGAACAGCAAAAGGATTGGATAATGGTTTTGAACGTCAATTTGAAAACATTGCAATTAATAGCATGTTTGTATGGGCACAACAAACTAGTATACCTTATGAGGGTTTTAAAACAGGACGCTCTATTCAACTAAAGTTGGAAGATGTTACCTATTTAAAAGAAAGAGTTCCTGAGCTACAATATATTGCCCCCAGAAACGCTCGAGGGATCTTTGGTCAAAGGGGCTCAACAGTGGTAAAAGCCAATAAAACCGGAGAATATGCGATTTATGGGGATTTCCCCATATTTACCAAGATAGCCACTAAAAAAATTTACGACGGGGGACGATTTATCAATCAAACAGATATCGAAAATAGTCGTAAAGTATGTGTAATTGGTGAACGAACCCAATCCGAATTATTTGATAAAGATGATGACCCAATTGGTCAATATATTCGAATCAATAATGTCTTTTTTCAGGTAATTGGGATTCATCGCTTTATCCCTGGAGGTGGTTTTGAAACCGATTCAGATATTTTTATTCCTTTTACCACTTTTCAAAACCTATACAACCGAGCTAATGAAGTTGATTGGTTTGCCTTGGCGGCCTATGACGATGCTGATATTATAATGGTCGAAGAAAAAATTAAAGCCTCACTACGAAAAAAATATCGTATTCACCCTGATGATGAGCGTGCGCTAGGGTCGTTTAATTTAGGTGAAATTTTTAATAAAATTAAAGGGTTTTCAAAAGGGATGACCTTGTTATCGCTCATCGTTGGTATAGCCACCATTATTGCAGGAGTGGTCGGAATTGGGAATATTTTATTGATTTCTGTACAAGAACGAACTAAAGAATTGGGAATACGAAGAGCCTTGGGAGCAACCCCTTCTGAAATAAGAAATCAAATCATTTTAGAATCTCTATTCCTTACTATCATAGCTGGAATTTTAGGTATTGTTTTAGGATCTTTTCTGTTGGCCGGAATTAATGTTTTAACAGCCGATAACACAGATTTTCCTTATACCAACCCCACAGTACCTTTAGCGTATATTGGAATAGTTTTTTTAATTATGACTGTTCTAGGTACTTTAATTGGTCTTATCCCTGCTCAAAGGGCGGTAAGAATAAAACCTATTGATGCTTTAAGAGAAGAATAAAATTTAAATTCATTATTATGAAAATTATAAAAACCCTATTTCTAATTGTACTTATTGGTGGTGTTTTGTTTGCTACAGCTTATTTTATTAAAACCAATAGTAAATCATCCCTCGTTTATGAGACAGAACAACTTTTTGAAGTCGATATCAAAAGAGAAACTATTGTCACGGGCAAACTTATTCCCCAAGACGAAATTGAAATAAAACCTCAAATTTCAGGGATTATAGAAACGATCTATGTCAAAGAAGGTGATCAAGTACAGACGGGGGATTTGTTGTCCCGAATCAAAGTTGTTCCCAATGAACAATCCTTGAATGCAGCGGCTGGGCGAGTTCGCAATGCGACGATAGCGTTGGCTAGTTTTAAAAGAGAATATGAACGGAGTAAAAAACTTTTTGAAAAAGGAATTGTTGCTGAACAAGCATTTCAATCTACTGAATTACAGTACCAACAAGCTCAACAAGAACTTCTCAATGCTGAAAGTGACCTTCAGATTATAAAAGAAGGTTCCTTAAGAGGGGCTAACTTAGCAAATACTAATATTCTTGCAAGAGTAAACGGAACTGTTCTTGAAATTCCAATTGAAGAAGGTGATCAGGTCATACAGTCCAACAATTTTAATGCTGGAACTACTATTGCCACCATAGCAGATCTAAATAAGATGATTTTTGAAGGGAAAGTAGACGAAGCTGAAGTAGCAAAACTTAAAATAGGCACACCTCTTAAAATAAGTTTGGGTGCTGTCGATGATCAAGAGCTCAAGGCAGTTCTTCGTTTCATTGCTCCTAAAGGTACTGAGGATCAAGGAACCGTTCAATTTAAAGTTGAAGCAGATGTAGAGCTTAAAGACGATTTTTTTGTTCGTGCAGGATATAGCGCTAATGCTTCCATAGTTTTGGAAGAGAAGAAAAGTGCTATTTCTTTAAGAGAGGCTTTAATCCAGTATGATCGAAAAACACAAGACCCCTATGTTGAAATTATGATCGACGATCAGGAGTTTGAGCGTCGTGATGTTGAACTCGGCTTATCTGACGGAATTAATGTAGAAATCCTAAAGGGGATTAATGCAGAAGATAAGGTTAAAGTATGGAACAAAACAGAAGACCGTGAAGACGATGAGGCCTAATAAAAATCTTATGAAAAAAATACTTCTTATTTTGTGCTGTGTGTTTTCGCTTATTCAAAGTAATGCCCAAAATAATCAACCATGGACCCTAAAAAGGGCTATTGAACATGCCCTTGAAAATAATATCCAAATCAAACAGTCGTACTACGACATGCTGGGAGCGGAAATCGAAAAAAAAGATGCCCTTGGACAGTTTTTACCTTCTTTAAACCTATCGTCCAGCCACTCTTGGAATATTGGACTTAATCAAAACATTACAACGGGGTTGTTAGAAGATGTAACTACTCAATTTACCAATATGTCCGTCAATGTAGGGTTAGACTTATACAATGGAAAAAAAAAGGTGTATCAGCTACTACGATCCAATTTAAATATTTTAGCAAGTCAATATCAATTGGCTAATATGCAAGACGATATTTCGTTATTGGTAGCCAATAGTTATTTACAACTTTTATTTAGTAGAGAAAATTTTCGTATTCAACAGCAACAAATTCAGATCACAACAGAAGAAGTTTCACAGACAAAAGAATTTGTTTTGGCTGGTGTACTTCCCGAAGGAGATTTGTTTGAAGTAGAGGCAAATTTGGCGGCACAAGAACAACAATTTGTACAATCTGAGAATGCTTATCGTATTGCCACTATTGCTTTGGCACAGCTTTTACTTGTGACTGATTATGCAAATTTCAAAATAGCAGAAGAAGATTTTCTAATAGGAAAAGAAGATATTCTTAATAAATCACCAGATGAACTTTATCAGGTAGCGGTTAATAATCGTAACGACATCCAATTGGCCATTACGAATATAGAAATTTCTGAAGCTAATTTAGCCCTTTCAAAAGCAGCGACCAAACCTCGGATTTCAGCTTTTTATGGATACAATTCTCGGATTAGTTACGCCGATAGGCTGGTGGGAACGGGAGAGTTTTCGGTTAACCCAATTGGGTACGTTGGCTCTAGCAATGAATTGGTCTATAGTGTATTTGAACAACGAAAAGTGGTTGCCCCTCTTTCCATAGAAGATCAGTTTAAAATGAATGACGGGCACAATTTTGGACTTAATCTTTCTGTTCCCATCTTAAATGGTTTTTCAGCTAAAAATAATGTCAAACGTAGTCAGCTTAATATCGAAAGAAGTAAGTCGTTACTCGAACAAGAAAAACTCAACCTCGAAAACACCATCAATCAATCCTATAACGATGCTAGGGGAGCACTTAAAGCCTATCATGCTGCACTTAAAACACTGGAATCTCGTCAAAAAGCTTATCTCTACGCTCAGAATCGATTTCAAGTTGGGGCTTCTACAGCCTTTGAATTCACGCAAGTCAAGTTGCGTCTTGAGGCTGCTGAATCTGAATTATTGCGTTCCAAGTATGATTATATTTTCAAGCTTAAAGTTTTAGAGTTTTACTTTGGCTTACCCATCGATTTAGATTAATTTCGTTTCAAATACCTTAGTTCATTGGGAGTAATTTTAAATATTGAAACCACGACTACTTTATGCTCAGTAAGTTTAGCTAATAAGGGAAACCTTGTTTCTTTTCATGAAGTTAATGATCTGGTTCAGTACCGTCATTCACATGATTTACACCCCTTTATCGAAAAGGTCATGTTATCATCAGGAGTTGATTATTCTCAATTAGATGCGGTGTCTGTAAGCGAAGGTCCAGGATCTTATACGGGGTTGCGTATTGGAGTTGCTGCCGCTAAAGGAATATGTTTTAGTCTCAATTTGCCGCTTATTGCAATTCCAACACTAGAATTATTGGCTCGACAAGTTGAAGTAAAAAAGGGTAAAGTGATCCCCATGTTGGATGCCCGAAGAGATGAAGTGTATGCGGCAGTTTATGATCAATATTATAATTTGATAGAAGATGCCGCTCCGATCGTCATCAACAAAAAATCGTTTACCCATTATTTAGAACAAGGTAAAGTTTTACTCTTAGGGACTGGGGCTAAAAAATGTATGGATCTAATCCCTTCACATTCCAACCTTACCATTTTATCATCTTCATACTTCCCTTCATCCCAACACATGAGCAGGTTGAGTCAACAAAAATTTGTCAATTCTGATTTCGTTGATGTAGCTTATTTTGAACCGCGATACTTAAAACCTTTTCAGTTTTCGTTACCTAAAAAGAAAATTCTTTAGCCATTAATGGCAATAACTTGATTAACTTTTCCAGGCAACATTTCCTTTAACATAGTTTCAATACCATTTTTAAGGGTGAAGGTAGATGAAGGACATCCGCTGCATGCTCCTTGAAGAATAACTTGTACAGATTTTTCATTCTCGTTATAAGATTCAAAGAGAATATTTCCTCCATCCGAAGCTACAGCTGGTTTAACGTATTGGTCTAAGATAGAAATAATTTCTGCATCAATTCCTGTATATTCAATTTGTTCAGTTTGAGGGGGATTTTTTGTGGTAACGGCTCTCATGATTTCTTTACCACTGGCCACATATTCACGTACAAACTCTCGTAATTCTACGGCGATTTCTTCCCATGTTGAGACTTCGTACTTTGTAACTGACACAAAGTTTTCGTTCAGATAGATTTCTTTTACAAACGCAAAATGAAATAACGCGACCGCTAAAGGTGCATCTTTGGCATCATCAATATTTTTAAATTCTGCGGCTGTTTGGGTAAGTGGTTTATTAACAACAAACTTCATAACAGCAGGATTAGGGGTGCTTTCAGCATATACAGTTACTGCAGTTTGTTGAACAGTTGTTTTTTGAATTAAGCCTCCTTCATTCAGAAACGATTCAAGCTGTTCTTTTACTTCATTCTGCACATCGCCCCATTGCAATATATCAAAGCGTTCAACCGTGATTCGATTTTGTCGAATAGAAACACTTTTAACAAAAGGTAAATAAAAAAGCTGTTGAATCAGCGGATAATCTTTGGCTTGATCAATATTAACACATGAAATCGGTTGAATAACCAAATCGTTATTGGCTTTAAACACGATATGGGCAGGGGAATCTGTGGATTCAATACTAAAACGGAACATAGCTATATTTTATACAAAAATACATAAAGAGGTTGGTATATAATATGAATGTCTTTTGTAAATTTAAAACATGTTAATTCGTAGTGTTAGAGGCAAAACTCCCACCTATGGCAAAAATTGTTTTTTTGCTGATAACGCCACCATTATAGGAGAGGTTGTTATGGGAAATGAATGCTCAATTTGGTTTCAAGCCGTTGTTCGTGGAGATGTACATTCTATTACCATTGGAAACCGAGTTAATATTCAAGATGGTGCAGTTATTCATGCCACGTATCAAACCGCACCAACATGTATTGGAAATCACGTCTCTATTGGTCATAATGCTATTGTTCATGGTTGTACAATAAAGGACAATGTACTTATAGGAATGGGAGCAATCATTATGGATGGAAGCGTTATTGAATCCAATTCAATCATTGCTGCAGGTGCTGTAGTTTCAAAAAACACAAAAGTTGCCTCAGGAACAGTTTATGGGGGAGTACCAGCAAAAAAAATTAAAAGTATATCTCAAGAACTTATTTCAGGTGAAATTAATCGCATTGCTGATAATTATTTAATGTATGCCGATTGGTTTCGTTAAATCAATACACGCTCAGCCGTATTATTTTCGGGAATAAACCGTTGTAAATCATGGTACTCACCAGTCGCGTAAAACAACGTATGACCTGTAGTTGAAGTCCTCGATTTAATTGTTTTTTTTTCAAGAATATTCAATGTCTGTTTAGCTACAGCTCTTCCACAGTCTACAATGGTGACTTCTTTGGGGATAAGGGTTTTTAATGTTGGAATTAAGTAAGGATAGTGCGTACAGCCCAATACTAGGTGATCGATTCCTGCTTCTAGCATGGGATCTAGATAAAAACTCAGTAAATCAATTAATTTTTTTGAGGTAATATCTCCTTTTTCAATTAATTCAACCAACCCTTTGCCTTCTTGTTCTATAATTTTTAGATGCCTAGCGTGTAAATCAGCAGTTTGATTAAATAGACTGCTGGCAAGTGTCCCAGCAGTTGCCAAGACTCCAATGCACCCTGTTTTGGTGTGGAAAGCTGCAGGCTTTATGGCAGGTTCAATTCCAATAAAAGGAATGTGGTAATGCTTTCTCAGGTCTTTGATGGCATTAGTTGTTGCTGTATTACAAGCGACGACAATACATTTACATTTTTTTTGTAAAAGCCAATTGGTAATTAAAGAGCTACGGTGACAAATTATTTTTTTGCTTTTATTTCCATATGGCGCATACATATTATCAGCTACATAGATATAATGTTCATTCGGTAATAATGTTTGAAGTTCTTGCCAAATATTGAGTCCACCTATTCCAGAATCAAAAATGCCTATAGGGTTGTCGTGCATCATACAAAAGTAAAAAAAAACTGCCCTACAAGGGCAGTATGAAATATTTTGATAATAGCAACAAGATTCTAAATCCCTAAAGCTGTTTTTACATCAGCCATAAGGTCTTTTCCATTTGCCATCAATACAGAGCTACCAACACTTGAGTCAAGAACATAATCAAAACCTTGACCTTTAGCAACACTTTCTACACTAGTTCGTGCTTTTTCAATAAGTGGACGTAATAAATCGGCTTGCTTTTTTTGGACGTCTTGGGCTGCGGTTTGACGAAATTGTTGAATGTTTTGTTCCATTCCGGCCAATTCTTGTTGACGTGCCTGATTGATCACGTCGGTTTGATTTTCAGCCTCTGCAGAATAAGATTGTAATTTAGTTTGATATTCTTTAAAAGATGCTTCAATTTCATTTGTGTAATCTTTTTCAAGTTTTTGAATTTCCTCTTGAGCAGCAAGAACGTCAGGCATTTCGCTTACTAATTTTTGAAAGTCAATGTGAGCCACTTTTGTTTGTGCTTGTAAGCTAAAAGTTGAAAATACCAAAGCTACAGTAGCAAGAATAGAGTATACAGGTTTCATATTTATATTAAATTAATTTTTGATTTTGTTGGATTTAGATTCTTCAGATTTTTTTCGTTTTTCCTCTAAAGCTTTTTTTCGTTCTTCTAATAATTTTATTCGTTCTTGTTTCTTTTGTTCTATTTCTTTTTTGCGTTCTTGTTTCTTTTGTTCAGCTAAAGCTTTTCGATCTACTTTTTCGGGCAACACTTCGGTACTAGTACCTTTTTTGCCTGTCAGTTCTTCTTCCTTTGAGGAAGACGGAACATCTTTTTTGTTATTCCTTTTATTTTTCGCCTTGTTTCTACGTTCTTCAAGAAGTTTTTCACGTTCAGCTTTACGAGCTTCAATTGCTTTTCTGCGATTTTCCACTGCAGGATTGTTTGCCCTTTGCTCTTCTTTTCGAGATTCAATAAGTGCTTCCCGAGCCAATTTCTTATCTTCTTGTTCGATATATCGTATTACAAGAGTGCTAATATCGTATTTTTTTTCGGAATGAAATGTGATAATTTCCGCACTTCTGTCAAAAACATAATCTAATTTTCGATTTTCGGCTACTTCTTTGACAGCTTCCAAAATTTCATCTTGAACGGGTTGGAGTAAAATAACTTTTTGTGCTAACCATTGCCCTTCTGTACCAAACCGTTTGGTTTTTAAGGCATTTAACTGTTCTTGTTCGTAGGAAATATCATCCTCTCTATCTTCAATAATTTCGTTGGTCAGTAAGGGACGTTCTAAGTCGAGCGCATCTTCGAGTGCATCGATTTGTTTTTGTTGAAGTTCAATTTCTTTTCGCCATTCTTGAATTTTCGCATCTAATTGGTTGTTAGCTTCTTGATAATCATCTATTTGTTCTAAAACCCAATCCATATCCAAAAACCCTATACGTACTGGGGCTTGCGCAAAAACCGAAATGTTTAATAACAAAACGATCGAGAGAATAATAAGTAAACGATTCATAATCCATTAAAATTGCTGACCTATGATAAAGTGTGTTTCCCATCCGTGCGCATTAAGATCTCCCACTTGATCACTATCAAATCCATATCCAAAATCAATTCCTAAAAGACCAAAGGCTGGCATAAATATGCGCACTCCAAAACCTGCTGATCGTTTAATATCAAACGGATTATAGTCCCGAAAATTGTTGTAACCATTACCAGCTTCCAAAAAACTTAATGCATAAATAGATGCAGAAGGTTTTAGGGTGATTGGATACCGCAACTCTAAAGAAAATTTATTGTAAATCGTTGAGCCGTCTTGATCAGATAAAGATTGATTTTCATATCCTCTTTGGGCAATCATCTCACGTCCATCCAAAGCATACTGGGACATCCCGTCTCCTCCTAAATAAAAACGTTCAAATGGAATTATTCCACGATCCGCATTGTAGGCTCCTAAATAGCCGAACTCTGCATGGGTTTTTAAAACTAACTTATCCACAATCCGTGAATACCAGCTTCCTTCGAATTTTAGTTTGTAAAATTCCAACCACTTGAACTTTTCTTGATCTATTTTTGCTTGATCTGGATCTCCACTTTCTGTTTGATATTCAGGTAGTTCCCCTAAGTTTTCGTAGTCTATGTCATTAAATAAAGAATAAGGAAAAGAAACTTTGGCACTCAGTGAAAATGATGAACCACCTAATGGAAATATGGGATTTGTGAAGGTGTTATTGCGAGAAAGAGCTACTGAATAATATAAGTTATTTGAAACACCATTACCGAATGTAAATAAGCCAGTAAAATAGTTGTTTAGGTCATAGTACTGGTAACCAATAGATTGGGATAGCGTAAAGTAATCGTCCGGAACCTGAAGTCGTTTGGCTAACCCGAAGCTCACCCCACGAATTTTAAAATATTGGTTTTTATCGGCTTGTCGTGTTCGATAATTGTAGCGATACTGGGTTGTTTGTGAGATAGAGGCAGAAAGCTGAACAGGTTGTTGACCCCCTAACCAAGGTTCTGCAAATGAAAAACTGTATGTTTCATAAAATCGACTTGCTTGTAAACGCAATGCGAGCTGCTGTCCGTCTCCCATGGGAACAGGCTTATAAGCTTCTTTATTTCTGAGATTTCGAATGGAAAAGTTATTAAATGACAGACCTAAAGTTCCAATAAATCCACCTCCTCCATAACCTCCCTGAAGTTCGATCTGAGAGGCTCCTTTTTCGACCAAGCCATATTCAATATCTACGGTTCCAGCGTTGGGATCAACATTTTTAAAGTCAGGGCTAATTTGTTCTGGATCGAAAAACCCAAGCTGACCTAACTCCCGTACCGACCGAACCACTTTATCTTTACTGTATAATTCGCCAGGCTTTGTACGAATTTCGCGATAAATGACATGATCATTTGTGCGATCATTTCCTACAACGGAAATACGATTAAAAAATGCAGGTTTTCCTTCTGTTATTCGAATCTCAAAATTAATGGTATCATTTTCGGCACTAATTTCAACAGGATTGATGGATGAAAATAAATACCCATTGTTTTGGTATAAATTTGTGATGTCCTCTCCGTCTGGTTTAGTTTGATCGGCTATGCGTTTCCGAAGCAAAACACCATTGTAAGTATCCCCTTTTTCAATACCTAACAACCTTTTTAATTGGTTGTCACTATATACGGTGTTACCTAAATAATTAATATCTCCAAAATAGTATTTAGTTCCCTCTAATAATTTAATATTAACATCAATACTGTTATCATTAATGGCTATTGAATCTGATAAAATTCGTGCATCTCGATAACCTTTTTCTTTATAATAGTCCAAGAGATTGGTCAAATCGCCTTTAAAATCATCTTCAATGTATTTTGATTTTTTCCAAAATCGACCAGGAAATTTAACTTTTGTTTTCTTTAACTTTTTTCGTAAAACTTTTGATTTAATAACATCATTGCCCTCAATATTAATAGTTCGTATTTTAACTCGATCCCCTCTATCAATATAAATTAACATCTTCTCAGCATTCGAACCAATAGTATCTGATTTTGTGTCAATGGTGACTTTGGTGTTCAGAAAACCTTCTTTTTTATATTTATTGGTGATGTAGTTTTTGGTATTTGAAATAAAGCTTTCACTTAATTTTTTCCCCTTCTTGAGTTCTGTATCTGATATAATACCTTCCTTTTTTCCTTTTTTTATCCCATTTATGGCAAAGTCAGATAATGTTGGTAGCTCTTCAATATGAATTTCGATATCGGCTTGATTACCATCTACATTTAATAAGTAAAAATTAATATCACTAAAAAGTTCTAATTTCCATAATTTATTGATAACTGCACTGATTTCTTCACCTGGAACCTGAATCTGTTGGCCTTTTCTCAGCCCAGTAAAGGCTACCACAGTCTGTTTGCTATAACTTTTTACTCCGGTAACGATAATCTCGTTGATCGTATAAGTTTTTCCATTATCGAATGCCCCTTGTTGACCCAAAACTGTTCCAAAAAACAGTATCAGAAATACAAGAATTAACTTCTTAAATAATCTATAGATCGACTTGTTCACTGGTTTTTCCAAACCTTCTTTCTCTTTGTTGATAATTGACAATTGCCTTGTTGAGTGATTCTTCATTAAAATCTGGCCATAATTCATCAGTAAAATACAATTCAGCGTAAGCTATTTGCCAAAGCAAAAAGTTGCTAATACGTACTTCACCACTGGTTCTAATTAACAAATCTACGTCTGGTAAATTTTGCGTGTAAAGATGCTCATTTATTATGGTTTCATCAACATTTTCAATTGAAATTATATTATTTTTAACTTTATGACTAATATTTATAACGGCTTGCTTAATTTCTTCCCGAGCACCATAGCTTAATGCCAGCGTCAAACAAAGGTCATCATTATGTGCTGTTTTTTGGACGACTTCTTGAAGTTCTTCTTGCACTTTAACAGGTAAAGCTTCAATTCGTCCTATGGCATTGAGGCGAATATTATTTTTATTCAAATAGTGTAATTCTTTCTTTAAGGTCTTTGCTAATAAACGCATTAACGTGTTGACTTCGATTTTAGGTCTATTCCAATTTTCAGTGGAAAAAGCAAATAAAGTCAAGTGTTGAATACCAACTTTTACAGCAGAATCGATAACGACTCTCACTGATGAAGCCCCTGCTCTATGCCCATCGAGTCTATTTTTTCCTTTGGATTTTGCCCAACGACCATTTCCATCCATGATAATGGCCACATGTTTCGGGATTTTATCTAAATCAAAATTTTGTTTTGGTATCATTTTAGTCACAATAACATGGTGGTCTTCCAAATGAATATGTTAACGTAAAGCCCGTAAATATAACCCAATCTCTTGTTAAAATACGTGATAATTGAGATTCATTTTCTGAAACTCCCCCATAAGCTCCGTCCAACGCATCCGTACTTGTAATGTTTGCTGTTAACTCAGCTGCGAGGATTAGAGAGGTTGTGAAGCGGTATTTCACTCCAAGTGTCATAGGAATACTAATTGCTCTTGCTGAACTTGTTGACTCCGCAGTTTTGGAGATACCAAAACGATCATATGATTGTTTTTGGAATCGCATAAAAGAAATACCAGTGTGCAAATAAGGAGTCCAATTAGAACCGAACCGAGATAGATCAAAATCAAAATAGTTAAATTCAAAACCTACTCCAGCTTTTAAAAGCGTATTTTCAAAATTCAACCCCCTTGTTTTTCGAGCAGGATCTGAGGCATCTAAATCGTCTCCTTTTATATTGACCAACCCCAACTCAGCACGCACAGAGTATCGAGTGGTAAAGTTTCGTTTATAAACAATTCCTACAGAGAGATCATTGGGGTTAATATAGGCGGTGTTTCCAATTTCTCCAAGGTAGTTGGTTCCCCCAAAAGAAAGACCTATTTCGTGCATTTGAGCTGAACTCCAACTAATGGTGAGTAACACAAATAAGAATGTTATTTTTTTCTTCACGTTCTGAAATGTATTACAAAAACATCAAAATGGAGAATTTATTGTTTTCAGTTTCGTTTATCTTCACCCCAAAGAAGTTTAGTTCGTAAAGTTTTAAAAAAACTATCTGATTTTAAATGGGCAATATTTATATTGAAATCTGCTTTTTTGATTTGAATTTTTGTTTTATTTTCTAATGAATACAATCGAGAATCAAGGGACAAGAGGTGACTCTTTTCACGTCCCGTTACCGATATAACTATGGTGGAATTACCTGAAATAATCATGGGGCGTGCATTCAAATTATGTGGTGCAATTGGAGTAAGAATTAAAGTATTGGACCCTGGAGCCATTACAGGTCCGCCACTACTCAACGAATAACCAGTCGATCCTGTAGGTGTACCAACGATAAGACCATCTGCCCAGTAATTATTGAGGTACTCTCCATTGACTTCCGTATGAATACTTAACATTGACGTCGTATTTTTTCGACTGACCACTACTTCGTTTAAAGCTAAAGGAAACATTTCTAGTTCATCATCTGTGTTTTTATCCACTTCGACAGTGAGAAGAATTCGTTCTTCGATGTAAAACTCCCCTTTAGAAAAACAAGTCATAGATTTTTCTAATTCTTGCGGTTGAAGCGTAGCCAAAAATCCTAAACGCCCTGAATTAATTCCGATCATTGGGATGCCATTATCGCGAATAAATCGCATGGCTCGTAACATGGTTCCATCTCCTCCGATAGAAAAAAACAGTTGAGTTTCTGGATCTAAATTTTTGTGTGAACTAAATGTTTTACCTTTTTTTAGGTTGGCTTTTTTGAAAACAGAAATTTCGAAAGCTATTTCAAAATTAAACTTTTCACACACTCGTAGGAAATCATCAAATGTTTCTTGCGTGTTCTCAGAGTCAAGTAAACTGTAAACAGCAACTTTCATAATATCCAGTTAAAGAGATAAATACTTGTCTAGGTAAGCGGCATTATGGTTAAGAGATTCAAGCTCTTCATCTTCATCATGTTTACTAATGAGGGTATAATCATACCGACGTATCGATCGAATGATTGTATTCAAGTTTTCAGAATGTAATGTAATTTGAGCGTTAATATTTAAACCATGAATCACAGTTATTGAAAGAATATTACCTGACTCTAGTTCAATGATTTGTACCAATTCGCTCAGAGAAAATTTATCTGCCGTTTTACTCACTACGAGGCATGCTTCAATGGATGTCAGCGATTTTTTCAACACTTTTTCTTTATAGATGCCAAATTAATGAAAAAACAACAAAAACCTCTAATTATGTTTGTATTTTTGTTCAATAATTACAGGTAATGACGAAACTTAGCGTTAATATTAACAAGATTGCAACATTAAGAAATGCTCGAGGAGGAAATGTGCCTGATTTACTTCAGGTATCAAAAGATATACAGTCTTTTGGAGCACAAGGGATAACGGTTCATCCGCGCCCCGACCAAAGGCATATTCGTTATCAAGATGCTAAAGATCTTCCCCAAACCATCGTTACCGAATATAATATTGAAGGAAATCCAACGTCTTCCTTTATTGATTTAGTCATTGAAATTAAACCAGATCAGGTAACCTTGGTTCCAGATGCCGAAGATGCCATCACTTCAAATGCAGGTTGGGATACGTTGAAACACAAAAATCATTTAAAAGAAATTATTCAAACTTTTCAAAAATCGGGGATTCGAACGTCTATATTTTTAGATCCTGATGAAGCGCAAGTTGATGGAGCCAAAGAAACCGGTACAGATCGAATAGAATTATATACAGAATCCTTTGCTCGTCAATATGCATCTAATCCTAAAAAAGCTATTGATCCTTTTGTAAGCGCAGCCTTAAAAGCAAAGGAATTGGGGATAGGACTAAACGCTGGACATGATTTGAGTTTACAAAACATTTCTTTTTTTAAACAAAACATCCCTGATTTGTTAGAAGTTTCGATTGGTCATGCATTAATATGTGAGTCTTTGTATTACGGATTAGAAAATGTCATTAATCAATACTTATCAAAACTTTCATAGGTGCTACACAGTCAAATTTTTGGAAAGGGAACCCCATTGTTGGTCTTGCACGGTTTTTTAGGAATGTCAGACAATTGGAAGAGTTTTGCTAAAAAATGGTCTGAAGACTATCAAGTACATTTAATTGATCAACGTAATCACGGACGAAGTTTTCACAGCAACAATTTTTCCTACTCATTGATGTCTGAAGACCTGAAGCAGTATATCGATCATCATCAGCTGAACAAGAGTATCCTCTTAGGTCATTCAATGGGTGGAAAAACAGCGATGACTTTTGCCACTCAACGCCCCAACAGGGTCAGTCACTTGATAGTGGCTGATATTGCTCCAAAAAAATACCCTATTCATCACCAAATGATTATTAACGGCTTGTTATCACTTGATTTCGATCAGCTCAAAACCAGAAAAGCAGTCGATTCAAAATTATCTGAATTTGTTCCAGAGGTTTCTATTCGTCAGTTTTTACTCAAAAATTTGTTTTGGAAAACGCCAAATCAGTTAGGATTGAGAATCAACCTTTCCTCTCTTGCTAATAGCCTGCATCTAATCGGAGAAGCTTTAAATAAAAATGCTTTTTTTGAAGGGTCAACCTTATTTTTGGATGGGGAACAATCAAATTATATTTTGCCTGAAGACTACCTCTACATAAAAAATCATTTTCCACAGGCAACCATTCAAGTTGTGCCAAAAGCGGGTCATTGGTTACATGCTCAAAATCCAAAAGAGTTTTTAAAATTGGTCGATCAATTTTTGAATTTCTAGCTCGCTTAAGTTGTACTTGCCGTTCCTTTAAAAAAAGGCTAATTTTGCGCATTCAAAAAACAAAAAATGAAGGTTACTCGAAAAGATATAGACGCGCTTAATGCAGTTGTTACTGTTGCTATTGACCAAGACGATATTGCCCCAAAAATAGAAACAATTTTGCTGGATTATAAAAAACGCGCTAATATTCCTGGATTTAGAAAAGGACATGTACCGTTAGGATTAATCAAAAAACAGTATGGAATGGCTGTTCGAGTAGAAGAAACCAATAAACTTTTACAGGAATCTTTGACTAAATTTTTGAACGATGAAAACATATCTATTTTAGGAAATCCTCTTCCAAAAGCTAAAGAAAATATTAATTGGGAAGCAGATACTTTGAATTTTGATTTTGAATTGGGCTTAACACCCAAATTTGAAGTAAAGCTAAAAGGACGAAAAGCATTAACCCATTATTTAGTTGAGGCAGATGAAAAAATGATTAATGAACAGCTTAAGCGTATGCAAAGTCAGTATGGTTCATTAAAAAGTGCGGAAAGAGTCAGTCCTGGAATTGAAATTACGGCAACATTTAAAAATGATGAAGAAGCAATAGATAAAAAAGCTACTTTTTCGTTTGATGATGTCAAAGGGAGGAAAAATAAAAGTGTATTTGAAAAATCATCAACAGGGGAAACGATTACGCTAAAAACCAAAAATCTATTTTCTGATGATCAAAAACTGGTGCAGGCTTTAGGTATTGAACAGAAGAAAGCCCTAGGATTAGACGTTGAGGTTTCGGTTACTTTAGAAGAATTCAATGAACGTATTTTGGCTGATCTCGACCAAGAATTGTTTGACAAAATATTTGGAAAAGATTCGGTAAAAACGGTTACCGAATTCAAAGCTAAATTAAAAGAAGATGCGGAAAGTCAGTTTGTGACACAATCGGAACAAAAATTATTAAACGATGTTACAGAATATCTTATTGATGAAACAAAATTTGATTTACCTTCCGAATTTTTAAAAAAATGGATGCAAACTGCAGGAGAAAATCCTGTTACAAAAGAGGAGGCAGCGGCAGAATATGAAAAGTCAGAACGCGGACTTCGATACCAACTTATAGAAAGCAAATTGATTGAAAAATTTGAAATGCAACTCAAAAAGGAGGAAATTCAAGACTTTGCTAAAGATATGATTCGAAAACAAATGTTACAATATGGTCGTGCCGATATTGAACATAAAGAATTAGAGGATATTGCACAACGCATATTATCTAATAAAGACGAAGTCAAGCGAATCTCTGATCAATTGATGAGTCAAAAAATGATTAATCTATTTAAGAACGAAGCCAATTTAAAATCTAAAAAGGTTTCTTATGAAAACTTTATCAAAGAGGCATACAATCAATAAAATGAGTATCTTTATAATTGAAAATCAACCATAAATATGGATTACGGAAAAGAATTTAAACAATACGCTACCAAGCATCACGGAATCAACTCTTTGTACTACGACAACCTAGTGAGTAGTTTGACGCCATATATTATCGAGGAACGTCAGCTTAACGTCGCCCAAATGGATGTTTTTTCGCGTTTGATGATGGATCGGATCATATTCTTAGGTACTGGCATTAATGATAATGTAGCCAATATTATTCAGGCTCAATTATTATTTTTGGAAAGTGCAGATAAGTCAAAAGATATCCAGATATATATCAACTCACCAGGCGGAAGCGTGTATGCTGGATTGGGGATTTATGATACCATGCAATTCATCAAACCCGATGTCGCTACCATTTGTACAGGCATTGCTGCTTCTATGGCTGCGGTTTTATTGTGTGCTGGTCAAAAGGGTAAAAGATCAGGGTTGCCTCATTCTCGTGTAATGATTCATCAACCTTTGGGTGGAGCTCAAGGTCAAGCTTCTGACATTGAAATTACTGCTAGAGAGATTTTAAAACTTAAAAAAGAATTATACGAAATTATCGCCAAGCACTCTGGTCAAGAATATGACAAAGTATATCACGATTCAGATCGTGATTATTGGATGAAAGCAGAAGAAGCCAAATCCTATGGAATGATTGATGAGGTTTTAGTAAGATCATAACATTATCATGAGTATCGAAGAATTATCTTGTTCATTTTGTGGTAAAAAGAAAGAGGAAACCAATCTGCTTATCGCTGGACTTGATGCTCACATCTGTGATCGATGTATTGAACAGGCTAATGGGATTGTCCTTGAGGAAACCCATCAAATCAATGAAAACCTGAATAAAAGCGATATCGCTTTACTAAAACCTACTCAAATCAAAACTTTTTTGGATGAGTATGTTATTGGACAGGATCACACAAAAAAAGTTTTGGCTGTCGCTGTTTATAATCATTACAAACGTTTGGGCCAGGTAGTTGATGACAATAACGAAGTAGAGATACAGAAGAGTAATGTGATCATGGTAGGCCAAACAGGTACTGGAAAAACACTCATGGCCAAAACAATTGCAAAAATGCTCAACGTACCTTTGGCTATAGTTGATGCAACTGTTTTGACTGAGGCGGGCTATGTAGGAGAAGATGTAGAAAGTATCTTAACACGACTTCTTCAAGCTGCAGACTACGATCAGGCAAAAGCCGAAAAAGGCATTGTTTTTATAGACGAAATTGATAAAATTGCTCGAAAAAGTGACAACCCTTCAATTACACGAGATGTTTCGGGTGAGGGAGTACAACAAGCTTTACTAAAGCTTCTTGAGGGAACAATTGTAAATGTACCCCCAAAAGGAGGCCGAAAACATCCTGATCAAAAGTTTATTGAAATCAATACGGAACATATTTTATTTATTGCAGGAGGAGCTTTTGATGGAATTGAACGCCATGTTTCTACACGACTCAACATGCAAGCGGTTGGCTATGGAGCAGCCAAAAAAGAAAGTCAATACGATACCCAAAACCTATTGTCTTATATAATTCCTACAGACTTAAAAGATTTTGGTCTTATTCCTGAAATTATTGGACGTCTTCCTGTTTTAACTCACATGAATCCGCTAGATGCCAAAACATTACGTGCTATTTTGACCGTTCCAAAAAACGCCATCATTAAGCAGTATCAACATTTGTTTGAAATAGATGATATTGAATTTAACATTTCTGATGGAGCACTTGATTTTATTGTTCAAAAAGCAATTGAATATAAGTTAGGGGCAAGAGGTTTACGTTCTCTTTGTGAAGCGATTCTTACCGATGCAATGTTTGAACTCCCTAGCACTAAGGAATCGGTACTTAAAGTAACAAAACCTTATGCTGAAAGTAAACTTAATGCTACAAAATTGAGTGCGCTAAAAGCAGTTTCTTAAGTATTTAGTTCTATGAGTTCATCCAAAAGATCTCTAGTATTGGACAAACGAGGTACCTTGTGTTGTCCTCCAATTTTTTTCTTACTCTTAAGCCATTTATAAAATAAACCTTCCTGAGCAATATGAAGCTTTAGGGGAAGTAAGGTTATATTATTTTTGCGTTTAGCTTCATAGTCAGAATTTAATGTTTGAAGATTGTTATCCAAATCCTTAGCAAAATCATCTAAATCTTTAGGAGGAGTTTTAAACTCAACCATCCATTCATGCCCTCCTTTATTTGAATCCTTCATAAAAATAGGACCAGCAGTAAAATCTACTATATTGAGATTGTGTTTCAAGCAAACTTCTGATAAAGCTCGTTCAGCGTTTTCAATCATTAGCTCTTCGCCAAACACATTAATAAAATTTTTGGTTCTTCCTGTAATTTTGAATCGATAGGGGTGAGAAGATGTGAAACGAATGGTGTCTCCGATATTATAGCGCCATAGCCCTGCATTGGTGGTGATAAGTACTGCATAATTTTGATGGAGCATTATTTCCCACAAGGGAATGACTTTTTCTTGGGGAGTCCCAAAAGTATCCATTGGAATAAATTCATAAAACACCCCAT
This sequence comes from Flavobacteriaceae bacterium, assembly GCA_965659665.1. Taxonomy (GTDB): domain Bacteria; phylum Bacteroidota; class Bacteroidia; order Flavobacteriales; family Flavobacteriaceae; genus CBFHWU01. The sequence continues at coordinate 90,516 of CBFHWU010000027.1, forward strand.
AATCTAACATCAACATCATTTCATTGGAATTGTTTTGATCTTGAATTCCAAAAAATCCTTCGGAAGCATTATAAATTTCATAATAATTAAATGTGCTGGAGGGTAATAATTTTTGGTACTCATTTTTGTAAGGTTCAAAATTCACCCCTCCATGAAAATAGACTTCCAAATTAGGCCAATGAGATAAAATATTTGGGGCATTAGTTTTTTCATGAACATGTTGTAATAGCACCAACATCCATGAAGGAACACCAGTTAGGCTAGTGACATCTTTGTGCAATGATTCTTGAACGATAGCTTGAATTTTAGATTCCCATTCACTCATCAACGAAACTCGCTGGCTTGGAGTACTTGCTAGTTCAGCCCAAAAGGGCATATTCTCGATAAGAATCGCGGATAAATCTCCAAAATAGGAATTGTTGTCTTCATATAAAGCATGGCTTCCTCCTAATCGCAAACCTTTTCCAGACAATAATTTTGAATTGGGATTGTTGTTTAGGTATAAACTTAACATATCCTTGCCTCCTTTGTAATGACAATCTTCTAAAGATTCGTTTGAGATGGGAATGAATTTACTTTTGGCATTGCTTGTTCCACTTGATTTAGCAAACCATCTTATGGGACTGTGCCAAAAAATATTTTGTTCCCCTTTTCGTGTTCTATCAATTAGGGGAGCAATATCTTCGTAAGTACAGACAGGTACTTGTTCCGAAAAACCTTTATAACTATTGATGGCTTTAAAGCCATATTTTTTTCCTAACTCTGTATTTCTTGCCTGATGGACAAGTTTTAATAAGAGTTCTTGTTGAACCTCGTTGGGATATTTGACAAATAGTTCGATTTGATGCACTCGTTTTTTTAAAAACCATGTAATAAAAGAATGAATGAAATGTATGGGCATAAATTAGGTATATTTAACATTCAATAATACCAAAAATTTAGTTATGTTTCAAGGAGTTTTTATGAAGATGCAAACCCATGTAGATAATGTTGTTCAATACTTCTTAAATTTAGAATCAGGATTTATTCATATTAACCAATTAGTGCATAAAAAAATAAGACTTACATTTTTGGGATTTCAATGTTTACATTGTCAAATAGACCGTCCAATTTTTAGACAGGGTTTATGTAAATCGTGTTTTTTTGAATCCCCTACGGCAGGCGATTGGATTATGCGTCCCGAATTAAGTAAAGCTCATTTGGGAATTGAGGATAGAGATTTAGAATTTGAAAAAAAAGTCCAACTCCAACCCCACGTGGTATATCTGGCCGTTTCGAGCGATCTAAAAGTAGGAGTTACAAGAAAATCTCAACTTCCTACACGATGGATTGATCAAGGGGCTCATTTAGCCTTGCCTATTGTAGAGGTTCCAAATCGATACTTGGCGGGAATTACTGAAGTCGCTTTGAAAGAACACTATAACGATAAAACAAATTGGCGCAAAATGCTTCAAAATAAAGGAAAAAAAATAGACTTAGTTAACGAAAGAAACAAAGCTTTAGCCTTTATTCCTAAGCAAGTGAAACAATACATCTCATCCGATACCACTCCTTTTATGATCAAATACCCTGTCGAATCTTTTCCTCAAAAAGTTCAAAGCCTAAATCTGCAAAAAACACCCCTATACGAAGGGGTATTAAAAGGGATTAAAGGCCAATATTTGATTTTTGATGATCAGACCGTTTGTAATGTTCGCGGAAATGAGGGTTTGGTCGTTAAAGTAGAATTGATTTAATCAATTAAGGCATTATAAACTCCTTTACTCAAAAAAATGGGAAACTCTTGAGAATAAGGCATGCGTTGGGTCATCAATAAGGCAATTAAACTTTCTTTTGGATCTATAAAAAACTGAGTGTTAAAATAACCTCCCCAACGAAGTTGACCTGTACGTGCATCCCCTTTACTGAGCTCTTCATTCGTTACGATTCCAAAACCTAAACCAAAACCAACTCCAGATTGATTAAACATGTCCCCAACATGGTTTTGCTTCATCAAACGAACAGTTTTTTTCTTCAATATTCTTTTACCATTAAGAACACCTTCATTTAAAATCATCTGACAAAAACTCAAATAATCTTGAGCCGTTGAAAATAACCCATGCGTACCTCCATAAATTGTGTTTCCGTTGGTTGGCACTTGATCAGCACTGGTGATTAGTTCTTTTTTTTTGTTGTATTGATGAAGCGCCATTACACGTTTAGATTGATTTTCTGACAGATTGTACCCCGTATCATTCATTTGAAGAGGCTCAAAAATATTCTTCTTTAAATAGGCGGGTATACTCATTTTAGACACGCGCTGAAGTATCAAAGCCAAAAAATCAGGGGAGGCACTGTAATAAAACTGTTTGCCAGGCTGTCCAATTAGAGGGGTTTTCAACAAAACATGAATTCTGCTTTCCAAATTTTTGTGAGCGTCGTAATCCAATGTTGTATTATACATTTTTTTAAACAACTCACGATCTAGCTTGCTGTTTCCCAATCCGTGTGAAAACCCCGAAGTGTGCGATAATAATTGCGTAATAGTGATCGAAGAATTCAAGGAAACTGTTGGGCTGTCATATCCCTTATCGACCTCTAATGCTACTCTGAGTTGTTTGGCTTCAGGGATATATTTTTCAAGAGGGTCATCAAGGTTGATTTTACCTTTTTCGACCAACTGCATAATAGCGACGCTGATGATAGGCTTTGTCATAGACTGAATGTAGTAAATACTATTGCGCTCTAAAGAATCGTTGTTTTTTTGATTGCTTAATCCAAATGTTTTGTGCCAAACGGTTTCATCATTTCGATGGATGAGCACTTCAGCACCTACCATACGGTCTTGCTCGATGTAGGTTTCAATTTTTTTGGAAAATTCATCCAGTTTCTCCAATGAAAACCCTTGCACCGAATTGAGTTGCGAAAAACAAAAGGAGGTAAATAAGAATTGAAAAATGAATATGTGTCCTATCCTCACGTCCAAAAAAATTAAAGTTCTAGTTCTTGATTGATTTTTAAGTTAAAATAGTTTCTAATTTGCCAAACAAAAAAATATAATAATGGCGTATCAATTAAGGCAATCATTATTTTGAAAGCAACTCCCGATATGACCAACCCAATAAAGGCATCCCAAGAGAGGACACCAAATAAGCATAACAACCCGATCACTGTGGTGGTATCTATAATTTGAGAGGAAAAAGTGGAAAAATTATTTCGTAACCAAAGCATCCGTCCTTGGGTAAGTTTTTTCCAAAAATGATATATCCGAATATCAATAAATTGCGCAAACAAATACGCCATCATGGAAGCTAATACTGCTATAGGAGACAGAGAAAACACTTTCGAAAAAGTAGCTTCATCAATCGGTGAATCGGTTAGTGCCGGAACGGCATCAGCAACTAAAATAATTCCCATTGAAAAAAATGACGCGAATATGCCTGCAACTACCACTCGATTTGCATTTTTTTGACCAAATATTTCGGAAATTAAATCGGTAATCAAAAAAGTAATCGGGTAGGGGAGTATCCCTACTGATAATTCAAATAATTTAAACCCAAATAATTCAATATCAATGGGATGCCAATAAAAAAATTTTTGAAAAATAAGATTAGAAACGACTAACGATGTAATGAATAGAGCCCCCAAATACAGAAATAGTCGCTGTGCGGCTTGCTTTTTTTGATCCAATGAAATTAAATTTATTAAAATGTATAATCCAAAAATTAAATTTTTTGAATATCATTCAAATATAGTCTTTTTGAGTTTCTTTTACGATTTTTGCATGATGCAATTAAGCGGGTTATACATCTCTCTAGGAAGTAATTTAGGGAATCGAATGGAATATCTCCAGCGAGGAATTAATGAAATTGATGCCATTATTGGCACTGTTCAACGCATAGCCCCTGTTTTTCAAACTCCTGCGTTGGGTTTTGAAGGAAATCCATTTTATAACACTTGTATTTCAGTACAAACAAAACTTCCTCCTGAACAAGTGATGCATAAACTGCTTGAGGTTGAAGTTAAACTTGGTCGAATTCGTTCAGAAACGTATTCTAACCGCACATTGGATTTGGATCTCTTGATGTATGATGATCACATTTTGGACAGCAGCCTTTTGCAACTCCCACATCCAAGAATGGAGCTTCGAAGATTCGTTTTGGAGCCTTTGAAGGCTATCGCTCCAAGCAAAATACATCCTGTATTACAACGGACTATACATCAATTAGTTGAACAATGTACAGATGCATCTGAAATTCAACCAATTGATCTTTCATTAAAACACCCCCTTTTGATTTTTATGTCTCAATATCACAATATCACAATTGAAGGAAATATTGGCATAGGAAAAACTTCTTTAGTCAAAAAGCTAGCCAAAGACATGGAGGCCAAATTGATTTTAGAGCGATTTGCGGACAATCCTTTTTTATCAAAATTTTATCAAAACCCCAAGCGTTATTCATTTCCGCTTGAAATGTCATTTTTGGCTGATAGGTTTAAACAGCTCAAAGAAAACCGAGCTCAATTGGCTTTGTTTTCAAGTGGAGTAATTACTGATTATAACAGCTATAAATCTTTAATTTTTGCTCAAAACACATTAGAAGAAGACGAATTTAAGTTATATCGTTCGTTGTTTTTTATTATGTTTAACGAGTTACCAGTACCTGATTTGTATGTGTACTTACACGCATCTCCAGCTCATTTAATGAATCAAATAAAAAAAAGAGGAAGGGATTATGAACGTAAAATCGAGGTTACTTATCTTGAAAAAATTGCACAAGGATATCGAAGTTTTATTCATTCTCATCCGAAATGGAATATTATTACGGTGGACTGTGAAGACTTAGATTTTGTAGAAAATACAGCTGATTATTGGACTTTATTAAGAAGAATTAAGGACGCAGCATCTTAAAAAAGGTCCAGCAAACAATTCCAACACTAACCGAAATATTTAAGGAGTGTTTAGTTCCTATTTGAGGAATTTCAATCACGGAGTTACTTTGCGATACGACTTCTTGATGTACTCCTTTAACTTCGTTCCCAAAAACCAAGGCATGGGTTTTTGAGACATCTATTTCAGCGTTGTCCAACAGAACAGCTCCTTCTGCTTGTTCAATAGCGTGAACAATTATTCCTTTTTTTTGTAATGTGTCAATAGCATCGACCACTGATGAAGCATATTGCCATGATACGGTGTCAGTGGCCCCTAGAGCTGTCTTGTGTATATCTTTGTGAGGAGGTGTAGCCGTTATACCACACAAAATAATTTCTTCAATCAAGAAAGCGTCTGCCGTTCGAAAAACCGATCCGATATTGTGGAGACTTCTTACATCATCTAAAATGATGATGATTGGAGTTTTAGTCGCTTTCTTAAATTCAACCACCCCTTTGCGGTTGAGTTCATGGTTACTTAATTTTCGCATCTTACAAAAATAATCAAAAGGCTTTTTTAGCAAATAAGTGTATTTTAGCAGGACTTTAACCTATTTTGATGTCAAAAAAAGAAACGCCATTAATGAAGCAATACAATCAAATTAAAGGGAAATACCCTGATGCATTGTTGTTGTTTAGGGTGGGAGACTTTTATGAGACTTTTGGAAAAGATGCTGTTCGAACGGCCAAAATATTAGGAATTATTTTGACCAAACGAGGTGCGGGAAGTAGCAGCGAAACAGAGTTAGCTGGCTTTCCTCATCATGCGCTTCCGACCTATTTGCCAAAGTTGGTTCGAGCGGGTGAACGAGTGGCCATTTGTGATCAATTAGAAGATCCAAAAATGACTAAAACCATCGTCAAGAGAGGAGTCACCGAGCTGATTACCCCCGGAGTAGCACTAACTGATGGGGTCTTAGAAGAAAAGTCAAATAATTTTTTGGCTTCTATTCATATTGGGCAAAAACATCACGGCTTAGCTATTTTGGATATCTCAACGGGAGAGTTTCAACTCACTGAAGGATTACCACATGAAATTGCTACCCTTTTACAACAGTTAGAGGCGAAAGAAATTTTGGTTGCCAAACCGAACAAAAAAAGAATTAAAGACACCTATTCGGGGGAATATCCTTTTTATTTTTTAGAGGATTGGGTGTATCAATTGGATTTTGCCTTAGAAAAACTTCAATTTCATTTTGGGACCACTTCATTAAAAGGGTTTGGGGTTTCTGACTTACATCAGGGAATATGTGCTGCAGGAGCTATATTTTATTATTTATCTGAAACCGAACACGCTCGTTTAAGTCATATTACTCAAATCAAACGTATTGGATTTGAAGGGAATATTTGGATGGATCGGTTTACGATTCGTAATCTTGAACTTATTGCTTCCAATGCCCCTCAGGCAGTTCCTCTGATCGATGTCATTGATTATACGCATTCACCTATGGGTGGGCGTATGCTCAAGCGCTGGATAACAGCCCCGTTATCGGACAAAAAAGCCATTGAAAAACGATTAAATCAAGTTTCTTTTTTAAGAGAACACCCTGCGATATTGGATCAAATTCAAACCCAAATCAAGGCGATGGGTGACCTTGAACGTTTAGTCGCTAAGGTTGCTACGTCCAAAGTGAGTCCAAGAGAGTTAAATCAACTCAAAGACTCGCTTCTTGCCGTGGCTCAACTTCGTCAAACTCTCCAAACAACGAAAGCATACGAGTGGATCTATATGGTTGACTCATTTGATCCCTGTGATGATTTGACACAAAACATTAGCAATACTCTAAAACCCGATGCGCCTGTAAATATGGCCAAAGGGGAGAGTATAGCCGAAGGAGTTTCGGAAGAACTCGATGAGCTACGGTCGATCGCTCAAGGGGGAAAACAATTTTTGGATGATATGCTTACGCGTGAGTCTGAACGCACTCAAATCCCTTCCTTAAAAATAGCCTTTAACAATGTATTTGGGTATTATATTGAAGTACGAAATACACATCGAGAAAAAGTCCCTGAAGAATGGATCAGAAAACAAACTTTGGTCAATGCAGAGCGATATATTACGGAAGAACTTAAAGCATACGAAACCAAAATTTTAGGTGCTGAAGAAAAGATAGCTGTTTTGGAGCAACAGCTATTTGCCGCACTGATTCAAGAGGTATTTCCCTATATTAAAAAAATTCAGCAAAATTCGTTTTTGGTTGCCGAATTGGATGGTTTGGCTGGCTTTGCTACCTTGGCTGAACGAAATCAGTATCATCGTCCAGAGTTGGTGGATCAGCCTGTATTGTCGATCAAACAAGGGCGGCATCCTGTAATAGAACAGCAACTCCCCTTGGATAAACCTTATATTCCTAATGATGTAGAATTAGATCGAGCTACTCAACAAATTATCATGATCACCGGGCCTAATATGTCGGGTAAATCGGCTATTTTACGACAAACAGCCTTGATTGTATTAATGGCTCAAATGGGAAGTTTTGTCCCAGCAGAACACGTCCAAATGGGAGTAGTCGACAAGCTGTTTACTCGTGTAGGAGCTAGTGATAATATTTCGATGGGAGAGTCCACTTTTATGGTCGAAATGAACGAAACGGCTGCGATTTTGAATAATGTTTCGGAGCGGAGTTTGATTTTACTGGACGAAATAGGACGAGGAACGAGTACTTATGATGGGATTTCGATTGCTTGGGCTATAGCCGAGTTTTTACATCTGCACCCTGCTCAACCCAAAACTTTGTTTGCCACCCATTATCACGAACTCAATCGAATGACCGAGCAGTTTGATCGAATCAAGAACTTTAATGTATCGGTCAAAGAACTGGAAGATGATGTGGTATTCATTCGAAAATTAGTTCCAGGGGGGAGCGCTCATAGTTTTGGAATTCATGTTGCTAAGATGGCAGGTATGCCCAAGGCTGTATTAAGCAAATCCAAACAAATGTTGAAACAGTTGGAAAGCAGCAGAGCAGATGAGCCCAAAGAAATGGTCTCTGAGGAGCCTCAACTCAGTTTTTTTCAGTTGGATGACCCTTTGTTGGAAGAGATTAGAGATCAAATTTTATCGACCGATATTGATACCTTAACTCCTGTGGAGGCTTTAATGAAACTCAATGCCATCAAACGAATGCTTCAAAAGAAAGGCAGTTAAATTTTACTTGCCGTTTTTTGGAATTTTATAGTACATTTGCATCCCATATGCGAAAGTAGCTCAGGGGTAGAGCATCACCTTGCCAAGGTGAGGGTCGCGGGTTCAAATCCCGTCTTTCGCTCCATCAGCACTTTTATGTGTACGCGCTCGAGTGGTGGAATTGGTAGACACGTTGGACTTAAAATCCAATGAGCAGTAATGTTCGTGCGGGTTCAAGTCCCGCCTCGAGTACAATTATCCTCAAGAATAATAATTTATTCTTGGGGATATATTATTCACAAAGAAACATAATGTAAATTTCATACTCACTAAAGTTTGGACAACTTTAATATGTTATTACTAACTGAAAAGTACAAATACCATTTCTTCATAATTTTTTTTTAACAAAATTACTCCTTAGCTTATTGGATTTAAAATGTCTTAAGATACCTAAGTAAGAATTCATACTACTTAAAAACAATAGCTTTTCTGCTTTACTTGGATTTGTTGTGTTTTCTATTAGTTTATATATGGCTTCATAAAAATTACCTTTGGTGCGCTTGCTAACATAAATTCTATTGGGTTTTATATAACCTCCAATATAACTTACTCCCTTGCTACAATGTTGTAAATAAATCTTTTTGGGATGTAATTTTAAATGCAATTCGGTTTTTAAAAATTTGGCTGTTCTGTGGATTAAGCTTTTTAAATAGTTTTTGTTTCTGTGTACCAATACAAAATCGTCTACATACCTACCGTAGTATCTAATCCCTAATAGGTGTTTTACAAAGTGATCTATACTACTCATATATACATTCGCAAAAATCTGACTCGTTAAGTTTCCGATAGGTAAACCATAATCAGGTTTTGCAGCAAACAAACTTTTATCTTTTGGTCAACTATCCCAATTACTCAAGTTACCTTTTATTATAGCATTGTTTACTGGTTCATTAGTATACTATATAGCTAAGGTGCCTTTTCAAAATTATCTAAAAACTCATGTAAAAATGCTGTCTTTTTTTGCGCTCTATTAGCACGATATATACAGCGCATCAATACAATACATCGCGCTCCATATCTCTATCCAAACTATACTTGTACTTTTTAGGGAAATTTTAAGTACTTACAAAAATTTCTAACACCAATTTATAAGTCTCTCTGTAAACAGGAAGCTGTGAGTAATACCATTGTTAAAAAATAAAAACCGACCGCTTACGCAGTTCTATTTAAATTGATTAAATTTAAATAACTAAAAAACCCGAACAGCACGCACATTGTTTGTGTTGTTCTTATCGTTGTTGCCCTGATCACCAATGCTGAAATCCTGAGCCCACGCGATCTCGTTAACGTTCTCCGTAGAACTCCAGTAGACATTACCATTAAGGGTTGCTTCATTTCCATTACTATAAACAACATACATCAGGGTTAATTCTCTTTTGGTAGGTAATCGCCAATCCATAAATTTAGCGCCGTAAGTATCGTGATTAGCGGCATCGTTTAATAAATCATCTGCCTCATACCAAATTGAAGATCCTTGGTCTTGCATTGCAACCACCAAACCGTGTTTTCCACCATCACGAACTTCTATTACATAACCTCCTAACTCTGCATAAAAGGTGTTTACAGAATAAGTTTTGGAAGTAGCAGCTACTTCAGCCCAGCTACTACCATTGTAGTAGTAAAAACCTACTGTACCATCTGTTTGGTATATCATTAAGCCATTGGCAGGGTTATTAATTGCATCACGCTGGGTCTCTGTCATACGTGGCACAAGTACCCCCCCCGTAGTAGAGGTAATATCTAATGCCGCTGAGGCGTCTGGAGTATCTATGTTTATACCCACTTGGGCATGCGTTGTTGCAGTAAATAATACTGCCGCTAAAAATTTAAATATGTTTTTCATTGTTACACTTGATATTTATAATTTAAGTAAAAATAAAAAAATACTTTTTAATACAATTGTTACAATAAGGTACTTTTTATATCGCTTTTAAGCGGGCTGTGAAATCTCTCAACCAATCTAAATCTTGTAAAAATAAGTTCGATAATTGGACTACGTTGTGTACGATTATCCTCAAGAATAACTTGTTGTTTTTGGGGATAATTTTTTATCTTTATTTAATATACTTTTTAAACAATATTCTACAAAAATGTTTCAAATTTCCAATAAGATAAAAATTGAAAAAAGTGCCGATATGGTATGGGCCCTCATTTCTTCTCCGGGTCACTTGAATCAATTTCACCCTTTTTGTGAAGAAAATAAAGTATTAGAATCTAAAAATGATGTTATCTTAAAAGATCAATTAAATTATTTAAACGGTCTAACTTATTACAGAACCTTTACCGACTGGAAACCAATGATTGGATATAGTATTAAAATTGGTAGTAAAAATGGAAAAGAATCAGATGTTAAATGGCAAATAATAGACAAGGGGGTATTTACATATGTAAAAATCACAGTTAAGCCCTATACAAGCAGTAAAATACCTAAATTATTATATCCAATTTTTCATTACTCAGTCATCAGGCCAAAACTCAAATCATATTTAAAATCAGTTCTCAGAGGCCTTCAATATTATTTGACTCATAACAAGCCCGTTCCACGAAACGAATTTGGAAATCATTCTTGGTTTACCTAAGTTAAAAACTTTAATCCTAACTAATCAGTGATTTTTTAGGTAGTTTCTAAAAAGTCATATAAAAGTTTTAGTGTTTGTTTCGAAAATAGCGCAGTTGGGTGTACGATTATCCTCAAGAATAATTTATTGTTTATGGGGATATTTTTTTGTTTTAATCCCTATTAATTATTTTTAACTCCAATTCTTTTGAAGTAATCTTTTCCCCTCTTATATCATGAAACGAAACGATGGATTTGAGTGTATTTAAATCTACAGTTAAGGAAGCATAGCTGTGTTGAGTTACAACCTCACCTATTCTGTAAGGGTTTGGTTCTTTGTTATTCCAAGAAATGGCTTCTGTCATACCACTAGAAGTGATATCTGCCAACACCATGTCTTTTTCTTTTAAAATAGATAATTCAGAGTGGTGCCTATCTCCACTCAAAAAAATAGGGGTTTTGATTTGGTGCTTTTTTAATAAGGATAAAAATCGCCTTCTTTCTTGAGGGTAATTAGCCCATTTTTCAAAGCGATGTTTGTTGGATAAAAATTGAATTCCACTTGCAAAAATATGAATATCTGCTGTGGAATTTTCGAGGATTTTTTCAAGCCAATGCCATTGCTGTTCACCCAATAGCTCGCCTTGTGTGTTGGAAATTTGACCCGCTATATTTTCGCCTAAATACGGAGTTCTAAAAAAACGATTGTCTAAAAGAGTTACGGATATTTTTATATCATTTTGAATAAACGCATAATGTTGATAGGCCCCGCCACGCTGCACAACTTCCTCGGCGTTGTTAAGATCTGCAAATGCACTAAAATCGACTAAACTCTTTATTTTGTTTTTGTAGTTGGCATCGCCGTTATTAATGCCATAATCGTGGTCATCCCAAATAGCTAACACTTTTGTATGCTGTAAAAGTTTTTGATACGAAGATTTGTTTTTTAGTTGGTTGTATTTGGCAGTTAAATCTGCGGCATCTCCATCTTTTCCATAAACAATATCACCAAGCCAAATAAACACATTTGGTTTTTGAGTTGCTATGGCATCTAAAATTTCATCGCTCTCCGGTTTGGTGTGCTTGTGACACGACCCAAAAGAGATAGTAAACGTTTTCTCTTGGGCATTGAGGGTTGTAAAAAAAAGTATAGAAATGAATAGGTATTTCATTGATTAATATTTGTTGAAATTAAAAATAATGCGATTGATATTTGCTAAGTCAAAACAATTATAAATTATTTTTAGTGCTTACATTTTGCCCTTTACCTTATTCTGTCAGGAAAATCAGTGATAATCGCATCCACTCCCCAGGAAATTAGTTCCTCCATTCGATTCTTTTCATTTACGGTCCATGTGTGAATTTCAAACCCCTCTCTGTGAATATTATTGATTATTTCCTGTGTCAATTTGCTATACTTGGGGTTAATCGCAAAGGCATTGAGTTCACGAGCAACTGGAATCGCGTCAAGCGGGTTGTTTTCTGTTAGGACGGCAATACCAAATTGAGTGGTAAGTTTTTTAAAATCACGCAACTCATCCCAGTCAAAACTAGACACAAACAACTGATTCGCTTCCCAACGACCATCTTCAATAGCTTTACTTATTATATCTAAAACTCCTTTTGCGGTGTTTTTTCCTTTAAGTTCAATGTTAAGCCGCGTACTTCCATTGACAACGTCAATGATTTTGTCAAGAGTTGGAATAGGTTCACTTCCCATGACTTTTAACGTACTAAGTTGTCTTAATGTTTTCTCTTCAATTTTCCCTCTGCCGTTGGTTAATTTATTAAGTGTTTTGTCATGAAAAACAACAATTTCTCCTGACTGGCAACGAAACACATCTATTTCAATACCATCAACGTCAAGAGCTAGTGCCTTTTGCACAGAAAGGACCGTATTTTCGGGTGCATGACCTTTAGCACCTCTGTGTCCAAAAATTTGAATTTGTTGAGAGATCGCGCAGGGCATAATGAGAAGTATAGTGAGACTAACAAATAAAAATTTCATGCCCTAAAAGTATTAAAAACAAAATAAATTTTATCAACTAGCTTAAAATTAAATCTTTAAGATTATGTAAAAATAAGATCGATTATTTCGAAAACAGCGCAATGGGTGTACCAAATAGAAGATGCTCGTAAGATCGTCATTTGGGGTTGGTGCTTTTTCCATCAAATATCAGTTGTAATATTGATGTTTTACGCTGATAAGCTTTGTTTTAGTGCGGTCTTTATGCTTTGTCTCCCTATGATACCTGAGTAAGTTTTATAAATTCATAGGGATGTATACAATGTTATCAAAATATCGACAATTCAGAGGTGGTTGTAAATTCTTCCAGAAACCGTATTCCTTTATAAGAATTTCCTTTTACATTTAATGTTGGACTCCAAACAGCAATAGCATATTGATTTGGGTGAATTGCGATAATTCCTCCTCCAACCCCACTTTTTCCAGGAAGCCCAGCGCTGAAAGCAAACTCACCAGATTCGTCATAAAATCCACAAGTTTGCATCAGCGCATTTACCCTTTTCGTTTGACTTTTGGTTAAAACTGTTGAGTTATCTTTGATGTTCCGACCGCTGTTTGCTAAAAACAAAAATACATCTGAAAGTTCTTCACAATTCATTTCAATTGAACAAAGATCAAAATAAAAATCAAGGACCTTTGAAGGGTCATTTTTTATATTTCCAAAGGATTTTATAAAATTACACAGGGCCACATTTCGAAACCCTACCGCTTTTTCTGATGCTGAAATTTTGGGCGAATAATTAATTGTCGAATGCCTCGAAAGACTTCTTACAAAGGCTAAAAAATCCGCTTTGGGATGTTTTAAATTACTGAAAAGAATATCTGAAATTACCATTGCTCCAGCATTGATAAATGGATTCCTCGGAATTCCGCTATCTGTTTCAAGTTGTACTAAAGAATTAAACGCTGTCCCTGAGGGTTCTACTCCAACTCGTTCCCATATTTTTTCACCAACAATTTGATAGGCCAAACTCAATGACAATACTTTTGATATGCTCTGAATGGAGAATTTATCACAATAATGGCCCATCCCGAAATTAAATTGATCAATGGTTGATATATGTATTCCAAAACACGTTGAATCTACATGGGCTAACTCAGGAATGTAATTAGCTAATTCCCCTTTATTCTCTATATTTTTAATTTTTTGATATGTTTCTGTAATTATTTTTTTAAAATTCATTGTTCTCCATTAAAATTACACCAGTATTTTTTAAAAAAAATTGTCGTGTAAAGATACATTTACCTTTTGGGGCTTATCATTGGGCTGTACTCTAGACAAAGCCGTTTTTAAGTTTTACAATTTAACATGATTTATAGGGTCATATAAGCTTATCATTTGTACAACATTATGGAGTTATTTTTTAAAAATAGGGTAATGGATTATGTATGTTTTTTGAAGTGGCATATTTCATTTTTAAGGGGTCTATATTACAATAAATAAATTTAAATCAAAAAAACGAAAATATTTTACTTTTGTATTAATATTTTTATTGTTTCATTAGGATTTTCTTAAAATACCTTAATTGATTTTGAAGTTGGTGGAAATGGTGCAGATTGGACTTGGGCAACATTTGGCACTTCAAGGACAAAATGATCCAGTTTTTAGTGTCGTTTTAACCCCATCAGTTGATGCTACTAACGGTTCAGCAACCGTAGCAAAAATGGGGATTGATTGTGCGACATCAGCTTCTTGGGGAAGTGCTGGGTGCGAGTCTATGCATGGTTAAGATATTGGTGCTTTTTCCATTACATCAGACAACAACTTAGTAAAAATGATGGTTGATCAAGAAAGTTTTACCGCTCCTGTTGCTCTGAAATTTGCAACCAATGCGGAAGGGCATATGCTGAAGTAGTTGCTGCAAATAGCGTTGCAGATGCTTGAGTTGAGGTAGAATTTGATAGGTCAGCGTGGATTGGCGGCTCGGGAGGAGTTAATCCTGAATAAATAATATTCTTTCCTAGTTATGCAACAAGAAATAGTGGTTATACGGTATATTTCGATAATATATTCTTTACTAAAAGAATGGAGGATCAAACACAAATATCTATTCAAACATATCCTAAGCTTTTCAGAACAGCTGGACGGTCAGAACTGACCATATTAATACATCATCTATTCAAATAGTTGATGTATTGGGAAAAAATGTATTGTCAATATGGCCTAATTCAAAAGAAGCTATCATTGATGGATCTAGTTTAAACTCCGAGTTGTATTTTGCTAAAATTCAAACAGAATAGGGACTTAATTTCTTAAAACGGATTAAAATTTAATTACTTGTTAATCAAGTTTGTTTTATGAGTGTGATGGGATCAGCGCACTTTTTTTTTACCCCTTTTTCTCGAATAATATCGAGCCTAATTTTACCATTGCGTTTGTTAATACTAAATACTATTTGTGTAACGTATGTACATGCTGTTTTTTTGTTTTTAGAAAACCTGGAAAATCTTTGCTATTTGTAAGGCTCTTTTTGCTCACTTGGGAGTGAATCTCCAATGTTTTTGGAATTTCCATACCCAACCATACTTGTATATCTCATTATCAAAGGCAAGTGTGATCACAGACTGCTGTCGATAGGCATCGGATGTTAGTCGTAGAAATTTCATAAGTAGTTATTGTTCTTGGGTCTAGAAGTTGGACATAATAAAAAAAGCGAAACAAAAAAGGATTTTTATCAACAAGGATATTATCTACCCCACTTTAAATTTTATACGCTATACTTCTCATAAACACTCGCGGAACAAGATATTCTTTACCATCTGAAATTAAATAGTCTCTAAATGTATTTGTTTGTTTTACTATCACTTTGAGGATGTTATTGCCGATCAAGTAAAACAGTAGCATGTATACAAAATAGAATGTTATCGGTAATTTTTTCACGTAGAAATAGCCACCACTTAAATTTATTTTCATTAATTATTTGAGCATTGAAATGAATTTTTTTGTAAAGAAAAAATCATTTTTTCCGCTTTATCATCGGTACAAATAAATGTATAATAAATACATATCCTACCAAAAGATACAACAAGTACTTTCTAAATGGAAACTCAATGTGAGCGATACTAGCGACTGCCACTAATATTGTGATAATATGTACTATGGAATTAAATATTTTCATCAAAAAATAGGGAATTAATTTACCAGACAACAAAGTAAAACTAGTTGATAACATAGTCATCTGAGTTTCAAATGGCCTTATTTTAATCTTACTTTTTTGTGGATTTCTAATAATGAAAAGCACCTTCGTATTTTTCACCATTTGACGAACCTGCACGGTATGCTTGATCTTTGATGGCATCATTCAAACAATTGCCACAACGGTCATTGGTGCCATTAATTTAGCTGCTGCTCTTAATATCCAGCCCCAGCGGTGGTTTTCATCTCTCGAGTTTCCATTTGGGAAACCCCATAATTTTATAAAGATAATGGATTCATAATAGTAAGATTTAATGTTACTACAACTCTAAGGTAATTGTGTTCCCTGCAAAAACCTTGCAGGGAAGTAATTTTCTTTAAAAAAATAGCTTCCACCGTATAAATCTCGTACAATGCCTTCTTGTATTAGCTTTAATGAAATCTGTATTTCAATCTTAAAATCATTACAATAGTAATAGGTTTTTGTGGTTCTACTGTAACAAATTTCTGCCCCCATTATTCTTAAATCCTCTACCAGTCCATAAAAGTTTCTTGTATTGGTAAATAAGAAAAATATTATCCAATATTTTTGACGGTGCAGAACGTAAAAATTAGATTTTTTTTTTGACGAATCTGAATCGCTATTAACCAAGCGAACTTTTGTCAATGAATCCAGAGGTAAATACGCCAACCAAAGTACAGCCTATTTATTGTAAAGGCTTGACAGTTATAACGGAATGGTAATTTTGGCATGAAATTTAAAACCAATTATTGATCAAGCTTTAATGAGGCGTTTGTCAATCTTTTGTTTATTTTACTATTCTGGATAGAATAAAAAGAAACAAATTATGGAACGATTATCTCAAAGATGTTTTTGATCTTAATAACGAGTTTATTTTAATAAATGTCTGAAAAATACAATTTCTAAGAAGGCTCCATCAAAAACTTCATTGATTTTGCATGACTTAATTTCAGACTATTTAAAAGTAAGTTACTTGAAGAAATAGATGTTATGACTGGTATAAAAAAAACTTGTCAAAGAAGTCAAAACTCAGGAATAATGTTGTCGAAATTCGGTTTTAATAAAGTTTCCAGGTTTTGAAATCACACAAAATCAGCTATATTTGTTAGAACTTATTTATTTAAATTCCTTTCACTAAAAATCAATCATAGATGTCATTAAAAATAAGCAATTTAAAAAAGCAATATAAAAACGGTGTTCTTGCACTTGACAACGTAAATCTTGAAATTGGTAAAGGAATGTTTGGTTTATTGGGTCCAAACGGTGCTGGTAAATCTTCGCTAATGCGAACGATTGCGACTTTACAACATCCCGACTCTGGAAGTATACATT
The DNA here is from genome assembly GCA_965659665.1 of Flavobacteriaceae bacterium. Lineage (GTDB taxonomy): Bacteria > Bacteroidota > Bacteroidia > Flavobacteriales > Flavobacteriaceae > CBFHWU01. The sequence goes on from CBFHWU010000027.1 coordinate 107,687, forward strand.
TTGATGATATTGATGTGTTGAATGATAACATTACTTTGCGTAAAACACTCGGTTATTTACCGCAATCTTTTGGAGTATATCCCAAAATGTCTGCTCAGAATTTATTGGATTATTTTGCTCAACTTAAAGGAATTGCCACAAAACAAGAACGAAATAAAATGGTTCAAACTTTATTGGAAATTACCAACCTTGAAGACTTTCGATACAAAGATGTTGCTGGGTTCTCTGGTGGGATGAAACAACGTTTTGGAATCGCACAATTATTATTAAATAATCCAAAACTCATCATAGTTGATGAACCTACTGCTGGATTAGATCCAGCTGAGCGCAAAAGATTTTTAAATGTATTACGTGAAGTGGGAACTGATTGTACCGTAATTTTTTCAACCCACATCGTGGATGATGTTAAAGAACTGTGTAACGACATGGCTATTATGAATAAAGGAAAAATTCTTCAACACAAAACTCCTATAGATTCGGCTAAAGACTTGGAAGGACAGCTTTGGACTAAAAAAATAAATCGTGATGATTTAGAACAAATCGAATCTAAACACAATTTGCTTTCTTCTAATTATAACCCAGATGACTCGTTAACTATTCGTGTACACGCATTGGAAAAACCTGACGAAGATTTTATATCCACTCAACCCGATTTGGAAGATGTGTACTTTTTTGAATTAAACAAATAATTTAAACTTTTAGACCTATGTTTTTAACGATCTTATTCCACGAGTTACGTTATTGGTTTAATAAACCGGCTACTTACATCTATGCGACTATTTTTTTCGCTATATCCGTATTAATTTCTTCTGCTTCAGCCGGAATTTTTGATTCCGTTAGTGTCACTACCGGATCCTCTTTTTTAGTCAATTCCCCAATTTCCATATTTGGCGCGTTTTCGTCCATAACAGTTTTTTTGTTTTTTCTTTTTCCCTCCATATTTGGGCTGTCAATTTTTAGAGATTTCAAATCTGAAATGCATAATTTACTCTATACCTATCCCTTCAAAAAATCTCATTTTCTGTTGGCAAAGTTTTTAAGTGCTTTTATTGTGGTTACCAGTATTATTATTCTTGCAGGTTTTGGAATTAGCATAGGATATACGTTACCAGGAACCAACCCAGATATTGTAGGTCCTTTTGATCTCAACTCCTATTTGATTACATATTTTGTTTTTATTGTGCCCAATGTATTGTTGTTTGGGGCTTTGGTTTTTGCTGTAGTCACGTTTACTCGAAATATAGCTATTGGATTTATTTTGGTCTTGATGATGTTGTTGGTTAATGGCCTGACGGAAAGCTTTTTGAATGAGGACAAATATATTTTATTAGCTTCATTATTAGATCCTTTTGGAGGTGCAGCTATTAGTTACTACACCAAATATTGGACTGTTGCTGAACAAAATGAACTCCCTTTACCACTTATCGGGTACGTTATTTATAATCGATTGATTTGGTTGGTTGTTTCCTTATTAATTTTTTGGAGAGTTTTTTCAGTATTTCAATTCCATCAAAATCCATGGAGCTTTTCATTTAAAAAGAAAACCCATATTCGTTCAATAGCTGCCAAGCTTGGAAGTATTACACGTGTAGAATTACCAAAAGTTCAACGAGATTACTCCACAAGACATCAACTGAGAGTGCTTTGGAAACTCTCAGTGGAAGATTTCAAATATATTGTAAAAAACTGGACGTTTCTAAGTATCGTATTTTTCGGCCTTTTACTTGTTTTGATAACTATTTCTGAAGTAGGAGGAATTATATTAGATACACCCACTTTGCCAGTGACTTGGAAGATGCTCCAAAATACGGGGGTATTCTCTTTATCTATAATTCTTTGTACGTTTTTGTATTCTGGATTTTTGTTAAACCGTTCAAAAGTGTCTAATATTAATCAATTGATTGATGTTAGTCCAATTTCTAATTGGATTTTGTGGGGTTCAAAGTTACTTGCTATCTTCAAGATGCAATTTATATTATTAATGGTGATGTTGGTTTCTGGAATTTTATTTCAGCTGTACAGCCAATTTTACCATTTTGAGCTAGATCTTTATTTATTTGAACTTTTCATCTTAAATTTTATTCGTTACGCGATCTGGGCATTATTAGCTTTTTTTATTCATATAATGATTCGTAACACGTATTTGGGATTCTTTATTTTGTTGGTTTTATTAATTGGGTTACCCTTATTGAGTTTGGCCGGAATTGAACAATCGGTTTTCAAATACAACTCAGGTGGAAGTTTGAATTATTCAGACATGAATGGCTACGGAACTTCTTTAATAGGGTTTTTCAAATATCGTATTTATTGGTTTTTTGGGGGGATTTCATTAGTGCTTTTAGCGGGACTATTTTTTGTCCGAGGATATATTAGTTCAGCCAAAGAAAGATTGCGTATTGCCGGTTCGCGCTTCAAAAGAAAAACAGCGATCAGTCTTGTAGTGTTCAGTGCGTTGTTTTTTGGTATGGGGACTTGGATTTACTATGATAATAATGTTTTGAACACTCGCTTTTCATCCAAAGAAAGAGAAGAACAACGGGTTGAAGCCGAAAAAACATATAAAAGATATGAGTTGATGGCACAACCCAGAATAGTGTCCGTCGATGTTCACTTAGATTTGTACCCTGAATCTTACGATTTTAAGTCTAAAGGATCATTTCTGATGGTCAATAAAAGTCCCTCTATTATTGATACCCTTATCGTAAATCACAATGATTATAAGAGTACTTTTTCCTTTAATAAAGAAGTAGAAATAGTTGTGGAAGATTCTCTTTATAATGTTGATATCTATAAACTTCAGCAACCCTTAATTCCTGGGGATAGTTTAACTTTAGAATTTCAGATTTCTAATAATCCTAATACTTTTTTTCGAAAAAATTCACCCGTCCGAAGAAATGGAACTTTTGTGAACAACAGAAGCTTATTTCCCACATTGGGATATGATCCAAGTTTTGAATTGGTCGACGACAAAACTCGTGAGAAATACGATCTTCCACCTAATGATTTACGTCCCGACCCATCCGCCCCTGGTGCCCGTGCAAATAATTATATTTCTAAAGATTCTGACTGGATTGACTTCGAAGCGACGGTAAGCACAAGTAAAGATCAAATTGCAATTGCTCCTGGGTATCTACAAAAAGATTGGATTGAAAATGATCGCAGGTACTTTCATTACAAAATGGATAGTAAGATTTTGAATTTTTATTCTTTTATTTCTGCCAAATATGAAGTGGTTCAAGATAAATGGAACGATGTTAACTTAGAAATTTATTATCATAAAGGACACGAATTTAATCTCGATCGTATGATGAAAGGGATGAAACATGCCTTGTCCTATAATAGTTCTGAATTTAGTCCTTATCAACACAAACAATTACGAATCATTGAGTTCCCAAAAACTAGTGGAACTTTTGCTCAAGCTTTTCCCAATACGGTGCCTTATTCAGAAGCCATAGGGTTTATTGCAGATGTCGATGAAGAAGGCAAGGAGGGAGTTGATTATCCATTCGCGATTACCGCTCACGAAGTAGCGCATCAGTGGTGGGCTCATCAAGTTATTGGAGCTGACGTTCTAGGCTCAACAATGCTCTCTGAAAGTGTTTCAGAGTATTCCTCACTCAAAGTTCTTGAACGTGAATATGGAAAAGATCAAATGCGTACTTTCTTAAAAGAAGCTTTAGACAATTATTTGACAGGTCGAACTTTTGAATCAAAACGAGAAAAACCATTAATGTACAATGACGGACAAGGGTACATTCACTACAACAAAGGGTCTCTCATTTTTTATGCTCTCAGCGATTACATTGGAGAAGATAAATTCAATCGTGCATTACAAAACTTAGTCAAAGAAGTTCAATTTAAAGGTCCTCCATATCCCACTTCCATCCAAATGGTCGATTACATAAAAGAACAAGTTCCAGATACGTTATCCTATTTGGTTAAAGATATGTTTGAAACCATAACGTTGTACGATAATAAAGTTTACGAAGCTTCATATGAAATGCTTGAAAATGATACCTACCGAGTTGATATTGAATTAATGGTTTCTAAATATAAGAACGACGAAAAAGGAAAACGTTTTTATGGCGAAAAAGAAGGCGACACCTTATCTTATCAATCCGAAAAAATGTCAAAACCAATACTTTCCGAAAAACTCGGTGATTATATTGAAGTTGGTATTTTTGCCAAAGATGAAAACGAAGAAGAGGAAACCCTTTACTTAAAAAAGCATAAGTTTACGGAAATCAATAACACATTGTCTATTATAGTTCAGAAAGAACCTTTTGAAGCAGGAATTGACCCTCTAAACAAACTTATTGACATTAGCTCGGATGATAATCGTGTAAAACTATGATTATAATGATTTTAGAACATGAGTAACGATACCCCATATCAATAGCTCATTGTCTTCAGTCACTTGTATAGGACTGTATCTTTTGTTCTCTGGCATGAGCCAAACACAGTCCTTTTCGACTTTTAATCTTTTTACTGTAAATTCACCGTCAATAAAACAAACCGCAATTTTACCGTCTTGAGGTTCTAGGCTTCGGTCAATAACTAATAAATCTCCATCGTCCAAACCTGCCCCTATCATAGATTGACCAGCGACACGCGCATAAAAAGTAGCGGCAGCATTCTTAACAACTGTTTTGTCTAAACTAATTCGAATCTCTTTAAAATCGTCTGCGGGAGAGGGAAACCCTGCCGAAACCCCTTCGGTAACCATCCAACTTCCCTGATCCGATGTGTCAGGACTATAAAAATGGAGTCGTTGTTTTTTATTCAATCTACAAAAATATTAGGTTCACAACTTGACTCGTATCACATCCCGTATATCGGTGGTGTAACGAGGCGATAAATGTGCCTGTTTCATTTTGTAGGTTCGGTTCAAATCTTGATTGGCAATTTTTATTTTATGAGGGCCAAAGCGCTTGTGTACTTGGTCGATAGCTTGCATAAGTGCTTGGTGCTTGGGATTTTCTTCTTCAAAAAGAGTCAATTGGCGGTGTTGCTGAGGAACAATCCCCATCACGACAACTCCAGCTTTCTTATAGGAAATACCAGGCTTGTAAATAAGATCTAGTCCTCTGAGCGCTTGTTGACTGATTGTTAGGCTGGAATGTGTTGCAAAGGGTAAGCTGACTACCGTTCCATTTCGATATTGAGGGAGCTGAGCCATAAAAGGATTACTGCGTACAAAAATATAAATTGCATGACAGCTACTACCCTGTTTACGCAGCTTTTCGGCACATAAACTTCCAAAAGTAGAGACGCGTTCACGTAGTTCGCGGTAATCAGTAATCATGTGCTCAAAACTTCGCGTAGTTGCTATGGCTTTTTTGGGAGATGTAGCAAGTTCTAAGGGAATAGACGAGACCCCTTCTAAATCTTTTTTTAAGCGTAACCCTATTACACTGAGATATTTACGAACCCATTGATCAGAGAGCTGTGTAAAATCATAAGCGCTTTTTATTCCTTGTAAAACCAATCTTTTGTTATGCTGTCGTCCGATACCCCAAACGTCACCTACAGCAAGCCATTTCAAAGCTTTGGTACGTTTTTCTTCGTTATCAATCACATATATTCCTCCAGTTCGCTGAGCAAATTTTTTGGCTATCCGATTAGCTACTTTTGCCAATCCTTTACTGTGACCTAACCCAATGCTAACGGGCATACCTGTCCATTTGCGAACACGCTTTTGAATACGTTGAGCATAGGCTTCAAGATCGTAACTCTCAAAACCTTCGAAATATAAAAAGGCTTCATCAATGCTATATACTTCTACTTGTGGAGTAAATTGCTTGAGCACTTCCATGACCCGATGACTCATATCACCGTATAGTGGATAATTTGATGAAAAAACACAAACATTGTGCATTCTAAAAAAAGAATTGTATTGATGAGCAGGAGCACCCATCGGAAGACCAAGAGCTTTAGCTTCATTACTTCTCGCAATCACACAACCATCATTATTGGATAATATAGCAATGGGAACACCTTCCAGTTGAGGTTGAAAGATACGTTCACAAGAAGCATAAAAATTATTACAATCGACTAAAGCAAACATAACCAAAATTACATATTTTTTAGAAGACTAGAAAAGTGTTTTTTTGTAAAAAATTAACTTTTAAAAATAGATAAATAGTGTACTTTTGTTCATTACAACACGATGATATTGTTGTTCAATGGATAAGTTTTCGTTTTTAAACGCCGCCCATACCGCTTATTACGCAGAGCTGTACGACCAATACCTGATTGATCCAGACGGTATCGAACCAAGTTGGCGTGCTTTTTTTCAAGGATTTGATTTTGGGTTTGAAGAAGCTCAACAAAACTCAGAAATAATTATTCCCGATCATATACTCAAAGAGTTTCAAGTCGTTAAACTAATTGACGCTTATAGAGGGAGTGGACATTTATTTACTAAAACCAACCCGGTAAGAGAGCGAAGGAGATATCGACCTACTTTGTCGATTGAAAATTTTGGACTTACCCAAGGTGATCTTACTACTATTTTTAGTGCAGGAGAGGTCATAGGAATTGGAGCATCAACTCTGGCGGATATTATCATTCACTTAGAACGTATCTACTGTGATTCTATCGGTATCGAATACATGTACATTCGTCATCCTCAGCGCGTAAATTGGATTCAAAATTGGATCAATAAAAACGATAACCATTCCAATTTTATGCCTTCACAAAAAAAACATATTCTCAAAAAACTAACTGAAGCTGTTGCCTTTGAGAGTTTTTTACATACGAAATATGTTGGACAGAAACGATTTTCTCTCGAAGGAGGCGAATCTTTAATCCCTGCTCTTGATGCCCTTGTCGAAACAGCAGCCACTCTTGGCGTTGAAGAATTTGTGGTGGGAATGGCTCATCGTGGACGACTTAGTACTTTGACTAATATTTTTGGAAAGTCTGCAAAAGATATTTTTAGCGAATTTGACGGTAAAGATTACGAGGAAGAGGTTTTTGATGGGGATGTAAAATATCATCTTGGATGGACCTCCAATAGAACCACCGATTCAGGAATACGGGTCAATATGAACATTGCCCCTAACCCCTCTCACCTAGAAACAGTAAATACTGTAGTTGAAGGAATTGTTCGAGCAAAGCAAGATCGAAACTTTAAAGAACATCCCTACAAGGTATTACCAATATTAATCCACGGAGACGCAGCAGTGGCTGGACAAGGAGTGGTTTATGAAGTGGTACAAATGGCGCAATTAGATGGATATCGAACCTCTGGGACGATCCATATAATAGTTAATAATCAAATAGGTTTTACCACCAATTATTTGGATGGACGTTCCAGCACATATTGTACAGACGTAGCAAAAACAACACTATGCCCTGTTTTACATATCAATGCGGATGATGTTGAAGCCGTGGTACACGCCATGCATTTTGCAATTGAATATCGAAATAAGTTTTCAAGAGATATTTTTATTGATCTTTTGGGTTATCGTAAATATGGACATAACGAGGGTGATGAACCTCGATTTACTCAGCCAAAATTATACAAGGCCATTGCACAACACCAAAACCCAAGAGATATTTATGCCGAAAAACTCATTGCGGAAGGAGTAGTCACTCGTCAAGATGTACTTGACATTGAGGAAGATTACAAACTACGTATGGAGGAAAAGCTCAGCGACTCTCGTAAAGAAGATAAAACAGTTATTACTCCTTTTATGCAGGATGAATGGGAGGGTTTTGTGCGTGTCAAAGAGGATGCAATGGCTTATGTTGTCGATACAGCTTACCCTCTAAACAAGCTCAATCACATCGCTCAAGTTATTACTAATCTACCTAAGGACAAGGTTTTTTTAAGAAAAGTCGTTCGGTTAATTGCTGATCGAAATAAAATGTACTTTGATAAAGATCAACTTGATTGGGGAATGGGAGAACTTTTGGCTTATGGTTCTTTATTGGAAGAGGGATTCAATGTTCGTATTTCAGGTCAAGATGTAGAAAGAGGAACTTTTTCTCATCGTCATGCTGTTTTAAAAGTGGAGGACTCAGAAGAAGAAGTGGTATTACTCAATTCAATTTCTAAACAACAAGGAAAGTTTGATATTTACAATTCTCTTTTATCAGAATACGGAGTCATGGGGTTTGATTACGGATACGCCCTGGCTAGCCCTAAAACTTTAACCATTTGGGAAGCTCAGTTTGGAGATTTTAGTAACGGTGCACAAATTATGATTGATCAGTATTTGTCTTCAGCCGAAGACAAATGGAAACTCCAAAATGGGTTGGTCATGCTACTTCCTCACGGTTATGAGGGTCAAGGAGCAGAACACTCTTCGGCGCGAATGGAACGTTATTTACAGTTATGTGCCAAGGACAATATGTTTGTGGCTGATGTTTCAACTCCCGCAAATTTATTTCATATTCTTCGTCGTCAGCTTAAAGCGAACTACCGAAAACCATTAATCATATTTACCCCTAAAAGCTTATTGCGTCACCCAAGAGTCGTCTCTTCCATACGTGATTTTTCTGAAGGTCATTTTAAACCTCTTATCCCAGATGAGCTTGTTGATCAAAAGAAAGTCAAAACTCTTGTGTTTTGTACAGGTAAATTTTATTATGATTTGTATGATTTCCGACAAAAAAATCAAAGAGAGGACATTGCTCTTGTAAGATTAGAACAATTATTTCCACTTCCTTTTAATCAAATCAGAGCACAACTTTTTAAATATGCTGATGTAAAGGATGTTGTTTGGGCTCAAGAAGAACCACGTAACATGGGAGCATGGTCACATTTACTGTTGCATTTTCCTGAAGCTCAACACTTCAGACCTGCTACCCGTCGCTTTTATGGTGCTCCAGCGGCAGGGAGTTCAACACGATCCAAACGTCGTCATCAAGAAGTGATCGATTACGTTTTTGATAAAACTAAAAATAATATGCGATAAACGCGCAAGAATAAAAATCAAATTTACTATGATTTTAGAAATGAAAGTCCCATCACCTGGCGAATCTATTACAGAAGTTGAAATTGCAGAATGGCTAGTCGCAGATGGTGATTACGTCGAAAAAGATCAAGCCATAGCAGAAGTTGATTCCGATAAAGCTACCCTTGAACTTCCTGCTGAACAAAGTGGAGTTATTTCTCTTAAGGCTGAAGAAGGAGACGCCGTTGAAGTTGGATCAGTGGTATGTTTCATTGACACTTCAGCAACCAAGCCAAAAGATAAAACTTCCTCTCCAAAATCAACATCAAAACCTAAAGATGAAGCTTCAACCCCCACAATCTCAAAGGGGACAAGTTATGCCACAGGTACAGCTTCACCTGCTGCCCGAAAAATATTGATAGAGAAGGGAATAGACTCCAATACCATAGCTGGAACTGGCCGTGATGGACGAATTACCAAGGAAGATGCCATCAAGGCAGTTCCGTCAATGGGTACTCCAGTTGGGGAAAGACCATTACAGCGAAAAAAAATGTCAATGCTTCGTCGTAAGGTGGCTGAACGTTTAGTTACCGCCAAAAATGAAACTGCTATGCTTACCACTTTCAACGAAGTGGATATGTCTCCTATTTTTAAACTTCGAAGTAAGTATAAGGAATTGTTTAAAGAAAGGCACGAAGTAGGTTTAGGCTTTATGAGCTTTTTTACTAAAGCAGTTGTTAGAGCCTTACAATTATTTCCAGATGTTAACTCTATGATTGATGGAAATGAACAAATTTTACATGATTTTTGTGATATTAGTGTTGCTGTTTCAGGCCCTAAAGGACTGATGGTTCCAGTGGTTCGGAATGCCGAAAATAGGAGCTTTCGTGAAATTGAAATGGAAATAAAACGGTTGGCTATTCGCGCTAGAGACGGTAAAATCACTGTTGATGAAATGACAGGAGGAACTTTTACTATTTCAAACGGAGGTGTGTTTGGGTCTATGCTCTCAACTCCTATTATCAATCCACCTCAGTCAGGGATATTGGGAATGCACAATATTATCGAGCGACCTGTAGCAATCGACGGAAAAGTAGAAATACGTCCAATGATGTATGTAGCACTTTCGTATGATCATCGTATTGTTGATGGTCGTGAATCCGTTGGTTTTTTGGGGGCAGTAAAAGAAGCCCTTGAAAACCCTGCTGAATTGTTGATGCATGACCAAATTCAAAAAGCATTAGAACTTTGATTTATTTCAAATAAAGCCAACTTTTGTTGTAGTCAATAACAGCTTTTGCCTTCTTAAGAAGATCGGCTCCAATAATTCCTTGAACCTCTTCAATGTTTTGACTTCGAAACGCTTCATTTACAGCCCCCATCATGAACAAAATTATCGGTCTATTATTGACAACCCATGACCCCATTTCAATAGAATTTTCTTTTGAAAGTTGTGTAGTTAACGATGTTGAACTTGCACTCGCAGCTTTTTGTTCACAAACTTCGCTTTGAAGATAAAATCGGGAGGCCTGTTGCAAGTCTATACAAGTATCTGAAGCACCTGTATCCACGATAAATCTTCCCTCTACCGCATTCACTTTCATATGAACCACATAGTGCTTGCTTTTGGTTTTGTGAAGTTTAACCCTTTGATATCCTTTTTCTGCTAAAAAATTGTGTAATGAAGCCATTTCTAATGTAAATATAGTCAACTAAAAAAAATTACTTTTGTAGCATGTTTATAGATACTCATGCGCATTTATATGTCGAAGATTTTGATCAAGACAGAAACCAAGTTATTGCACGTGCTTTGAACCAAGGCGTGTATCATTTTGTTATGCCTGCTATTGACTCACAATATACGCAGGCCATGCATGCCTTGCAAACACAATATCCAAAACAGATCTCGTTAATGATGGGTTTGCACCCTACACATGTTAAAGAAAATTTTACATTAGAACTTGATCATGTGAGCGAACAATTAGCCAATAATACCTATGTTGCCGTTGGTGAAATCGGGATAGACCTGTATTGGGATACTTCAACATTGGCAGCTCAGCAAGCGGCTTTTGCCATACAAATTGAATGGGCTTTAGAAAAGAAACTACCTATTGTGATTCACTGTAGGAACGCCTTTGAAGAAGTTTTTCAAGTTTTAGAGCACTATGCTTGTGATGAATTAAAAGGAATTTTTCATTGTTTTACGGGCACATTAAACGAAGCCCATAGGGCTATAAGACTAAATATGAAGCTAGGAATTGGGGGTGTTCTGACTTTTAAAAACGGTAAAATCGATCAATTTTTAGCCCAAATTCCATTAGAGCATATTGTTCTCGAAACGGATGCTCCTTATTTAGCACCAGTTCCATATCGAGGTAAAAGAAATGAAAGTTCTTATTTGACAATTATTGCAGCCAAACTAGCTGAAATTCATCATCTTGAACTCGATAAAATAGCTCATATGACAACTAATAACGCTAAAGAACTATTTAAAATAAAATAATCTAATAGTTTTTTTCTATAAAAAATTAGATATTTGGCCTGCCTAACGGCTTAAAAATAAGAGAGGTGGCCGAGTGGTCGAAGGCGCACGCCTGGAAAGTGTGTATACGCCAAAAGCGTATCGAGGGTTCGAATCCCTTCCTCTCTGCAACTTGTGTCGTAATTTTTTTTATATTTAGACCTCGTTTTTAATTAAAATAAATAAAATAAAAAAATAATAATAATGAAACGTTTCTTTTTTTCAATTGCCCTTGTGAGTTGCTATCTCCTAACAGCACCTGTTGCTCTAGCAATGTCACCGTCTTCCACCACTGTTGTGACCCAAGATGAACAAACCTCTGAACAAGAGGAGGCTGTTGCCCAACCAGATTCTATTGCTTCATCTAAAATGATGCCTGCGCCAGAACAGCCTGTAGCAGCATCACCAGGATTTACTCAGGAACTCAAAAATCGATTTATTGAAGGTGGCCCCGGATTTATGGGAATTGTTTTGTTGTGTTTAATCCTAGGATTAGCTATTGCTATCGAACGTATCATATTCTTGAACCTGGCTACAACCAACACGGCAAAACTAACCCAAAGTGTAGAGGATGCACTTTCCAGTGGAGGAGTTGAAGCAGCTAAAGAAGTATGCCGAAACACAAAAGGCCCTGTAGCTTCAATCTTTTACCAAGGATTAGATCGCGCAGATGAGGGTGTTGAAAGCGCCGAGAAAGCAGTCGTTGCGTATGGTGGTGTTCAAATGGGTCAGTTAGAGAAAAATGTTTCTTGGATTTCATTATTTATTGCTCTTGCCCCCATGCTCGGGTTCATGGGAACGGTAATTGGTATGATTCAAGCTTTTGATAAAATTGAAGCCGCCGGAGATATGCAACCTTCTCTTGTAGCTGGAGGAATAAAAGTGGCCCTTTTAACCACCGTATTTGGTCTTATTGTTGCTATTATTTTACAAATATTTTACAATTACATCATCGCTAAGATTGATAGCATCGTAAACGATATGGAAGATGCATCAATTACACTTATCGACCTTTTGGTAGCCAACAACAAGTAATAAACTAAAAGAGAACGATTATGAAAATTCAAAAATTAGTTACCTACCTCGCCCTTTTGCTGGGTGTTCTTGGAATGTTTTTTCAAGGGATGATTATTTTTAAAGGAAATGATGCCATTAAATCGGCTGCAATGGGAGGGGATTATGGAACTGTTTCACTCATGGTAGGTTTAGCATTTATAATTCTAATTGTAGTTGTTGCAGTAACGGTAATCTTTTCATTAATTACACTAGGATCAAATCCTGCAAAATTGAAAAGAGCTATCATATCTATAGCTTCATTTGGGTTAATTATTCTAATAGGTTATTTATTTTCAAGTGGGGATATCACTCCCCTAAAAGACGGAGAAATGCTTTCAGCTAGTGGCTCGAGATGGGTGGAAACAGGCTTGCGAACTTTTTATTTTTTAGCCATTATTGCCATTGGGTTGATGTTCTATTCTGGGGTTAAAAAATTCATAAAAAAATAATTGTTGTTATGGCAAAACGATCAGCACCCGAAGTAAATGCTGGATCCATGGCGGATATTGCATTCTTACTTCTGATATTTTTCTTAGTAACAACAACCATAGAGACGGATTCTGGTCTGAACCGAAAACTTCCTCCTATGGAGGATGTTGTAGATCCACCAATTATTAAAGAACGTAATATTTTTACGGTGGTCGTCAATAAGAATAATGACTTATTGGTAGAAGAAGAACCAATGAAACTCGAAAAACTCCGTGAAGCTGCCATCGCTTTTTTAGATAATGGTGGAGGCAAGGGAGAGGAAGCTTGTGATTATTGTCAAGGGGAAAAAGATACGTCTTCTTCTGATAATCCCATTAAAGCGGTAATCTCTCTGAAAAACGATAGAGAAACTGATTATAAAGTCTATATTTCAGTTCAAAATGAATTGGTGGCCGCTTACAACGAATTGAGAAATCGCGAGTTTATTAGATTGAATCCCAATTTAAGATTAAATTACGTTCAAGCCGATAAGATTTATAGTGATCCAAGAACAAGCCGGACACAGAAAGATAATTTAGAACCAAAACTTAGTGAAGTTAAAGCACTTTTTCCTCAGAAATTGTCGGAGGCTGAACCAAGTAAAACGAATTAATCAATATGTCAAAGTTTAAAAAGAAAAAAAGTGGAGATTTACCTGCGATATCAACAGCATCTTTGCCCGATATTGTGTTTATGCTTCTATTCTTTTTTATGGTAGCTACCGTAATGCGTGATAGCACCCTTATGGTGGATAATACACTACCAGCTGCCGATCAAGTTCAAAAACTTGATAAAAAAGATCGTGTTATGTACATTTATGCAGGAAAACCTAGTTTGCGCTACCAAGAAAAATTTGGTACTCAAGCAAAGATTCAACTTAATGATAAATTTGCTACTGTTCAGGATGTTGGGGCTTTTATTTTAGCTGAACGTGCTTCCAAGCGTCAAGAACTCCAAAATGTTTTAACTACAGCATTGAAAGTTGACGGTGAAACTAATATGGGACTGATCTCTGACATCAAGCAAGAATTGAGGAAAGTTAATGCTTTAAAGATTAATTATACCACTCGTGCAGGGGATTATAAGCAAAATCTTAATTAAAGCTTACATTTTCTGGTGAGTTTGATCGATGAAAATATTTGCTTTTTTTCTGATTTCCATTTTTGGTCAACTCTTGTATGCGCAATCTGAAGATATCAAGTATAGAGAAGATCAAATATATGTGGGATTGAGTTATCCAATTTTGTCAAATGATGATTTTTCGATTACTCAAAATAAGTTTTCTCACCGCCTTTATGTTGGATTTGTGAGAGATATTCCCCTTAATAAAAAAAGAACCTTTGGCTTAGGAGTGGGGTTGGGATACAATCACACTGTTTTATACAGTAATTTGATGTATAATAATTTTTTTGAAACCCTACAAAGTGCATCAGATTACAAAGAAAACAAATGGCAAATTGGTAGTGTTGAACTTCCCTTCGAGTTTCGTTGGAGAACATCTACACCTACTCAATACAAATTCTGGCGTATATATTCAGGAATTACCTCATCTTATGAAATTATCCATAGCTCTTTTTTTAAACCTAATGAGGGTGAGGCTACAAAAAATGATTTGCCAACAAATAAATTTAAAATTGGATATCACATTAACATAGGAAATAACACTTGGAATATCCGTTATTACTATGCATTAAATCAGTTTTTTAAAAGCCAAAACCATCCAAATATTAATTTCTCAAGTATCGGATTAATTTTTTACATATTTTAAAATGTACAACTATTAAATTATCAATTCATCAACTTCAAAAAAAAATAATATATTTACAATTCTAGTATAATAACTAAACAAAACATTATGAAAAGACTATTAAGCTTATTAACAATAATGATTTCTATTGGAGTCATGGCGCAAAATCAAGTTACAGGAACGGTAACCGATAAAAGCGGACAACCTATACCTGGGGCATCTGTTGTATTAGATGGAACTACCGGAACAGTCACCGACTTTGATGGAAATTTTAGCCTCAATACCAATCAAGATCTACCTTTTGATTTAACTATTTCAAGTGTTGGCCTTGAAACCACTATAGTAGTTGTTTCAACCCGAAACGCTACGCTATCGATTCAAATGAACGAAACGGCTACGCAATTAGACGAAATCGTTGTTTCAGCCTCTAGAATGGCAGAACGTATTTTTGAATCTCCTGTAACCGTTGAAAAATTTAGTATTCAACAAATCGAGTCTACTCCATCCGCAGATTTCTTTAATGGTATGGAAAACTTAAAAGGAATCCAATTATACCAAGGAGGGTTGTTATTAAATCAGGTTGCGACTCGTGGATTCGGTACAGTTTACAATGAAGGGTTTGTTACTCTTGTAGACGGGATGAATAATATGTCGCCTTTATTTGGCTTTGCCATGGGTAACCTTATTGGATTGAACGAACTTGATGTGCAGAGTGTTGAAATTCTTCCTGGTCCAGCTTCTGCTCTCTATGGAGCAGATGCCTACAAAGGGATGATG
This sequence comes from Flavobacteriaceae bacterium, assembly GCA_965659665.1. Taxonomy (GTDB): domain Bacteria; phylum Bacteroidota; class Bacteroidia; order Flavobacteriales; family Flavobacteriaceae; genus CBFHWU01. The sequence continues at coordinate 123,162 of CBFHWU010000027.1, forward strand.
TTTATGACAAGTAAAAATCCATTTGATTTTGAAGGGATTAGTGCTTACGTAAAATCTGGTGTAACAGTACAGGATGCAGCAGGAACAAATGGGTTTAATGATTTTGGATTAAGATTAGCAACTAAGCTTGGCGAAAAATGGGCGATTAAGGCATCATTTTCCAAAAAGAAAGGAACAGAATGGGCCGCCGCTGATTACCGTCATAATGTTCTAGGGACTCCAGATGGTTCTTATTCTGTAAATGCTCCTGACTATGATGGCTTAAATATTTATGGAGAAAGAGCATTTACAAGTTCTTCAACATGGGGCTTATTAGGACTACTGAACCCAGCAGCTGCACAGCTGGCCATGTTTGCTCCAAATTATTTTGACACGGTAGTGTCCACAGGTTATAAAGATACTGATCTTATGGACAGTAATGCTGAAAATGTGAAAACTAATCTTGCTATTCATTTTCGACCTGACAGCAAAACAGAAGTCTCTATTTCTTCAATTATTGGTACTGGAGATTCACCATTACAAGGATTCGGGAGGTATGCAATGAGAAATATCAAAATTGAACAACATAAATTTCAAGTCAATAGAGGTAATTTCGATTTTAAAACCTACTATACTCGTGAGCAAGACGGTGATAGTTATCAAACATCTGCCGCCGCTGCTTTAATTGCCAATCATCCTGGTTCAAATATTGCTGACCTAGGTCCACTAGGAAGATTTACTGGATATACAGGATGGTTTGCCAACTACAATTTAGCTTATTTGGGAGGTCTTGCTTTTGCTTCAGGATTTACTCCTGATTTATTAGGAGTAGGTGCATTTATTCAAAATGGTATTGGCGCACATATTATGGGTGGAGGTCAATCCATTAACGATTTAATTCCAGGAGGTACTGGTGCCGCACATATAGCTGCAAGATCAGCCGCTAATGCAGGAATGTTTAAAGTTGGTACTGATGAATATGACGGTGCACTTGCAAGCGCTGTAAGCACTAATCTTCCCGTTGTGAATGGAGGAGCAGGTATATTTGATGATACCAAAACGTATAACTATGAAGCAAATTATGATTTTTCTGATATGATTGATTTTGCCGATGTTATCGTTGGTGCTTCTTATAAGAATACAAGCCTAAATTCCAAAGGAACAATATATAGTGATCAGGACGGTCCAATCGAGTATTACGAGTATGGTGCTTATTCTCAAGTAAAAACAAAGCTATTAGATGAGAGACTTAATCTTACAGGATCAGTGAGAATTGATAAAAGTGAGTTCTTCGATACAAATTTTACTCCTAGGGTTGCACTTTTATACAGTGCAAACAAGAATAATAACATTAGAGTTTCTTACCAAACTGGATTTAGAAACCCTACCAACCAAGACCAATATATAGGATTATTTGCTGGTTCGGTAACTCTCTTTGGAACTTCGCCAGACAACATTAGCCGTTATAACGGTGATGTAGTGTTGGCTAATGGTTCCCCCGCTAGTTTTAGAGGTGAATACGTATTCAATAATGCGGTTGATTTTAATGGTTCCCCTGTAAATTTAAAACATGTTACCTCTGAAAAAATTACGTCAATTGATTTAGGATATCGCTATAATAGTCCAACGTTTAGTTTAGATATCTCTGGATACTACAGTGATTTTGATGATAAAATTGGATCAACCGACGTAGTAATTCCTGTTGAAGGGGCAGAACCGATAGCTAATGTATTGGCGAGTGGAAATTATGCAGTATACCAAGTGGATTCAAACGCTAACGAAGACTTGAAGACTTATGGAGCAAGTGTTGAACTTACACAGGCTCTCTCAAGAAAACTTTTCTTGAATGTTGTTTATGATTACAATAAACTTGACTATACGCCAAGTGCAGGATCTGATTTTGAAGCAGCATTTAATACGCCAGAGCATAAAGTTAAAGCCGGTCTTACAGGAAATTACAATGCATTTTCGTTTAGTGTAAATGCCCGATATAATTCAGAATACTTGTACGAGGCTTCTTTTGCTGATGAAATGATTGATGCCAATACAGTATTTGATGCGCAAGTTACCTTTGAATTACCTGAACTAAACGCAAAGTTTAGAGTAGGAGGTAATAATATCTTTGGAAATGAATACGTGAGTTTAGTTGGAAGTGGGCATATAGGTTCTATTTATTACTCGGCTCTTACGTTTGATTTTTAATTGACCTAATATCGATATCTAAAGGCATCCGTAAGGATGCCTTTTTTTGTTAATAAAACTGGTTTACCTTCTCATATTTTCTTTTATATTTGCAGTCGAAACAAAACAATCGTTTACACGTAAACCACATAGAATGTCAAAAGTAGCAGGTAAAGTTGCCCAAGTAATCGGCCCTGTTGTAGACGTCGCCTTCGACACTGCAGTAGCTCCCCTTCCAAATATTTACGATTCATTGAAAATTCACCGCCTAGACGGGTCCGAACTAGTGCTCGAGGTACAGTCTCATATAGGTGAAGACCAAGTGCGTACTATTTCCATGGATTCTACCGACGGGCTTTCACGTGGAGCTGAAGTTGAAGCTACAGGTAATCCTATTCAAATGCCCATTGGAGAAGACGTATATGGACGATTATTTAATGTTATTGGTGATGCCATCGATGGAATTGGTAATATACCCAAAGATGGTGAAAATGGTTTGCCCATTCACCGATCAGCTCCTGATTTTGATCAGTTATCGACATCAACAGAAGTGTTGTTTACTGGAATTAAAGTCATTGATCTTATTGAGCCTTACGCTAAAGGAGGTAAAATAGGTCTTTTTGGAGGTGCGGGTGTAGGCAAAACCGTACTAATACAAGAACTTATCAACAACATAGCTAAAGGTCATGGAGGATTATCAGTATTTGCTGGAGTTGGAGAACGAACACGAGAAGGTAATGACTTGTTGCGTGAGATGCTAGAATCTGGAATTATCAAGTACGGAGATGAATTTACAGAATCTATGGAAAATGGTGGCTGGGATTTAAGTAAAGTAGATAAAGATGCCCTAAAAGAATCTAAAGCTACATTTGTTTTTGGTCAGATGAACGAACCCCCTGGAGCTCGTGCTAGAGTAGCATTATCTGGTCTGACGATTGCTGAGCATTTTCGAGATGGATCTGGCGAAGGGCAAGGAAAAGATGTTTTATTTTTTGTAGATAACATATTTCGCTTTACTCAAGCAGGTTCTGAGGTTTCAGCCTTATTAGGTCGTATGCCCTCAGCAGTAGGTTATCAGCCTACACTTGCTACTGAAATGGGAGCGATGCAAGAACGTATCACATCTACTAAAAATGGATCCATTACCTCTGTACAGGCAGTTTATGTACCTGCAGATGATTTAACTGATCCCGCGCCTGCAACCACCTTTGCTCACTTAGATGCCACTACAGTACTCTCTCGCAAAATTGCTGAGCTTGGAATTTATCCTGCTGTTGACCCATTAGACTCTACGTCACGTATTTTGACCCCCGATATTTTAGGGGAAGAACATTATAACTGTGCACAACGTGTAAAAGAATTGTTACAGCGATACAAAGAACTTCAAGATATTATTGCCATTTTAGGAATGGAAGAACTTTCGGAGGATGATAAGCAAGCTGTTGCCCGTGCACGTCGCGTTCAACGATTCTTGTCACAGCCTTTTCATGTTGCGGAACAATTTACAGGTATTCCTGGGGTATTGGTAGACATCAAAGATACGATCAAAGGTTTTAATATGATTATGGATGGAGAGTTAGACCACCTTCCAGAAGCGGCATTTAACCTTAAAGGAACGATTGAAGAAGCCATCGAAGCTGGTGAAAAAATGCTGGCTGAAGCATCTTAATGTAAAACTATGTATTTAGAAATTGTTAGTCCTGAAGCGACCCTGTTTAGTGGTGAAGTAGATTCTGTAGCTGTTCCTGGTACAAATGGTTCTTTCCAAATGCTAAACCATCATGCGCCCATTGTTTCTGCTCTTGAGCCAGGTAAAGTGATTATTTATGGCTCTTTAGAAATTCCTTCCCAGTTTTTGAACAAATTTTCTGTTGTCGATCATAAAACAACTGAGCTTCTACTGTCATCAGGTGGAGCGGTGGAGATGCGAAACAATAAGATTATTGTTTTAGCAGATTAACATTAATCTCCCCAAATCTTTTATTTATGAAAACAAAAAAAATAATTTTTGTCGCCGTACTTTTTTCACAACTTTTGTGGAGTCAAGAGCAACTAGAGGAGGTTGTTTTAACGTCAAATCGCATTGATGTCCCTTTTTCGGATACATCATCGACGATTTCTATTATTTCTTCAAACGAAATTCAGCGAAGTGAAACGACCAACCTAGCTGATTTACTGCGTCTTCAGGCGGGAATTGATATTCGACGACGTGGAGTTGAAGGCACTCAAGCCGATGTGTACATTAGAGGTGGAGGATTCGATCAAGTGTTATTACTCATTGACGGTATAAAAGTAGATAACCCTCAAACAGGTCACCATACTCTAAACACAACCATCCCTTTAGATCTAATAGAACGCATCGAAATCGTCAAAGGAGCATCTGCACGTGTTTTTGGCCAAAATGCCTTTACGGGTGCAATAAATATTGTTACCAAAGATGATTTAGGAGATCAAGTAAATCTTGAATTGGGTGGAGGAGCGTATGATTTTGAAAAATATGCTATCACTGCTGCAACTTCCTCAACGAACCAAAGCCATGTAGCTTACGCTTCAAACAATTCATCGGATGGATATCGTTATAACACTGATTTTAAACACCAAAATTATGTCTTAAGATCTACTTTTAACAACCAGCACACTCCTATTAAAATGGTGGCCACTTTTGCTAATCGAGATTTTGGTGCTAATGGGTTTTATGCTAGTCCAACAGATGCAGAACAATACGAAGAAACCCAAAGCAGTCTTATTGGTTTTTCATCGGTAATTCCTTCAAAAACTAATTTGATTATCAAGCCTAGAGTATATTGGAAACGTGGCCAAGATGAGTATATTTTCATTCGTGATAATCCATCTATATATAGGAACCTACATATCACCCATAAACTTGGAGCAGAATTTAACGGATCTTTCTCTCATAATATAGGAATAACGGGGTTTGGTATCGAAGCTGCTCGAATCAGTATCCAAAGTAATAATCTAGGGGAACGTGATCGTACTTTAGTGCACGCTTTCACTGAACACCGTTTTAAGTGGAATAAATGGGATATTACTCCAGGTATTGCTGTGAGTCATTATTCAGACACTAAAACTTTTTTTTATCCAGGCATTGATATTGGAATTGCTTTAGGATCAACAACTAGGGCTTACTTAAGTACAGGAAATACGTATAGAATTCCCACTTATACGGATTTGTATTACAGCGATCGGACTACTATGGGAAATCCAGATTTGAACCCAGAAAAAGCTTTTTCATTTGAATTAGGGGTGCGTCATAACAAAAAAGCTATTTCTTTAGAACTAGCGATGTTTTATCGTGATGCTCAAGATGTGATTGATTACCTTAAACTTAATCCAGATAGTTTATGGAAAGCAACTAATATTAGTAGTATAAAATCTAGAGGTGCTGAGCTGGATTTTGATCTTGATTTTAAGATGAATAAATTATCGCAGCAATTAGGGTTTAGTTATTCTTATTTGAATGATGATTACGATGATGATAGCTTAGCTTCTAGAAACAGTTTAAACTCCTTACGTCATCATATTATATTTAATATTACCAATTCGTTTACTCAAAAACTCTCCACTCATCTTAACTATCGTTATGCCGAACGTGATTCGGGATATAATTATGTAGTCGTAAATGGGGGTATTCGCTATAATGATCCCCGTTATGAGCTCAATTTAACCGCTTATAATATCTTGGATGCGAACTACGTGGAACAAAATTTAATCCCGATGCCTGGAGCTCACGTGTTGGTAGGGGTAAAGGTGAATCTACTTTAAACGGAGTTGATAAAGTTGTAGATTCGTTCGCTTTCCCATCCTTTGTACTTTAGCTGAGAAATAATTTTTTTCTTTTTAGATTCAGGCTTGTCATTAATGAGCGACCATTTTTTGGTAGCTAGAGCAATAAAGGTATCATCTACTTCTTTATTTTCAAGTGACTTCAACGCTTTATTAATGTTATATGAACTGATATTTCTAATTTTTAATTCTCTTTCAATACGGATTTTTCCCCATTTTTTGACACGAAGTTTTCCTTGTGCAAAAAGTAGCGAAAACCGTGTTTCATTTAAAAATCCGTGTTCAATGAGATGTCCCATAACTTCGTCTTTAGCGATGGAAATCAACCGAAATTCTTTTAATTTTATTAACACTTCTTTATGGCAGCGTTCTTGATAGGCGCAATAATGCTCTAATTTACGCTTGACTTCGTCAATGGTGAAGCTTTTGTGATTCATAACACGCCAAAAATAAAAAAAGCGGCCCATTTGGACCGCTTTTTTTAAACATGAATTACTTTTCCTTTACGATCAAAAAAGCGATAGTGCAGGTAGGTATAAGCATCTCTGGGTACGATGCGTACCCATTTTTTATTCTCGAAGTACCATTTAGTTCTCAGTGAAGGAAAACCTTTGGTTACATAGGCAGCAATGAAAGGATGTAAATGTAAGGTGATACTTTTTTTGCTGTGTTTTGCATTAGTAATGATTTTTTCTAAATCCGTTTTTATTTTATCCAACAGTACAATGGGAGCTTCTACCTCACCATTCATGTTAGGATTAACTTCACGAGTTTTAATGTCCATTTCAGGACGTACACGCTGACGTGTCATTTGGATTAAGCCAATTTTACTAGGGGGCAAAATTTTATGTTTCGCTCTATCAGAATCCATTTCGGTTCTAAAATGATCAAACAAGGCTCGTCGATTCTCAGGTTTTATCATATCAATAAAATCGATAACAATAATACCACCCATATCTCGAAGTCTTAATTGACGTGCAATTTCAGTAGCAGCAATCATATTAACTTCTAAGGCAGTATCTTCTTGATTTTTGGCCTTATTCGAACGATTACCACTGTTGACATCTATAACGTGAAGTGCTTCAGTGTGTTCAACTATAAGATAAGCTCCTCGATTCATAGACACTGTGCGTCCAAAAGAGGTTTTAATTTGACGTTCAATTCCGAAATGTTCAAAAATGGGGATGTCGGATTTGAATAATTTTACGATTGATTTTTTAGTTGGAGCGATATGATCCAAATATTCTTTTACTTCTTGTAAAAGAGTTTCATCATCAACATGGATTCCTGTAAAGGAATCGTCAAATATATCTCGCAATATAGAAGAAGCTCTGTTAAGCTCACTCAGAACTCGAGAAGGATAATCAGCTTTTGGTATTTTTTTACACATGCTGATCCATCGTTGATAGAGTTGTTGTAAGTCTTGATCCAGCTCAGCTACTTTTTTGTCTTGCGCAACAGTACGGATAATCACCCCAAACCCTTTGGGTTTGATACTCATGACAAGCTTCTTAAGTCGGGTTTTTTCTTCACGTGAAGGGATTTTTTGTGAAATCGAAATGCGATCCGAAAAAGGGACAAGGACCAAATATCTTCCAGCTAGAGAAAGCTCCGAACTAATTCGAGGACCTTTAGTGGAAATAGGCTCTTTAATGATTTGAACCAGTAAAGATTGATTCGCTTGGACTGCATCTGTGATGATACCGTCTTTGTGAATTTCAGGTTCAAGAGAATAATTTTTAATTGAAAAATCTTTTACTTTTCCTGCGCTTACACCTTTGATGAATTTTAAGAAAGTGGCAACTTTCGGACCTAAATCATGGTAATGTAAAAAGGCATCTTTTTCATAGCCTACATTAACAAATCCAGCATTTAAGCCAGATAAGGTCTTTTTAATTTTCGCTAGGTAAATATCACCTACATGAAATTTGTTACTTCCAACTTCTTTATGAAATTCAATCAGTTTACCGTCTTTTAATAAAGCAAAATCTACCGCAGAGGATCGGGAACGAATAATAAGTTCTTTTTTCACAATATTGATTTTTTTCCTCATCGCATTGCAAAGAGGAAGGGTTAAACATTAATATCCACAGGATATTTTTTACGTTGAATACTAAAAAAGTTGAACAATACTTTTTAGTACTACATGTCAAAGAACTTAACTAGGAATATGTTCTCAAAAAAGAAACTATTTCTTTTTATGTCGGTTAGCTCTGCTTCTTTTTTTTCTTTTGTGCGTTGCAACCTTGTGTCTTTTTCTTTTTTTACCGCTTGGCATACTAAAATGTTAATGGTTTTAATATTATGCTGTTACTACTTGACAGCTACTTTGTTTCGTACTCCGTTTGAAAAAACTTTGGCTGGTTTAAAAGCCGGAATGTTGTGCGAAGGGATCGTAATGGTTGTTTTTTTAGAAATATTGCGCCCTTTTTTTTCGGCACGGGTTTTAATAATAAAGCTTCCAAAACCGCGTAAAAAAACGGGTTCACCAGATTCAAGGGAATCTTTAATTTCTTGCATGAAATGTTCCACAATTATTTGGGTTTCTTTACGATCTACACCTAATCTTTCTGATATGTTCGAGACTATTTCTGCTTTGGTCATTTTTTTGTTGTTTTGTTTCAAAATAGGTGTGCAAATATATAAATTATAATTGACTCTTAAAGAAGTGTATATCCTTCAAAAAAATAAATACCTTGCATTCGATTAACTATGAATAATAATTTTTCAACTTCAATCTTAAATTGGTATCAAGTTCATCGCAGATCTTTACCTTGGAGAGGCTCAAAAAACCCATATTTTATTTGGCTTTCAGAGATCATTATGCAACAAACTAGAATTGCTCAAGGAACTCCATATTATTTAAACTTTGTTCATGCTTTTCCTACAGTTTACGATTTGGCAAAGGCTCATGAAAAGCGTGTTTTGAAATTATGGCAGGGACTTGGGTATTATTCTCGTGCTCGAAATTTACACAAAACCGCTCGTTTGATAGTCAAAGAATACCATGGTATTTTTCCTAACACCTATAAAGATTTAATTCAGCTACCCGGAATAGGTCCTTACACTGCCAGCGCAATAAGTTCAATTTGTTTTGATGAACCGAAAGCCGTTGTCGATGGAAATGTATATCGGGTTTTATCACGATTTTTCAATATTGACTTCCCAATAAACACACCAAAAGGGATAAAATACTATGCCGTATTAGCACAAGAGCTACTGGCTCATCATCACCCAGGAACATTTAATCAAGCAATCATGGAGTTTGGGGCACTTCAATGTACCCCAAAAAATCCACAATGTAACAACTGCCTCTTTCACCAAAATTGTAAGGCGTATTCTCTAAATTTGGTTAAGCAGCGACCTGTTAAAATAAAAAAAACCTCAAACAAAAGACGAGAATTTAATTATCTTGTCTCATTATCAAAATCAAAATACACTATTTTAACTAAGCGAATTAAAAAAGATATATGGCAACACTTATACGAATTCCCTCTAATTGAAGGTCATTTCAATCAATCATTCAATGAGTTAAAGCAGTCTGATCAATTTCCCGAATGGGCCAAAAATCATCCATTTTATCTTTACAATGAAATTCCTTATAAACACCAACTAACACATCAATATATTGAGGCTTATTTTTGGGTGGCTGAAATTGATAATTTAAATTCTGATAACGTCATTGAAATTGATCGATTGAACGAATTTCCAATATCCAGATTAACAGAACGATTTTTGCAGAAGTTTTTCCTTTAGTGTACTTTTATACAAAAATAATTATGAGTGGTACTCTAAACAAAGTCATGTTAATCGGACATTTAGGAGATGATATTAAGATGAAATATTTTGATGGAGGAGGAGTGATAGGTCGTTTTCCCTTGGCTACTAGTGAGGGCTACACAAATAAATCGTCAGGGGAACGCATATCAAGTACAGAATGGCATAATATAATTGTAAAAAATAAAGCGGCTGAAATTTTTGAGAAATATGTAAAAAAGGGAGATAAAATTTATGTTGAAGGTCGTATTAAAACACGAAAGTGGCAGGGCGACGACGGTACTCCAAGGTCCAGTACTGAAATTCATGTGGAAGACTTTACATTTTTGACCCACAAATCAAATTCATCACTTCAAACACCATCCTCAGACGACACACCATTTTAATCCATGAGTCCATTGATATTAATAATAAATTTTGATCTGATGATCAGAATGATAGTTTTACTTCTTTTATTTTTAACTTCAGCTTTGGTTTCTGGTTCTGAAGTGGCTTTTTTTGCGTTATCCAATACCGATTTGAAAGATGCTCAACAGTCTTCAAACAAGAGAGATGTAATGGTGGCTCGTTTAAGACAAACCCCAAAACGACTATTAGCAACTATTTTGGTAGCCAATAATCTCATCAATATTGCGATAGTATTATTATTCGCCTCTTTAGGAGACTTTCTTTTTGGTCAAATTAAATATGTTTGGATAAAATTTCTCATTGAGGTAGGAGTAATTACTGCTAGTATTTTAATTTTTGGAGATATTATTCCTAAAGTATACGCCAATCGCAGTCCAAAGAACTTTGCAAGACTGATGTCGTACCCTCTTTTTATATTAGATAAATATGTATTGTTCTTTTTAAGTATTCCTATGAGTTTGTTTACCCAATTTCTTCAAAATAAATTAGGTCAAAAGAATGCAAGTCTATCTGTCAATCAGCTTTCCCAAGCCTTAGAGATGACCGATGAAAACGAAACTACAGATGAGGAACAAAAAATATTACAGGGAATTGTTAGCTTTGGAGCTCTTGACACCAAACAAGTTATGCGCCCTAGAATTGATGTTTTTGCACTTGAAGAATCAGTGTCTTTTAAAGAAATACTAGAATTAGTACTTGAAAAAGGATACTCCAGAATACCTATTTATAAAGAGCATATTGACTCTATTTCTGGAATTCTTTATGTAAAAGATTTATTACCTCATATTCATAAATCTTCTTTTGATTGGATGTCCTTAATTCGTCAGCCTTATTTTGTTCCAGAAAACAAAAAGTTAGATGATCTTTTAAAAGATTTTCAGCATAAAAAAAATCATTTAGCAGTAGTTGTTGATGAGTATGGAGGAACTTCGGGGATTATTTCATTAGAAGATATCATAGAACAAATTGTAGGGGATATCAGTGATGAATTTGATGTAGATGATTTGATGTACTCTAAGATAGATGAGAATAATTACGTTATGGATGGGAAGACGTACCTAAAAGATTTCTACAGAATATTTAAAATTGAAGATGCTGCTCCTTTTGAAGACAAGAAAGGAGAATCAGAAACTTTGGCGGGGTTTGTGTTGGAACATACCGGATTTTTTCCTCGCATAGGAACAAAGTTTAAATTTCACCATATCTTATTCACGATAGAAGCTGTTGACCGTAAGCGAATTCAAAAGATAAAAGTGAGTAGGTGAGACCATTGATCTTAATAGTTGTGTTTTTTTGTTGGTCTTGTGATCCACTTCCATATCCAAAACCTAAGGGTCAGTTAGCTTTAGAATACCCAAAACCGAAGTATGTATTGACTGATTTTAATTGCCCTTATACCTTTTATTTGAACAACTTTTCCATAGTAAGGATTGATAAAGACTGTGCCGTTCATTTGCAATACCCAAAGCTAAAAGCAACAATTTATGTCACCTATTTTGAAGTAAATGATAATTTTAATCTATTGATCAAAGAAGTTGAAAGTAGATTAGAAACGCATAGTCAGTTTTCTATGCAAGTTACGGAAGGGTTTTATGAAAATAGAGATCAAAATGTGTATGGAAGTATTTTTGAGTTAGTGGGTGATGCAGCCTCTAATATACAATTCTTTGCTACCGACAAAAAAAATCATTTTTTAAGTGGGTCATTAATTTTTGAAGCACAACCAAATTACGACTCGTTATATCCAGCCATTCAATATGTCAAACAGGACATGCGAAAGTTGCTAGAAAGCTTACAATGGGAATAAATTACTGAAGCAATGTTGTGGTATGGCCTGTTACTTGGTAATTACCTGTTCCAGTTTTATGAATAGCATCAATAATGTCATCTGCATTCACTATCGACGAATCAAAAGTTATCACTGCAGATTCTTTTTCAAAATTAACAGAGCTCATTGCTATTCCAGTGAGTGCATCCAATTTTTTTTCAATTGCTGCAGCGCAACCCATTTGACAAACCATTCCCGATATTTTGAGAGATACCTCTGTGTTGGATACCACAGCCTTTTCCTCAGTGTCACTAGGCAAGCTAACGACTTTGGGCGTTGAGGGGTTTGCACAGGAACATAACAATACAAGCAAAAAGAAATTGAGTATTTTCATCGGATAAATTTATTGTCAAATATACAAAGTATAGTATTATCTAGTTCAAAAGTTGTTCCTTTGTTACTGAAATTTTCTATGGATTTAAAAAAATCAAAGTGGTTCTACCTAATTATTCTTTCTTTATTATGGGGGAGCTCTTATATTCTCATAAAAAAAAGCTTGATTGGGTTAAATCCTCTCGAATTGGGGAGCTTACGAATTTTAATCACCACATTGGTGCTTTTGATCATAGGTTACAAATCCTTAAGGGGTTTGTCAAAAAATAATTGGAAATGGTTGGCTATTACGGGGTACGTTGGTACATTTTTCCCTGCCTTTCTTTTTGCTTATGCTCAAACACAAATCGATTCAGCTGTTGCTGCAATACTAAATTCATTAACTCCCCTATTAAACCTAATTTTAGGATTTTCTTTTTTTGGCGTCATTGTTTTTAAGCGACAGCTTTGGGGAGTAATAATAGGGCTTTTAGGATCCGTTTTGCTTATTTACAGCGGCATACAATTTGATGAAACTCAACAGTCAGATTATATTTTTCTTATTTTATTGGCTTCACTTTGTTACGCTTTAAATCTGCATTTTCTTAAAATATATCTGAAAGACGTTAACGCATTGGCAATGACGGTAGGTAACTTTGTATTTATGGCACCATTGGCAGCAATAATTTTAATATTTAGCGGATTTTTTAAATCGCAAAATTTTCAATCTCCTGAACTTTATAGTTCATTATTCTATGTTGTTATTTTAGCTGTAGTAAGTAGTGCTTTTGCTAAATATCTTTTTAATAAACTCATCAAAATATCATCTGCAGTTTTTGCATCTTCAGTCACCTACACACTCCCAATAGTAGCCTTGTTTTGGGGTATAAGTGATGGAGAACAGATCAGTTTTTTACAAATTTTAGCTACTGTCATTATTCTTGTCGGGATATGGTTGGCACACAAAAAAAATAAAGCCGCATAGTAACGTTTAGCTTTACATGCTACAATATAATATCATCAATATCGTAAGAAATTATTTTAAATAGGGTTATTCTACTGATGATTCTGGCATAAGAACACTTAAAAAATAGTGATCGTCAAGGAATTTTTGAGCGGCATATTGAATGTCTTCACTTGTTAGAGCCATGATATTTTTTTCATAATCCAATAAAAAATTAATACTTCTATCTTCAATAGCTAAGGTGGTCAAACCATTTATCCAATAACGATTAGTTTTAACGTATTCTTTATGATTTTGCAGAGAAGTTTCTCTTATTTTTTGTAAATCTTGATCAGAAACTCCGTTTATTTGATCTATTTCATTTAAAGATGCTGCTATCAACTGATCCACGTTTTTGGGATCACACGGAAAACTTACAGAGAAGTTTAAGTTGCCATAGGGGATTTTAGAAAAGCTTCTGCGGGCACTCACTCCATAAACACCGGCTTTTTCTTCACGTAATTTTTCAACAAGCTTAATGGTGAGGATTTCACCAAGTGCATTGATGGCATAATCAGTTTTTTCGTCATAATCAATTTCCTCAATCCAACTCATAGAAACGTTGCTTTGTGGTTCCGATCCTTTTTCTACAATAAACTTTAATTTTTCATCCTTTGGACGAAAAGGGTCAGCGTTATAGTCTTCTGACCTATTTTTGGTGGGCAATACGGCTAAATACTGAGTACTCATTTTTTTTAGGATATCCTCATCAAAATTGCCCCCAAAATAAAAATGAAAATCAGCAGCATTTGAAAATCGTTATGGATACCTTTCATATGCTTTTTTATAATTAATTTGACCTAACTTTTCAACTGTTGGAAATCCAACAAAACGCGGATTTTCTCCATTTCTCATTTTATTGACTTCCATTCGAAAATAAATTCTAGGATTTGATAATAAATTGGGTAATAAACTTTTCTGCCTTGATAAAAAGATGTCGAAGGCTACTTTGTCCTCATTTAGGGCAGTAAAGTTCAGATAAACAAGCTGAAATAAGGTTTCTATATTTTTTGGGGAAGTGTAGCCAGTTAAGTTTTCACTAATTCCCCTGATACTTGTGCCCACTCTCGTATTTTTATCACTCAGTTGTAGAAGAAAAAATCAATTAAGAAATGTGTTCAATCATAGAAATATCCAGCCAGCAATTTAGAGTGGGTAGAGACCAAAACTTTTTGTTCATCGCTTGTATTCGTTGAGAAAAAGTTTTTTTGTCCGACAGATTTTACTCCAACGTTATAAGGGATATGGAAGCTGTAAAAAGGCTCTTAATTAGCTTACTAAATTCGTTTTCAACAATAGTATTTAGCGAGCACAATCTCTTATTCGGAAACTAATCCTTAGAAAGGCTAAAAGTGGAAAACCTTCAGCATATAAAAGTGTCTTAAACCTAACGAATAATTATTTTACTGGATGATTTTCTGTTATTCTGATCGGTTAGATTCACAATATACACGCCCGCTCTTAAATTAACAACAAGCTCTTGTTCTGAGTCTTTATCCAAATTAAAAGTTGAGAAATACACCTGTCTTCCTGTCATATCAAAAATTTTACATGAAGTTTCCCCTAAATCATATTTTGCAAGGAGAGTAAAATTTCCATTTGAAATGGTAGGATAAATGGCAAATGCTTTTTCCTCATTCAGGATATCTTCTCCAGTAGCTAAAGCACCTGTAAATTGTCCTGAGAAAATGCCTCTTCCATAAGTAGCCGCAAAAACCACATTGTCATCTCTTAAGTCCATATCAGTTACTTTAACATTGCTCATTCCATTATAAGACTGATCCCAAATGGGATTAACATCGAAAAAATTCGAAGTTTTCCATACTCCTAATGCAGTACCAATAATTACTTCCTCTTTTAATAAAGGGTTTTGTAAAATAGTTTTTACAGGCAGGTCTGGTAGATTTCCTTCTTTGCCGTTCCAGGTTGTTCCTCCATCACTAGAATACCAAATACTCTGGACACCATAGTTGTGCATGGTTACAAAAATTTCATTTTCATTGGCTCCAAATTCTATATCAGAAATACTTCCAATAAAGTCACTCCCGGTGATATCCGTCCATATAGGGGCATTAGGTGCCGTATTTGTTGTTCCTTGAATCTTGATTAATTTTCCGTTTTTAAGGCCAACAAACAAATTCGACTGGTCGGTCGTGAACGGAGAAACAGTTAAAGCGGAGGGTTCAGAATCCATAATCGAAGCCTCAGAAAGATTAGTTTTAGTGACAACACCAGATTTAATGTTCTCATACATTCTAACGATAAAGTTGCTGCCACTTGAATAATTAGAATATAAGATGTCTAAATTAGAATCTAGTGCCTCTTGGTTAATAAAATCTCCATTAGATCCAGATTCACTGTTAATAGTTCTAGTATTATTGGTTGAATAATCATAAAGCATAATACTATTATTGTAAACATAATTGGCGATACAATATTGGTCTGTACCATCTTGGTCAAAGAAACTGTAAGCACCATCTCCTCCTTGAATTGGGTTAAAGCTATTCACTCCAGTAGTTGCATTTTCTTTAATCAGTGTTCCATTATCTTGTGCCCCTGCTAAGAAATATTCATCACCAGAAAAAGCAGTGGTAGGTGCTACCCCTACCGTGTAGAATTGTAAAGTATTGTACCCTTTTTTTCTAGGAAGAATATTATTTCCCCCATCCTCGGAAAAGTAGACTCCCCCATCATTACTAAACAACATTTTTGAAGAGGTTGGAGAAAAGGCCAATCCGTGTTGATCTGCATGTACATTTTGGAAGCCAAATCCACCGTACCAATGAGACAACTGAGACCATGAAGCTCCACTGTCTGTACTTTTAAATAAATCAATTCCCCCAACATAAATAATGTTCTCGTTATTTGGGTCAACTCTTATAAGTAAATCATAAAATGCTTGGCCTCGAGTGAAATCGTTTGCAGGAATTCCAGTATCTGCATCATTAGGTAATGCTAGGGTTGAAGTATTGGCAAAATTATCGGTTGTTTTGTATATCCCCACAGGATTTGAATTTAATTCTGCTAAAACATATACTGTATTTTCGTCTGTTGGAGAACAAGCTAATTCTGTTCTTAAACCATTGGGTACAGTATGCTTTAAAGAAAACGTTGTTCCATCCGTAGAATGATAAATTCGACCTCCTCCATAACCAAAAGAATTGGATTTGGTAGAAACATAAATAGAATTATCAGCAGCAATTTTTATATTGTTTGGCTCTAAATTCTCTTTATTAGTTAATTCCAGTTTTGTAAAATTAGTTCCATCAGTAGATTTATAAACGCCAATTTCATTAACCCCTAATAAAGCTCCATAGGAATAGGAATCTGCAGCAGCAAAGAATACCTCAGATGTTCCATTGTTGTCCCTTACAACTACATCATTTATGTGATGTATTCCAGAAAAGATACGGTAACCTGATGTTTCAGCCCCTGGCTCTAAGGTCCCATTTACGCCACTTTTTAAACCACTAATAATTAAATTTCCATCAGCCATAGAAACCATTACTGAGGGAATAGTGATATTTAATGGATTTCCTTCACCACCAAAACCTAAACCATCTCCACCCATGCTTATTGGAGCACCACTTACGTTGTTTACCACCACAACAGCAATTGCTCCTGCATCTTGGGCACGTTTTACTTTATCATCAAAATTACATGCCCCTCTTCTAATTACCGCAATTTTTCCATTTATTTCTGTGGCATTCAAAATAACTGAGCAAGCATCTTGTGTTGGAGATGTTCCATCATTAGCAAGAACAAAGTCTGCGGTAATAGGCGTGTTTAAATTGGCTCCAAAATTGTTTGTGACAATCATGCTGTAATTTCCGGCAATATTAGATGGACTATTAATTGTGAGCCTTGTCCCAGCAGACGAATCTATATAAGACTCCCCAGTTGAACCTCCAAAAACATGATCCCATGTTATACCTCCGTCGGTTGTTTTCCAAAGTCCGTTACCAACACCATCACCACCAGTATACGATTCTCCAGTTCCTACATACCAAATGTTGGCATCATTTGGATCTATAGCAATTGATGACACAGATAAGTTCTCTGAAATACCAACGTAGCTCCAAGCAGAATTACTATCAGAAATAGCTGTGTTTTTCCATAATCCACCACTAACTCCACCAGCATAAACGGTTTCTTGAGTAGGATCGTTAGGATCGAAAATCAACGCTCTGGTTCTACCTCCCACATTATCTGGACCTCTTTCTGACCAAGTGTTATTAGCGGTATCTCCTGGCGCTCTTTGCGCTATTTTTTCTGCACTTCCTTTCGCTCCATGATCCAGTCTTTTTGCATTTAAATTTGCTTGTAGTTGTAGTAATTCTCTATTATGTGTTCGTCCTGTTACAGGATTAATTTCATTCAAATATTCTTGTTCGAAATATTTATTGGGTGGAATTCCTTTAGCTTTTCGTTCCCTTTTGGTCAACTCTAGTGTTTTGTTGTATGGGTGACTCGCTAAAAAACTAGCATGTTTTTTTCTTAGTTTTTCTGTTTGAGATTCTTTGGTGTTATGGGTATAAATAAATATGATACCAAGAACTGTGATCATAAAAAAAATTATCTTTTTCATTGCATTATTTTCTAACAAAAATATATTATTATTTAAATAAATTTAAATAAAACTTCATATAAAATTAAATAAATTTTTAAATTAATTCATCTAAATGTGTAGTAATTAGATCATTTATTAACAGAAAAAAAAAAGTTTATTTTTTTATAGGATATTTGAACACAATTTTTTTACCAAATCAAGGTATAATTTACAGGGGTAAATACTCTATTTCTTTATAAAGCATGGTTATTTTAAGGTATTTTTTTTTTTGATTTTCGAAATACACAATAACAGCATCTTCACCCGCTATGTCAAAAGGAATCTTGTTTGTTGTATTATTTTCAATTTTAACAGTTTTTTTTACAAGATTATTTTCTCGGTTTTCATTCGTTAAAATATGACACAAATATTTATAATCTCCCTGAAATTCTAAAGTACAATATTGTTGTTTAAAATAAATTCCTTCCAGTTGTATATTTTTGTTGGGGCTATTTTTTAAAGTTAAATAAATATTTAATCCAGACCCTCCACCTCTTACCCCGGCGATCCAAGAATGATAGTATGTTTCTTCAAAAACGAGGGAAGAATTTTTTTCTAATTTAATTTGATGGCTACAGCCTATTATCAACAATAAAAAAATGAGGATTAAGCTATTTTTTTTATTAAAAGATGATGAATATGTTTTTATTTTTTCTAACATTTGATTATGTATTGATATTTGAGAATATTACCACAAGTGTTTTTTTGCGTGTTTATGGTAGAGCCTGTAAGTATGTTTTTCTAGTC
The DNA here is from genome assembly GCA_965659665.1 of Flavobacteriaceae bacterium. Taxonomy (GTDB): domain Bacteria; phylum Bacteroidota; class Bacteroidia; order Flavobacteriales; family Flavobacteriaceae; genus CBFHWU01. Next base: position 141,810 of record CBFHWU010000027.1, read on the forward strand.
GGTACATGTAGACATAATGCTTTTATAGGATAAAATTGTATCAAACATAAAATCTTCTAGATTTCATGGAGTAATTTAATATCATTTCTGGAGGTTTTATCCATTTGATGATTGTTTATAACCTTAACAAAAATATTTAAAAATCAACAATAAATTTACGGCCCTTTCTATTTTTTTGAAGCCCTTGTTGAGTGTTTTATATATTTGTAACAACTCAATGTTTTGGATGTTATTAAGTGGTGTTTCACATTTGTAATTTTAGTAGTGGATATAAAATGATCCTAACATAATACGCATTCGTTTGATCAACTATAGTTTTTGATGTTGCTATTAGTGTCGGGTACCATTTTTTTTGATCACTTGCTTGTGGGGCAACAAGAAAATTAATTTCGAAAAAGTTCTTGTTGTAATTATGTTGAAAATATGAGAGTAAAAGAAATTACGTTCTGATAACAAATAATTTAAAAGTGTACAAAAAATCTTATCTAAAGAAAAAACATTGCTTCATTGAAATCAAGATTGTATATTTGCACCCGCTTTTAAGCGAAAAAAATAAAATTAAGTTATGTACGCAATCGTAGAAATAGCTGGGCAGCAATTCAAAGTTGCTAAAGACCAAAAGGTTTTTGTCCACCGTTTAGAGGCTAAAGCTGGTACAAAAGTTTCTTTTGATCAGGTTTTACTTCTCTCAGATGGGGATAAAATTTCTTTAGGCGCCCCTGCTATCGCCAATGCTTCAGTAGAAGCAAAAGTGGTCAAGCATCTTAAGGACGATAAAATTATCGTATTCAAAAAGAAAAGACGAAAGGGGTATCGTGTCAAAAACGGACACCGACAGTCACTCACCGAAATTATCATTGAATCTATTGGAACCTCTTCGGAAAAAGAAGCGGTAACCACAGACGAAAAACCCAAAATTTCCAAAACACCTGCCACAAAGAAAAAAGAAGTGACTTCAAAACCTGAGGCTACATCTTCAAACGATCTTAGTAAAAAAACAGTTTTGGAGTTAAAGGAATTAGCAAAAGAAAAAGGGATACAGGGTATTTCATCAATGAAAAAAATGGATTTAATAGCGGCTTTATCCGCTTAAAATAATACACCATGGCACACAAAAAAGGAGTAGGAAGTTCTAAAAACGGAAGAGAGTCTCAATCGAAACGATTAGGAGTCAAAATTTTTGGTGGTCAATCCGCCGTCGCTGGTAATATCATTATTCGTCAACGGGGCACAACTCATCACCCTGGTGAAAATGTGTATTTAGGTAAAGATCACACTTTACACGCTAAAGTTGACGGAATTGTTCGTTTTGTGAAAAAGAAAAATGATCGATCTTATGTTTCTATAGAACCGATTTCAGAATAATTTTTTAACATATAAATAAAAACCCGCCATTTGGCGGGTTTTTATGTTTAAAATAACTAAAAAATTTATTAGTATCGGTAATAGTCAGGTTTGTAAGGACCTTGTACAGTAACACCAATATAAGACGCTTGATCTGATCTGAGTTCCTCTAGCTCTACTCCTAGTTTTTCCAAATGTAATCGAGCTACTTTTTCGTCCAGATGTTTAGGAAGCATATATACTTTATTTTCATAGGCATCGCTATTGTTCCAAAGTTCAAGTTGAGCTAAAATTTGATTGGTAAAAGAATTGCTCATGACAAAACTTGGGTGACCTGTTGCACAGCCTAAATTTACCAATCGACCTTCAGCCAATATGATGATATCATTTCCCTCCACATTATATTTATCTACTTGAGCTTTGATTTCTACTTTGGTATGACCATAGGAATTATTCAGCCAAGCCATATCAATTTCATTATCAAAATGACCGATATTACAAACAATGGCTTTGTCTTTCATGGCTCGGAAATGTTTTTCACTTACTATATCTTTATTCCCAGTAGCGGTAACAATAATGTCTGCATGACCAATCACAGATTCTAGGCGTTTTACTTCAAAACCATCCATGGAGGCTTGTAAAGCACATATTGGGTCAATTTCGGTCACGGTAACAATTGCTCCTGCCCCTTGAAAAGAGGCAACCGTTCCTTTACCTACATCTCCATATCCACAAACGATGACTCGTTTACCAGCAAGCATGATATCGGTCGCTCGTCGTACCGCATCAACTGCTGACTCTTTACAGCCATATTTGTTATCAAACTTAGACTTGGTTACTGAATCATTTACATTGATTGCAGGTAATGATAACGTCCCATTTTTTACTCTTTCATACAAACGGTGAACTCCCGTTGTAGTTTCTTCAGACAAACCTTTAATGCCAGCAGCTAATTCAGGATAATCATCAAATACTAAATTAGTTAAATCCCCTCCATCATCTAAGATCATATTTAGAGGTTGTTGGTCTTCTCCAAAAAAGAGTGTTTGTTCAATACACCAATTAAACTCTTCTTCATTCATTCCTTTCCAAGCATAAACAGGAATGCCTGCCGCCGCAATTGCAGCTGCTGCATGGTCTTGCGTAGAAAAGATATTACACGAACTCCAGGTTACGTCTGCGCCTAGCTCCACAAGCGTTTCGATAAGAACTGCTGTTTGAATGGTCATGTGCAAACAGCCTGCAATACGGGCTCCCTGTAGGGGCTTAGTAGTTCCATACTCTTTCCGAAGAGCCATTAGACCAGGCATTTCAGCTTCTGCAAGTTCAATTTCTTTTCTTCCCCAATCGGCAAGGGAAATATCTTTAACTTTATAAGGTAATGTTTTTGTTGCCATAATTGTATATTTGTTTTTTTGCAATTTTGTTCAAAAATACAACGCTTCGTGCCACTAAACAAAAAACTTTTAATAAACAAATTTACCGCTGTTTATATTTGGTGTATTATAGAAGAGGAAGAGCACTTAATTAGGAACATCGATCTATCACAAACTTGTATATTGAGATTGCGATCTTTAAAATCAAAGGTTCACAGGAAAGGATTTTTAAGTGTACGACATTTGTTACGAGCAGCAGGTTATTCTTCAGCCCAACTTATTTACGATAAACAAGGGATCCCTTCTCTTGATGATGGAACGAAGATTTCCATCACTCATTCTAAGGACTACGCTGGCATAGTCCTAAGCAACACTAATGTTGGTATTGACATAGAATGGGTGCAGCCTAAAATTGAACGGGTTCAGCATAAATTTATCAATAAAAAGGAGCAATATTTGCTTTCAGATAATACATTAAATATCATGACCTTTATCTGGTGCATCAAAGAAGCTGCCTACAAAGCATCAGCAATAGCAGGGCTTCGTTTTTTAGAGGATATTTTGATCACTCATTTAGATGCAAAAAAAACAAATGCTCGAGTAGAGGTTAGGGACGACATAACATTTCAAGTCAAGCTTCTGAGTTGGGAAAATTATTGTGCAGCCATAACGTTTTAAAAATTATGAAAATATCTGTAGAACTGACACTAACTCCTCTTCAAAATGATTTTGAATCCCCTATTATTTCATTTATTACCACATTGAGAAATTCATCATTTAAAACAATAGAAACGCCTCTTAGTACTCAAATATATGGGGATTATAGTTTGTTGATGACTTTTTTGACCGAAGAGATTCAAGCTGTTTTTTCTGATTCGGAACACATACTAATTCATATGAAAATTGTTAAATCTGATAGAAGTAAATATGAACCTGATTTTTGATTATCTCTTTGAACAATATAGTTCTTATCAAATTCATGACATTGCTTTAGAAATTATTGGAGTAATTTTTGGGTTTTTTAGTGTTTGGTACGCCAAAAAAAATCATATTGGTGTTTTTCCCACAGGCCTAATATCTACAAGTATTTTTGTCTATTTGCTATTCAAGTGGGGTTTATTGGGTGATATGCTTATCAATGCCTATTATTTTGTAATGAGTATTTATGGATGGTACATATGGACTCGAAAAGGGGAAGGTAACGTCGTTACTCCTATTACTGCTATGAATCCTAAAGACTGGAAAAAAGCAATTATTCTCTTTATTGCAAGCTTGCTTTTTGTTGTTTTAGTATATGTTTATTTTGATAAATGGTTTTCGTGGACAGCCTATACGGATTCGTTTACTACAGCTATTTTTTTTACTGGAATGTGGTTGATGGCAAAACGAAAAGTTGAGAATTGGCTATTTTGGATTTTGGCTGATACCATCTCTGTACCTTTATATATTTACAAGGGTTTAGCTTTTACCGCTATCCAATATTTAATATTTACCTTTATCGCCATTTTTGGTTATCGACTATGGAAGAACAGCTTGATCAAATAAAAACAAATAACAAAAAGGTGGTTCTTTTTGGACCTGAATCAACAGGAAAAACCACTTTATCCAAACAAATAGCCAAGTATTTTAATACTTTATGGGTTCCGGAGTATGCTCGAGAATACCTTCAAAAGAAGTGGGACTCTACCAAAAAAACATGCGAACGGTCAGATATTTTACCCATTGCTATAGGTCAAATGAAAAAGGAAAATGAATTATCATTATCGGTTAAGAATCTTTTGATATGTGATACCAATTTACTGGAAACAAAAGTATATTCAGAAATTTATTTTAATGGATATTGTGATCAGCAATTACAAAAATATGCATTGAAAAATAAATATGATTTGTACTTTCTTACTGGAATTGATGTCCCTTGGACGCCTGATGATTTAAGAGACAAACCAAATGAAAGAAAAAAAATGTATCTAAACTTTAAAGATGCTTTAACATTAACTGAAAATAAATTTGTAGAATTGGAGGGAAATAAACAAGAGCGTTTAAAAAAAGCCATATTAACCATAAACCAATACTTAGATGTATAAATTTTCATCAAACGAGATTAAACAAATTGAAATTAAAGGATTGCAGGTAAATGAAGTACAACGCCAATTAGACCTATTTCAAAAAGGGGAAGCATTTACAAGTCTTTTGCGCCCTGCTACTCTTGAAGACGGTATTGTAGCATTTAATGACCAACAGGCTTCGGATTTAATAGAATTTTATAAGTCCGCAAAAAATTCTATGACAATAAGTCGGTTTGTGCCCTCATCTGGTATGGCAACAAGAATGTTCAAATTTTTATATTATTTCCTAGATAATTTTGACTCCCAAAAGGAAACATTAAATCAATATTTAGATCAAGAAAAAACGTACAAACTTGGCGTGTTTTTATCTGGGATTAAAAAACTTCCATTTTACGAGAAAATTTTCAATCAAATTGACAGCTCAAAAAACGTTAATTTAGAATTTCGTTACCGATTTATTCAAAAGACATTAGAATCTTACGGTAAAATTCCAAAAGGTTTAATTCCCTTTCACCGTTACGAAAATGAAACAAGGACAGCTGTTCAAGAACAACTAAAATTTGGGTTGCACTTTGCCGTTTCTAATCAAAAAGCTCACCACCACTTCACCATAAGTTCTGTTATGGAGAAGGAATTCGAACAAAATACAGCTGATTTGATTAAAAAAATAAAAAAAGAAAAGAAGATTGATATCCAGATAGATTTTTCGTTTCAACATTCATCCACTGATACTATAGCAACATCGCTAAATGGTGAGCCATTTAAAGATAATCAAGGGCAAATGATTTTTAGAGCTGGAGGTCACGGGTCACTCCTCAATAATTTAAATTCAATAGACGCAGATATTGTTTTTATAAATAATATTGATAATATCACTACTTCAAAAGATCACCCAAAAGCTGCGTACTATAAGCAAATGTTAGCAGGATATTTATTGAAAGTTCAAGAACAAATTTTTCGATATGTCCAAGATATTGAGAACAATAAAGAAATTGATATTGATAAGATGTTAACCTTTTGTAATGAAACGCTACATATTGATGTTCCTAAATCACTCACAGGTAGCGCACTGTTACACTTTTTAATGAATAAATTCAAACGTCCTATACGGGTTTGTGGGATGGTTAAAAATGAAAACGAGCCAGGTGGAGGTCCTTTCTGGGTCAATAACAAAGGGGAACAAATACTTCAAATCGTTGAAGGTGCTCAGGTGGACACTTCAGACAACAAACAAAAAACAATATTTAAATCCAGTACGCATTTTAATCCCGTGGATATTGTTTGTGGATTAAAAGATCACAAGGGGAAATCCTTTGATTTACATCAGTATTGTGATCCAGATTCTTATTTTATTACCGAAAAAACGCACCTTGGTAGGCCTTTAATGGCCTTAGAGCATCCTGGATTATGGAATGGAGCTATGGCCTATTGGAATACTATCTTTGTAGAGGTTCCTATTGCAACATTCAATCCCGTTAAAATTATTAACGATTTGTTGCGTCCTGCTCACCAATCTTAATTATATTTGCAACGTCTCGAAGGGGTGCCCACTAGGGCTGAGATCATACCCATTGAACCTGGGCAGGTTATGCTGCCAAGGGAAAATTAGTTATTAATCAACCAAGAATAATAACCCCTTTTATTCGTAAAAACAAACGAATGAAATTCACTTACTATTTATTTTTTATGAGCCTTATTGGCTTTGCACAACAAACTCAGGACACCCTCACGTTGGATAAGGTTGTTTTAGATGAAGTTACAGTTTCTGCATTACGCATTGATGATGAACAACCCTTTAGTTTTTCCAATATAAGTAAAGAAGAAATGGCTTCACGAAATTTAGGACAAGACTTGCCTATACTGATGAATTTTCTGCCAAATGTAGTCACAACAAGTAATGCAGGAGCAGGAATAGGATACACAGGAATTCGTGTTCGGGGTAGCGATGCTACAAGAGTCAATGTAACCATTAACGGAATTCCATATAATGATGCTGAATCACAAGGTGTTTATTGGGTTAATTTACCCGATTTCGCATCCTCTGTCGAATCGATTCAATTACAACGAGGAGTAGGATCTTCAACTAACGGATCTGGGGCTTTTGGTGCTAGTGTTCATGTCACAACAAATAAGATTAGTCCAAATGCGTATGCCGAAATAGCCAACAGTTTTGGAAGTTTTAATACCAAAAAACACACCCTTAAGTTTTCAACAGGATTGCTCAATGATGTGTTCGAAATTTCTGGTCGTCTTTCAAAAGTCACTTCTGATGGATATGTTGACCGTGCAAGTTCTGACTTAAAATCCTATTTTTTGCAGGGAACTTACCAATCAGGCTCTACTCAAATAAAAGCATTGCTTTTTGGTGGGCATGAACGAACATACCAATCTTGGTTTGGAGTAGATCCTTACACATTGTCCGAAAACAGAACCTATAATTCTGCAGGAGAACAATACGATAATTCAGATGTTTTAACAGGGTTTTATGACGATCAAGTAGACAATTATAATCAAGATCATTATCAACTCCATTGGAATCAAATAATTGATAATCATTGGTCGGCTTCTGTAGGGTTAAATTATACTCACGGGAGAGGATATTATGAAGAGTTTAATGACCTTTGGTACGATCAAAATGTTTCTTTTAGTGGAGTAACCTCGGGGTTGCTTTTACAACTTGACGGAGTAGATTCTACTGAAAATGTGGTAAGAAAATGGTTAGATAATGATTTCTATGTAGCCAATCTAACTTTAAAGTACGAGGATAACGAACACACCCTTTTTTTTGGAGGATCCTTTAGTGATTATCAAGGAGACCACTTTGGAGAGCTAGTTTGGGCTTCAAATGCAGTAACATCACTGCCTTATCACCGCTTTTACGAAAATGTAGGAAAAAAAGATGATAAAAATATATTTGTTAAGTGGAATGCTCATTTGCATGATCAGTGGTCATTGTTTATTGACCTTCAAATGCGTTGGGTTGATTACAATGCATTGGGTCAAATTGCTGGTCCGTCCGAAATAGCGATTGATAAAGCCTATGATTTTTTTAATCCAAAAGCTGGTTTGACTTTTCAAATCAATGACTCCAATAGTGCTTACTTTTCTTATGCTCGTGCCAATCGTGAGCCTAACCGAGTAGACTTTGAAAACGGAAACCCAATTCCTGAAAAGTTAAATGATTTTGAATTGGGGTGGCGGCATACTTCCAAGAATTTCCGTTTGAATACTAATTTTTATTATATGCATTACCAAGAGCAATTGGTATTAACGGGTGCACTTGATAATGTTGGTGCTCCGATTCGTGAAAATATAGGAAAAAGTTATAGAGCAGGAATAGAGGTGGCGGCTGTTTATAAAGTAAGCAATCAAATAAATTGGAGCGCTAACGTAGCGTTTAGTGAAAATAAAAATAAGGATATGGTTTTTCAACGAGATGGACAGCTTAAGCAATTAGGGGATACTAATATTTCATTTTCCCCTTCTGTAATTGGTTCAAGTCAATTGAGCTGGTCATTTTCTCCAGCAATAGAAATAAATTTATTGTCTAAATATGTAGGAGAACAATACATGGGAAATATTGACGCCAATTTATCAAAGCTTGAGCGCTATCAAACCCATGATTTGAATATTACATATCATTTTAAAAAAACACGTTTTTTTGAATCTCTTGATTTGTCATTATTGATCAATAATATTTTCAACCAAAAGTATATTTCAGATGGTTATTTTTATACCTATGATGATGATTTTACTACACCAGGAGTGATTTCTACCATTGAGAGAGTAAGATACTATCCTCAAGCGGGGACACATTTACTGCTTGGATTAAAGGTTAAGATTTAATTATAAATGATTAGGTTGGGACCTTCTTGCCGAACTCGATAGTTCAGTAAGCTGTGTCCCAACCCTTCAGTTAGTGGCTGCCCCGTGGCTAAACTATACTGATAATCATCGCACCCACAAACAGTAATTGCTCCACTTGTTACCGTAGATGAACAAGAATTAGGAACATGATTGGGACAACTCGCTTCCCATGCTAGTACCGTATCATAATTAAGCTTATAGATATGTATCCCTTTAATTCCTGCATTGCTATATGTGATGGAACCTCCAGTATTGAGCTGATAAAGTGGCAGATTTGTGTTAAGAATTACTTCAAAAGAAGGCTCTATCAGATATGGGTTTCTCTGAACGGAATCGTTATTACACCCTATAACTAAACAAATAAAAATGGCTAATAAAAATGATTTCATAATATCCAATATTACAACAAACGAACTAAAAACAGAAATTTGTATATTTGAAATAATAAATCCCATAAACGTGGGATTTTTTTCTTTTGCTAAAATCTAAATACAATGAGTACAGTTTCTTATTACACAGCTGGAGGGTTAAAAAAATTACGTGATGAGTTAAATTATCTTAAAGATATAGAACGTCCTAAAGCGTCGCAAGCAATTGCTGAGGCGCGTGACAAAGGAGATTTAAGTGAAAATGCAGAATATGATGCTGCCAAAGAAGCACAAGGATTGTTGGAACTGAAAATCTCTAAATTAGAGGAAACCTTATCCACTGCCCGATTGATAGATGAATCTCAGTTAGATGTCTCTAAAGTGTTGGTTTTGTCTAAGGTTATGATTAAAAACCTGAATAACAACATGAAAATGAATTACACTTTGGTTGCTGAAAGTGAAGCAGATTTGAAAAAGGGTAAAATCTCTGTTTCATCCCCTATTGGGAAAGGACTTTTGGGTAAAAAGGTTGGGGAAATTGCTGAAGTCTCAGTTCCCAATGGTAAACTAAAGTTTGAAATATTATCTATTAGTCGTTGATGTATGTCAAGTATTTTTTCAAATATTATTTCTCGCAAAATTCCAGCTTACATTATTGCTGAAGATGAACACAACATAGCTTTCTTAGATATCAATCCCAATGCATTAGGCCATACTTTGTGTGTTCCCAAAACAGAAGTAGATAAAATTTTTGATTTAAAAGATAAAGATTATCAGCATCTTATGCTCTTTTCAAAACAAGTTGCTACTGCCCTAGAAAAAGCTATTGATTGTAAAAGAGTAGGAATCGCAGTTATAGGATTAGAGGTGCCTCATGCCCATGTTCATCTCATTCCTTTACATGAGATGAAAGAAATGGATTTTCAGCATAAAATTGTTTGTAGCCCTGAAGAGTTTAATCAGCTTGCTTTGCAAATAAAATCATATCTCTAAGTTTTCATTGGGAGAGAAAGCACCACAACGGTTCCTGATTCATTAGATTCGGCTACTTTAATTTTTCCGTTGTGATAATCTTCGATTATGCGTTTTGAAAGGGAAAGACCTAATCCCCAACCTCTCTTTTTGGAAGTGACACCTGGTTTAAATACTGATTTAAGGAGTTTTTTAGGGATTCCTTTCCCTGTATCAATTACTTTTACGTTAACATAATGAGAATGTCGAACAATTGATACGTTTATTTTCCCTTCTTTTTTTAAGGCATCAATGCTGTTTTTGATTAAGTTTTCAATGACCCAACTATAGAGGTCATAATTTAACATCAGCTCAATTTTATCATTAGTTTTTTCGAGTTCTAATTGAATTGAGGATGAAGCCCTTTCTCTCATATAGTTAACGACACGCTCGGTAATGCTACCTATTTCATGAATTTCTAATTTTGGTACTGATCCGATTTTGGAAAAACGCTGAGCAATCATCTCTAAACGATGAATATCTTCTTGCATTCTCAATAAGGTTTTGGAGGGGCCATTTTGTTGTTTTAGTAAAGCAATCCATCCCATAAGCGAAGATAATGGTGTGCCGATTTGATGGGCAGTTTCTTTTGCCATTCCGACCCATAACTTATTTTGTAGGGAAATTTGAGAGGTACGGTAACTGTAAAAAATTAACCCTCCAATAAATAATAATACCAGCAGTAAAGCAACGGGGTAATACCTTATTTTGGTCAATAATGAGGAGTTCCCGTAATACATTTTTTGATTTACGTCCCCTTTAAATATAATATCGATAGGGGGGTTTTCTTTTTTTATTTTCGCTAATGTTTTCTTCAAATAAAGGGAGTCATTAGCAACAGCTTTTTCGTAGTCAATATTATTGAAAAGCAAAATTTGATTATTTTTATCTACCAAAATCATCGGAATATTGTTTTCGCTGGTAAGTACCCTGAAGTTAAGTTGACTTATATTTTGGTTAATATCTGTATTTTGAACCAACTGTTTTTGAGCCAATGCCCAAAGTTCCATACGTTGTCGTTCATCTTTTTTTGTTTGTTCTACCAACAAATAAGTATTCCATAATATGGTAAAAACGATAGATAAAGCCCCTAAAATTAACAACCATCTCCCAATGATTTTTTTAAGTAAAAAATTAGTATCATTCATCTTTACGAATATAATTGTTTTGATTGGATGGTTTTATTCAAAATATGTAGATTTGTATAAAGTAGACAAAATTTAATTTTATGGAACTATTAGGAAAAATTAAACTCATCAACGAAACCAAAGAATACGGATCTAATGGTTTTCGTAAAAGAGAGCTGGTGATTACTACTGAAGAACAATATCCCCAACATATTTTGATTGAATTCATTCAAGATAAATGTGACTTACTTAACAACTTTCAGGTGGCACAGCGCGTAAAAATTGGAATTAATATTCGAGGACGAGAATGGCAAAGTCCTCAGGGAGAGACTAAGTTTTTTAATGCTATCCAAGGTTGGCGTATTGAAGCTTCTGAAACGGCTCCTGCAGCCCCTACAGAAAGTTTTGAACCCCTAAATGAATCTCCAGAAGAATCTCCTGATGACTTACCGTTTTGATCGTGTAAATAGGGAGCATTGAAATAAATATATGTATTATTTGTCCCAAGATTTAAGTTTTCCCTCCCCACGTCTAGCTTCCTCAGAAGGTATTGTAGCAGTGGGAGGCGACTTACGTCCAGAACGAGTTTTGATGGCTTACCAAAAAGGAATCTTCCCGTGGTTTGAGTCTGATGATTTTCTAATCTGGTGGAGCCCTGACCCAAGAATGGTTCTTTTTCCTGAAAAAATAAAGATTTCTAAAAGCATGAGAAGGTTTCTTCGTAAAAACCCATTTGAAATTTCTTTTAATAAAGCTTTTAGTGAGGTAGTAGAGGCATGTGCGAAGGTCAAGCGATTTGGACAAGATGGAACTTGGATTACTTCAGGGCTTATGGAAGTGTATAATGACCTTCACGAAAAGGGCCATGCATACTCTGTAGAAGTTTGGGAAGAAGGCCATTTAGTTGGCGGATTATACGGGATTGATATTGGATCTGTTTTCTGTGGAGAAAGTATGTTTTCCAAAACTAATAATGCTAGTAAGGTAGCCTTGATTTATTTGGCACGTGAACTGAAAAAAGACCACTACAAGCTTATCGATTGCCAAGTTCCTACCCAACATTTAGCTAGTATGGGAGCTGAATCTATTTCAAGAGAAACATTTTTAACCTACCTCGATTAACTCTTTATACCTAAAACAATTTATCAAATGATCATTGACCATTCCAGTGGCTTGCATATGGGCGTATACTATGGTTGATCCAACAAATTTAAAACCTCTTTGTTTAAGGTCCTTGCTAATTTGATCTGATAAGGGGGTATTTGATGGAATTTCTGATGTTGAAGTCCATGCGTTGTGAAGGGGAATATTATTGACATATGACCAAATAAAAGTAGAGAAACTCCCAAATTCATTTTGCACATCCATAAAGGCTTTGGCGTTACTAATCACAGCTTTTATTTTGAGTCGATTTCTAATGATTCCTTTGTCTTGAATCAAGCGATCTATGTCTTGATCATTATAGTTGGCAATTTTTTTATAATCAAAACCATCGAGAACTTTTCTGAAATGTTCTCTTTTTCGAAGTACGGTAATCCAGCTTAATCCTGCTTGAAATGATTCGAGAGTTAGAAACTCGAATAATTTTTCATCATCCTTTACCGGAACTCCCCACTCTTGATCATGATATCTGATATAGTCATTATGCCCTAAGCACCAACCACAACGAGGAGTATCCTTCATGTATCAAAGATAAGTATTTAATCGATTTTCGAAATTCTCAATAGTCTCAGCGTGTGTAAGCTGATAAGTGTCGATTGCCGTGCGACAAAGTTTACTTAGATATGCCCCAGAATCTAAAGCTTGCCCAATATCGTGCGCTAATGAACGAATATAAGTTCCTTTGCTGCACCGTGTTGTAAATTCAAGTAGAGGAACTTTTTTTGAAGTAAAATTTAGTTCGTGTATCGTTATCTCGCGAGCTCGAATTTCAATGCTTTCTCCAGCTCTTGCGTGTTCATAAAGTCGCTTCCCTTCTTTTTTTATGGCCGAGTAAATAGGAGGTTTTTGTGAAATATGACCTGTAAACTTTTGACGAACTTTTTCTAATAACTCATCATTGATGTGACAGGTAGCAAAGGTATTATTGATCTTAGTTTCCATATCGTACGAAGGCGTGGTGGCTCCTAAGGTTATACTCCCTGTGTAAGTTTTTGAAGCTGTTGTAAGATGTGCAATTTGTTTGGTCATTTTACCTGTACAAATAAGCAATAAACCCGTTGCTAAAGGGTCAAGTGTTCCAGCATGTCCAACTTTGATATTTTTGATTTGAAAATGTTTTTTTATCAGCCATCGAATCTTATTAACTACTTGAAATGAAGTCCAATGAAGAGGTTTGTTGATGAGCAATAATTGTCCAGATAAAAAATCATCTTTCGTAATCATTACATAAAATTCGTAAATAAAGCAATCAATCCGATCACTAAACAATATAGCGCAAAATAACTCAATTTACTTTTTCGAACTAGAGCGATCATCCAAGTGCAAGCAAAATAACCGCTGAAAAATGCTGCTAAAAATCCAACGATTATTGGAGTAAGCTCAACGTTTTCTTGGCTTAAGTCTCCCTCAAAAATAGATTTGACCATACTGCCTAAAATTAGTGGAACGACCATTAAAAAAGAAAATCGGGCGGCCTCTGTTCGATCAATTTTGAGTAACAGCGCAGTAGCTATTGTAGCTCCACTTCTTGAGATACCTGGCAAAATAGCAATTGCCTGTGCTAAGCCTATGAGAATAGCTTTTGGGGTAGTTATTTTTTTTTCTGTTCCTTTCGATTGTTCTGAAAAATAAAGCAATGCTGAAGTGACCAGTAACATACTGCCGACTAATAGCGTGTTTCCTTGAAATAAACGGGATAAAAAATCTTTAAAAAAAAGCCCAACTCCAACTGCTGGAACCATAGATAGAATAATTTTAATCGAAAAATGAAAAGATGAGTTGTTTTTAAATGCAAATAAACCTTGAATAATGTCTTTAATTTCTTTCCTAAAGACAACAACTGTTGACAGGGCTGTAGCTGCATGTACTGAAATGGTAAACATTAGATTTTCATCTCCAGCTATTTCTGTTCCAAAGATAACTTTAGCAAGTTCTAAATGTCCACTCGAAGAAACAGGTAAAAATTCAGTTAATCCTTGAATGATACCAAGGACAAAAGATTCCCAAATTGTCATTTACGTGGTGAAAAAGTGGTTAGAATTGCAAAAACTTCTACAGCAAATCCAATGATAACCAGTGTAGGGGCAATTCGAATTCTTCTGACATTATAAATTTCGGGGTTAAATATTTTCGGGTCTGAACTTCCTCCTCCAGACATTAGCAAGAAACCAAAGCTAATAATGACCACACCAATAATCATTAAAATATAGTTCTTTGACTGGAAAACGAATTCTTTTTTTGTTTCCTTTTTCACGTCAGTAAAGATAATCACTTTTTAGCTTTAAATAACGTTGAGTGGCTAAAAAAGAGCTCAAAGCAGTAATCATAAATGATAACCCTAAAATTCCACTGCTCAAGATGGTCCATGTATAAATATCTTGTGTCAAACTCAACTGTGGAATTTCTTGTTCAACAAAATAAACAACACACCATATAGCAACAAGTGATAAACAAGCACTTATCAGTCCAAGTCCTATATATCTCCAAACAAACGGTTTGCGAATAAATGATTTTTTAGCCCCAACCAGTTGCATTGTTTTTATGATCATTCGTTTGGAATAAATAGATAATCGAATAGAACTATTAACCAATAAAACAGCAATCAATGTAAAAACTCCACTTAAAATAAGAATCCAGTAACTAATGCGTTTTATATTTTCATTTAACAATACAATCAATGGACGATCATATACCACTTCACTGACAAATCCTTTATCCTCTAATACTTGACTTACACTGTCAATATATTTGGCATTCACAAATGTTGCATTTAGATACAAATCTATAGAGTTTTTTAAAGGATTGTATCCCAAAAAATCCATAAAATTTTCTCCGATTTCTAAACTGTGTTCGGAGGCAGCTTGTTCTTTAGACACATATTCCGCTCTTTTTGCGAATGGTGCAAGTTGTAATGCAGTTTCAAGTTGACTAATCTCCACTGTTTTGGCATTTCCCTCAAAGTAGATGGAAAGCGCGATCTGTTCTTTAAAGTACTTGGAAACAAGCTGTGTATTTAGTAACAACAAACCCATAATCCCCACTACAAACAAAACCAAGGTGATACTTACTACCACAGTAAAATATGAACTAATCAAGCGATGTCGTTGAAACTGATCAAAAGCTTTGGGCATCATTATAATTTTTCCTTTCAAATATACAACCTTGAAATGATAACATTTAAATTTCGATCAATAATGGTATTTTTGTGTAAAATTAAATCATGGCATATCCTTTTCAGGAGATTGAAAAAAAGTGGCAACAATATTGGGCTGCCCATCAAACGTTTAAAGCACATAATAAAAGTGATCAACCCAAATATTATGTGTTAGATATGTTTCCCTATCCTTCGGGTGCAGGGTTGCATGTTGGACATCCATTAGGATACATAGCAAGTGATATTATTTCACGATTTAAACGTCACTCAGGATATAATGTATTACACCCTCAAGGATATGATTCTTTTGGTTTACCAGCTGAACAGTATGCCATTCAAACGGGTCAACATCCCGCTATTACTACCCAAACAAATATTGATCGTTATCGTCAACAATTAGATCGAATCGGTTTTTCATTTGATTGGTCTCGAGAGGTTCGAACATCCAACCCCGAATATTACAAATGGACACAGTGGATTTTCTTGAAATTATTTAATTCTTGGTATGATAAGGCTAAAAATAAAGCTCGTCCCATTAAGGATTTGATTCATGAATTGAAGTCAAATGGAACTTCAAATGTCAAAGCTGTCACTGCTGATGATACTTCAGATATATGTGCTTCAGATTGGAATAACATGTCCGAAAAAGAACAGCAACAGCTTTTGTTGGATTACCGCTTAGTATACTTGGCAGAATCAGAAGTCAACTGGTGTCCAGAGCTTGGAACCGTATTGGCAAATGATGAGGTAATTAATGGAGTTTCTGAACGAGGCGGATATTCAGTGATTCGAAAAAAGATGAAGCAATGGAGTATGCGAATTTCAGCTTATGCGAATCGCCTTTTGTTGGGTTTAGAGGATCTTCAATGGCCTGAGCCTCTAAAAGAAATGCAACGAAATTGGATTGGTCGATCTGTAGGAGCTTCTGTAGTTTTTGATATCGAAAATCATCACGGAAAAATTGAAGTTTTCACAACTCGCCCTGATACTATTTTTGGAGTTACTTTTTTAACTCTGGCCCCTGAGCATCCTTTAACACTTGAAATAACTTCTGACGGTCAACGAAAAGAAGTGGAAGTTTACATTGAGATGACCAGTAAACGAAGTGAACGAGAAAGAATGACGGAAGTAAAAAAAATAAGTGGGGCATTTACTGGTGCATACGCTATTCACCCCATAACTTGCGAAAAAATTCCTATTTGGATTGGTGATTATGTTTTAGCGGGGTATGGTACGGGAGCTGTAATGGCTGTACCGTGTGGAGATCAAAGAGATTATGAGTTTGCAAATTATTTTAAAATACCAATAAAAAATATATTTTACAATACCGACATTTCACAACACGCTCATAGTTCTAAAGATAACACGATTATTGACCACTCTGGTTTTTTAAATGGGTTAGATGTTTTGCAAGCAACTCAAAGTGCTATTTCCAAGTTGGAAGAACTTCAAAAAGGATATGGTACCACAACATACAAGCTAAGAGATGCTGTTTTTAGTCGTCAACGTTATTGGGGCGAACCCATTCCTATTTACTACGACGGTTATGTCCCTAAGCCAATTCCTGAACACTGTTTACCATTAATCTTACCTGAAGTAGAGAAATATTTACCTACTCAAGACGGCGCACCTCCGATAGGTAATGCAGAAGTTTGGGCATGGGATGAGCAAAAAGAAAAAGTAGTGGAAATCACTAAGATTGATAATCGCACTATTTTTCCTTTGGAACTCAATACGATGCCTGGTTGGGCGGGGAGCTCATGGTATTTCAATCGATATATGGATCCACATAATGATGCTGAGTTTGTTTCAACGGATGCCCTTGATTACTGGAAGGATGTGGATTTATATCTAGGAGGAAGCGAACATGCTACTGGTCATTTGTTGTATGCGCGATTTTGGCAACAATTTTTGTATGATATCGAGCGGGTTCCTACTAAAGAATTTGCAAAAAAGCTTATCAATCAAGGCATGATTTTAGGCAATAGCGCATTCGTTTTCCGCAAAAAAGGAACAAACACTTACTTGTCTAAAGGGCTTGTTGGAGAGAAGTCAGTTGAACCAATTCATGTGGACATATCATTGGTGAATTCTTCTAACGAATTAGATATTGATGCTCTTAAACAATGGCAAACTCAATTTGAAAACGCCTCCTTTGAACTTGAGAATGGCGTTTATATCGTTGGTCGAGAAGTTGAAAAAATGTCCAAATCCAAGTATAATGTAATCAATCCAGATGCTATTTGTGATCAATATGGTGCTGATACCTTACGGATGTATGAAATGTTTTTAGGCCCTATAGAACAAGCTAAACCATGGAATACTGCAGGGATTACTGGGGTTTCAGCTTTCTTGAATAAATTTTGGAAACTCTTTCACTCATCGGAAAATACAGTTATTATTTCTGATGAAAAACCTTCCAAAGAATCCTTAAAGACTTTACATACCGCTATAAAAAAAGTCAATGAAGATATTCAACAAATGTCACTCAATACATCGGTAAGTGCTTTTATGATTTGTGTTAACGAATTAACCACCCAAAGGTGTAATCATCGAGAAATTTTAGAGCCTTTAACAGTTTTATTATCTCCTTTTGCTCCACACATATGTGAAGAGTTATGGCAGTTGTTAGGTTATAATGTTTCAATAGAATTTATTGAGTATCCTAAAGTCAATGAAAGTTACCTTATTGAACAAACCAAAAAATACCCAATTAGTTTTAATGGTAAAATGCGTTTCATTCTTGAGCTGGACTTGTCATTAAGTCGAGATCAAATTCAAGAAAAAGTATTGTTAGAGAAAAAAACTATTGAATTATTGGATGGAAAATCCGCAAAAAAAGTAATTGTAGTCCCTAACAAAATTGTAAACATTGTATTTTGATGATCGCATCTATTGAAATTATTGGCTTTATCGCTGCAATTTTAACGACAGGAGCTTTTGTCCCACAAGTATTTAAAATCTGGAAAACAAAAAACACTGACGGATTGTCACTTTCCATGTATCTTATTATGTTTTTTGGGGTTTTACTTTGGTTGATGTATGGCATTACAATAAAAAGTCCTTCGATGATTTTCGCCAATGGAATTACAGCAACACTTCAAACCATTATTATTGTTTACATATTAAATTCTAAAAGAAAACGATAGCTATGGCAACATTTTTGTAAATTAGTATTTAAAATAAAAAAAAAATTATGCTCAGCGGATATTATTTAATTGCGATTATTTTCGGTCTTGTAAGTATGGGAGTTAGCGGACAGCTGAAAAGAAAATTTAATAAATACTCAAAAGTGAGACTACAGAACGGGCTTTCTGGTGCCGAGATAGCAGAAAGAATGTTGTCTGATCATGGTATTAGAGATGTTAAGGTTGTTGCAGGAAGAGGTAAATTAACAGATCATTATAATCCACGAACCAAAACGGTTAGCCTTAGTGAGAGCGTATATCACCAAAGAAATGCGGCAGCGGCAGCTGTAGCAGCGCACGAATGTGGCCATGCAGTGCAACACCGTCAAGGCTATGAATGGCTTCAAATGCGTTCTACTTTGGTTCCTGTTGTGAGTGTGGCTTCAAACTTATCTATTTGGGTTATTATTGGAGGTTTAGCTATTGCAAGTTCCGGATTAGGTTATCCTATTGCCGTTGCTGGTGTGGTGATGTTCGGATTAGGAACATTATTTAGTTTCATAACCTTGCCTGTGGAGTACGATGCAAGTAATAGAGCTCTTGCTTGGTTACAGCGTAAAAATATGGTATCACAACGCGAATTAGCCGCATCAAAAGACGCATTGAAGTGGGCCGCCCGTACCTATGTAGTAGCAGCTATAGGATCGTTGGCAACACTCATTTATTTTGCCCTTCGAGTAGGAGATCGCCGCTAATCACATTAAAGGAGGTCGATTAATTTGCTGATTGAGAGATATAAACGTTTCTGTGCGGTTAACTCCTGAAATACCTTCGATTTTAGTGTTTAATAATTGCATCAGGTGTTCATTATTACGACAGGATAATTTGATTAAAATACTCCAGTTTCCCGTTGTGTAATGACATTCCATCACTTCTGAAATTTTGCGAAGTTGATCTACTACTTCGGGCTTTTTCATGGCTCTGTCAAGAAAGATTCCAATAAAAGCGGTAGTAGTATGGCCAAATTTTTCTGAGTTTATTCTAATAGTTGTTCCAGAAATAAAACCTCTTGATTTAAGCTTTTTGTAGCGATGCTGAACAGATGCCCCTGAAATACATATTTCTCTTGCGATTTCTAAAAAAGGTTTGCGCGCATCTTCAGCAAGTGCCTCTAGAATTCTTAAATCAATTTTATCTAAAGATTTTATTTTGAAGGAAACATTCATGGATTTGAGAGTTTGGGGAAATTCAAAAGTACAACATAAACGTATAAAAACATTAAGTTTACCTTTTTCAGTCGACAATTGCTCCACTTGGTGTACTTTTGGCCAAAATAATTAAATGAAAATTCGTTGGTTAAGTGTTGGGGTTTTGTTTGCTTTGACTGCGGTGATCTTAGGAGCATTATTAGCTCATTATTTAAAAGAAAAAGTTCATTTGGATTCTTTAAACTCTTTTCAAACAGGGGTTCGATACCAAATGTATCATGCATTGCTTTTAATAATAATTTCTCTTAGTTCTTATTTTTCTCACAAACAAAAAAAAATATTGTGTTATTGTATTTCCATAGGAATTCTTCTATTTTCAGGTTCAATATATTTACTTAGCCTGGATGAGTTATGGTGCGTGTCATTTTCATTTCTGGGTCCAGTTACTCCTATAGGAGGAATATTCTTGATTTACTCATGGACGCTAATGCTTGTATATAGTTTTAAAAACTAGCGTTTGTTGGCGACCTGAATATACTCATCTAGTGCTTTGGTCATAGACGGATTTTCGGGGGTAGGGGCTAATATATCTATACGTAACCCTGCCTCTTTGGCAGCAGCTACTGTTGAGTTTCCAAAAACAGCAATTCGGGTGCTGTTTTGTTCAAAATCAGGAAAGTTTCTTAATAGAGACTCAATTCCAGAAGGACTAAAAAATACCAATATGTCATAATAAACATTTCGCAGATCAGATAAATCACTAATAACCGTTTTGTAGAAAACTCCTTTCACCCAATCTATTCCTAATTTATTGAGTGAATTTGGGATAGTTGATTTTATAACATCAGAGCAAGGAAGTAAATAAGATTCGGATTTATACTTACTCATTAAAGGAGTAAGATCCTCAAAAGCACGATTGCCTATATAAATTTTACGTTTTCGGTACACGACATATTTTTGAAGATAAAAAGCGACAGCTTCCGACTGACAAAAATATTTTAAAGTGCTCGGAATGGGATAACGAAGTTCTTCGGCTAATCTGAAAAAATGGTCAATGGCATTTCGACTTGTGAAAATGATAGCAGTGAATTTAGTGATGTCAATTTTTTGATGCCTTACTTCACGAGAAGAAACACCTTCAACATGAATAAATGGACGAAAATCAATTGCGACTTTTCGCCTTTCAATAAGTTGATTGTAAGGAGAGTTGTCTATTGACGGCTCAGGTTGCGATACAAGGATGGTTTTAACCTTCATAAAATGATATTCGAATCGTTGCTATATTATACCTAAAGTAATGATCCATATAGGGGCAATTTCAAAAATGCAAATATATAAAATAAAATAAAATTTATTGTTTCTCCAAAGTGTCTCATTTCTTCGAATCACAGAAAAGTATCCAAACAAAAAAAGGATAAGATTTAAACCTAAAACAATTGTTATAAAGATAAATTTTGAAAACGGTAGATAATAGGTAATAAATAAAAACAAAAAAAGCATTAAACTTATTTTTCCTCTCAGTGACAATCTATAGGATAGAATTTGATGAAATACGTTGAGTTTTTTGAAATAAAAAAATAATACATATTCCAATGTGTAGCGTAAAAGCCAATATGTTGACCATGCTGCTAAGATCAGCTCTATTTTGAAGTTGAGTTTTGGCTTGTATTGATAGATGACCAAAAAAAATGCTGCACTAAAGACTAATCCTCTAAACAAAAACAACAAAAATGAAATTAGACTTAATTTCTTAAAATGAGATTGATAATTAAATGGGCCGTAACTCTCAAACCTCCAAAAACAAGTTAAACTTGAAAAAACCACGGGATTAAAAAGGCGGATTAATACAAGAATACCAAAAATAAGGAGGAAATATAGACTAGTGGCATTTGAAGAATTAATAAAAGCAATATTCATCCTACAAAAGTATCAAATTAAGAGGCACTGTCAGACTTGATTAAATCCCTATTTTTGCGTAGTATAAAAGTAATGAATAAAACACTCATCATTGTTCCTACGTTTAATGAAGCTGAAAATATTCAGTCTCTTGTACATTGTGTGATGGGAATTGATGCTTCCTACTCACTTCTTGTGGTTGACGATAATTCGCCAGATGGAACTAAAGACCTGGTGGGAAACCTCCAAAAAAAATACCCTCAAAGACTGTTTTTAGAAGTCAGAGAAAAAAAAACAGGGCTAGGGGCTGCTTATGTCCACGGTTTTCAATGGGCAATCAAACACAATTACGAATTTATTGTTGAAATGGATGCTGATTTTTCTCACAACCCTTATGACATTCAAAAACTTTTAGCTCCTTTACAAAACGATCAAGCAGATTTTTCTGTAGGGTCTCGCTACAAAAAAGGAATTCAAGTCGTTAACTGGCCACTGAACAGAATTATACTTTCCATTAGTGCATCTTTTTATGTTCGTCTTATCACTTGTTTACCCATTCGTGATACAACTGCAGGCTTTGTATCCCATTCGTGATACAACTGCAGGCTTTGTAGCATATCGACGCGAAGTTTTAGCTTCTATTGATTTGCATAACATCAGATTTAATGGCTATGCATTTCAAGTTGAAATGAAATTTAAGGCTTGGAAAAAAGGGTTTCGCTTCATTGAAATCCCCATTACATTTAAAGACAGAGAGCATGGAACCTCTAAAATGAATATGTCCATAGTTAATGAAGCTATATTTGGTATTGTAGCTATGAAAATTAAAAGTATGCGAAATAAGTTATGAAAAAAACACTAATTAGAGGAGCAAAAGTCGTAAATGAAGGCACACTGGAAAAACTAGACATCTTAATTCATGGAGATACTATTCTTAAAATAGGGGTTGATATTAACGAATTTTCCGATGTCATTATTGATGCCAGAGGTCTTTATGCTTTACCAGGATTAATTGATGATCAAGTTCATTTTCGTGAACCTGGCTTGACCCACAAAGCAACCATAGAGAGTGAATCTAAAGCGGCGATAGCAGGTGGTATTACCTCTTTCATCGAAATGCCTAATACTACCCCCCAAACTACTACGCATTTTCATTATCGCCAGAAAATGAAAATTGCCAAAGAAACTTCATGGGCTAATTATGGTTTTATGTTTGGTGGAACCAATGACAATTTGGATGAAATATTAAAAATTGACCCAAAAACTGTTCCTGCTCTAAAGTTGTTTTTAGGATCATCAACAGGGAACATGCTAGTTGATGACCCTCAGGTTTTAGAATCGATCTTTTCGAAAACTCGCCTTCCGATAGCTGTTCATTGTGAAGATGAAGCTACCATACGAGCCAATTTAAAGCTGAAAATGGAAGAGTTTGGAGAGGACATACCCCTACAAGAACACCCAAATATTCGATCTGAAGAAGCTTGTTATAAATCCTCTTCGAGAGCCGTTAAACTAGCAAAAAAAACCAATGCGCGACTCCATGTTTTTCATCTATCAACAGCCAAAGAAACACAATTATTTGAGTCAAAAAAGGCGATTAAAGAAAAAAATATAACAGCCGAAGTGTGTATACATCATTTGTGGTTTTCGGATGAAGATTACGCCTCAAAAGGGACACATATCAAATGGAATCCAGCAGTAAAAACAACGCTTGACCGAGATGGTCTTTGGACAGCTTTGATCGATGGTAGAATTGATATAATTGCAACTGATCATGCTCCTCATACATTAAATGAAAAAAATAATGTTTATACAAAAGCTCCCTCTGGAGGGCCTATGGTGCAACATGCCCTATTGGTGCTATTAGAATGCTTCAAAAAAGGAAAAATATCACTGGAACTAATAGTCGAAAAAATGTGTCATAATCCAGCACTACTTTTCGATATTGATAAAAGAGGATATTTAAGAGAGGGATACTTTGCCGATATTGTATTAGTGGATTTAGAAGCTCAACAAAAAGTTACTAAATCATCCTTACTTTATCAGTGTGGCTGGTCACCATTGGAAGGTACCACTTTTCATTCGAAGATAACCCATACATTTGTGAACGGAAATTTAGCCTATCAGCTTGGAAAAATAAGTAGTAAACCCAATGTTATGGCATTAACTTTTGACCGATGAAATATTTTCTAGTCTTTATTGTATCAGTTTTTATGGGGTGTGAATCTTCAAGATTTAAAAAGCCAGATAATTTGATGTCCGAACAACAAATGATAGATTTTTTATCTGATTTAATGGTATTAAATGCTTCTAGAAATTTTAGAATTCAACGAGATAACTCAAAGTATTTCGTATCGGATAGTGTTTTATATGCTTTTCATAAAGTGGATAGTGTACAATTTGCAGACAGCAACCGCTATTATGCTTCAAAACCTAAACGCTATGAACGTATTATTAGCCGTGCTCAAGCTCGAATTAATTCTCTTAACGGAGAGGTTCAGCAACAAATCGACGAAGAAAAATTGATAAAAAAAACAAAGCTCAACCGAAAGGACTCTATTAATTCAGACTTCCCAGTTAAACTTTCAGAGCCAATTAAACGGTAACGCTAAATTATTTTTATTCTTCTTTTAAGATTCGACTTTGGGGTATATATTTGACAAAAACTAGATTATGTTAGAAGGGTTTGTAGAAGAGTTACAGTGGAGAGGTCTGATTCATGATATCATGCCAGAAACAGCAAATGAACTATCAAAATCATCTATGACTGGATATATTGGTTTTGATCCTACAGCAGATTCACTACATATTGGAAGTTTGGTGCAAATTATGATTTTAATGCACTTTCAACGTGCAGGTCACAAACCTATCGCTTTGGTAGGAGGTGCAACGGGAATGATTGGTGATCCCTCAGGCAAATCTGCTGAACGAAACCTTTTAACTCCTGCTGCACTCAATCATAATATTCAATCCCTAAAGAATCAATTAGCTCAATTTTTAGATTTCGAAAGTAGGGCATCCAATGCCGCTGAATTGGTGAATAATTATGATTGGATGCAGTCGTTTTCTCTCATAGATTTTATTCGAGATATTGGAAAACATCTCACCGTCAATTACATGATGGCTAAAGACTCTGTAAAAAAAAGATTAGGATCTGAATCTAAGGAAGGGATGTCATTCACAGAGTTTTCCTATCAACTCATTCAGGGATATGATTTCCTCCATCTTTATCAGCACCATAATTGTAAAATCCAAATGGGAGGGAGTGATCAGTGGGGTAATATCACTACCGGAACGGAATTAATTCGCCGTAAAACAGGAGGTAAAGCTTATGCAATTACATGCCCTTTAATCACCAAATCAGATGGCACTAAATTTGGGAAAACGGAAGGCGGAAACGTTTGGTTAGACAAATCCAAAACCTCACCCTACAAATTTTATCAATATTGGTTAAATGCGTCGGATGATGATGCTGAAAATTACATCAAAATATTTACATTTTTATCGAAGGAAGAAATACAAGAGTTAGTTCTTGCTCATCACAAGGCCCCTCATTTACGAACACTCCAACACAAAATCGCTAACGAAATTACTGCGATGGTACATTCTCAACTAGAAGTCGACCGTGCTATTCAGGCCTCTCAAATTCTTTTCGGAAAAGCTACTTCCAATGAATTAAAATCATTAGATGAACAAACTTTTTTAGAGGTATTTGAAGGAGTTCCACAACAAATAATTCGACGGGCTGATTTACAGGCAGGAATAGATAGTATATTATTTTTATCTGATCAAACAGGATTTTTAAAATCAAAAGGGGAAGCTCGTAGGGCTCTGCAAGAAAATTCTATTTCCATAAATAAAGAAAAAATACATCTTGAATATCGCCTTTCAACCCAAGATTTGTTATGCGATCGTTATGTTCTTATTCAGCGAGGCAAAAAAAACTATTTCCTTGTTATTATTAGCTAACCATCAAATTACAACCTCTTATGTCAGCTTGGTCAAATCGACCTAAAACTTCAAAACGATTGTCATCAAATACTCGTCCGAGATCCTGAGTGGCTATAAAAGCACATGAGTTTCGGTTAGCCAAATCGATAATATTTAATCCGCCGGCCCCCGTCGTTTGTACATTTAAGGGATCATTAGTTTTTCGAATGAAAACTCTCGCCCATGGAGGAAGGCTAAAAATTCCATTTATGGCATAGGCTTGTGAAAGCAACTCCGTCATTCCGTATTCCGAATAAATATCGTTCACTCCCAATCCTTTTTTTAAAATGGTGTAAAGTTCCTCTTTGATCAATTCTTTACGTCTTCCTTTCATTCCTCCTGTTTCAATAATTTGGGTATGGATTAACTTTTGAGGAAATTGTTCAATAAAATCGAGCAGTGCATAAGAAACCCCCCACAAAAGAGTTTTTTGGTTTCTATTTTCAAGTGCTCTTAAAATATTGTTTAATTCTTCTAAATTAGATAAGTAAAAACCGCTTTCCTCTTTGTCAGACATGACGATCAAATCATCAACCATATGAATTAATGATGATTCACCTTGTTCAAGGTAATTGGGAAGTAATCCTAAAATAACATAATCTGTAACATTGCCAAAAAAGTGAGAAAATCCGTTTCGAAAACTCCAAGAATACAAATCGATTTCCGTTACATAATGCACACTTTTTTTTCCTTCAGTACCGCTGCTTTTAAAAACATGATGGCATGGAGCATTAGAGCTTATGATTTTGTGCGTTTTATAAAATTCAATGGGTAAAAAAGGGATCTGGGTGACTGAGCTGATATCGCAGGCTTGAACATTAATCAAATCACAAAAGGATCGATATACGGAATTCTTTTCGAATTGAAATTTGAAAAGTGATAAAGCTTCCGATTCAAAATTTTTGTAATTTACCATATATTCAGTATCAAAAATAAGGAATCCCTAAGAAAGCGTTGACATAAAATCATTGTAAATTAAGTAAAACGAATTAAATTTTATTTAATTTAGCTACCCATAAAACCTCAAAATGAAAAAAAAACACACTCGGATTTTAATCGCAGATGACGAACCTGATATTTTAGAAATCTTAAGTTATAATCTTATTGCTGAGGGGTATCAAGTTAGTACAGCAAAAAATGGACTAGAGGTCCTAAACAAAATGAATAAGCCTTATCCACATCTGTTAATTCTCGATGTAATGATGCCCGAAATGGATGGCATTGAAACTTGTGAACGCTTACGTAAAAACCCTGAACTCAATGATCTCATTATAGTTTTTTTAACAGCGAGAAACGAAGATTACTCCCAAGTCGCGGGGTTAGAAGCTGGAGCTGATGATTATATTTCAAAGCCCGTAAAACCAAAAGTGCTTCTAAGCAAAATCAAAGCTTTGTTAAGACGTTTTAAATCAAATGAAGTGGACCAAATTATTGTGGCAGGAGATTTGATCATCAATCGCGAAAAATATAAAATATCTTATCATGGAAATGAGTTTTTTTTACCAAGAAAAGAATTTGAGCTTTTATCTTTATTAGCTTCCAAACCTGATAAAGTTTTTCAGCGCGAGGAAATTTTAAATGTTGTTTGGGGTAATGAAGTTATTGTTGGCGGACGTACTATAGATGTTCATATTCGAAAACTTCGTGAAAAAATAGGAGATCAACATTTTAAAACAGTTAAAGGGGTTGGGTATAAATTTGTTTGCTAAAATTTATTTCTTTGAAAACGTATAAACTACATCGCTTTTCTCTTGTTTTTTCATGTGTAATTTCCCTTTTTTTTCTTGTCTTAAATGTGTATTTTCTTTTTTATCACAAATCTAACGTTTCATTTACTCCCAAAAATGGACTACTCTTATTCCTTTTCACTTTAGTAGTTTTTATTATTTTTTATGTTTTGGGTGATTTTTTCTTGAACCGTTTTGTTTTCTTTAAATTCAAATACTTGATGGAAGAGTTTTCAATTCAAAACAATAATTTTTTATCAGATAATATCCTATTGTCAGATATGGAAACATTAATTGATGAGGTACGAAAATTGGCAAGCGATCGAAAGTCAGAAATGGATTTTTTAAAACTTCAAGAAATGTACAGAAGAGAATTTTTAGGAAATGTGTCTCACGAGCTCAAAACCCCTTTGTTTACCATTCAAGGATATATTTTGACCTTATTAGAAGGAGCAATTGATGATAAAATGGTCTTAAAAAAATACCTTACAAGAGCTAATAAAGGAGTAGATCGACTAACATATATTATTAAGGATTTAGATGTTATTACTCAATTAGAATTGGGTGAGACCACCTTGGATTATACTAATTTTGATATTGTTTCATTAATAAAAAATGTAATTGATATGATTGAAATGAGGGCTCAGAAATCTAGTATTAGTTTAGAATTTGATCACAAAAAAGATGTACCAATTATGGTATGTGCTGATGAAGACAAAATTCAACAGGTGATTACTAATTTATTAATCAATTCGATAAAGTACGGAAAGAAAAAGGGTACAACTGAAATTAGTGTTCATCATTACAAAAATGACCAAATAATTGTTAGAATAGCTGATAATGGCGAGGGAATTAGCTCGGAACATTTACCTCGTTTATTCGAACGATTTTATCGTGTTGATAAAAGCGGAAACCGAAAACAAGGAGGATCAGGCATTGGATTATCTATCGTGAAACATATTATAGAAGCACATCAACAAAAAATATTTGTGGAGAGTGAACTTGAAATAGGATCAGAATTTTCTTTTACACTTAAAAAACCATCAAAAGAAAGAGAGATATAATTTTATTAGATCACGTTGAGTTTTGGGAAGTAAAAATAAATTAAAACGGTTTCGCGAAAACGAAACTTTTGCAAATGTTATTCAACCCTCTCGCATTGAACTGCAAGAGGGAAAATTTGTTCATAAAGGAAAATGGAATAAGTTTTTTAATAATAGTCATCCAATTGTTCTTGAATTGGGCTGTGGAAAGGGGGAATATTCGGTGGCATTGGCACAATCAAATCCAAGTAAAAATTTTATTGGGATCGATATAAAAGGGGCACGCTTTTGGAGAGGTGCTAAAACAGCGCTTGAAGGTAAACTGTTGAATGTTGCATTTGTTCGAACACAAATTGAATTGATTTCCCATGTTTTTGACCCACTAGAAGTTTCTGAAATATGGATTACCTTTCCAGACCCACAGCGTAAATACGCTCGAACAAAACATCGACTAACCCACCCCGATTTTCTGAGTAAATACCAGCAGATTATACAAACTGATGGAATCATTCATTTGAAAACCGATAGTTCTTTTCTTCATGGGTATACTTTAGGAATATTACAAGGAATGGGTATTGAACCACTGATGGCTCATCATGACATCTACAAATATGTTCACGCACCAAAAGAGGTAATTTCAATTCAAACTTTCTATGAATCCCAATATTTGAAACAACAGAAACCGATTACCTATCTTAAATTTAGATTTCCTGATGATTGAATCGAATTTTTTTTCTCGCGTTTACGAAGTTGTTCGTTTTATTCCTTGGGGTAGAGTAACCAGTTATGGCGCTATTGCACAGTATTTAGGAGCTGCACGTTCAGCTCGAATGGTAGGTTGGGCAATGAATGCTTCACATGCTATGGAAGATGTACCCGCTCATCGAGTGGTAAATCGAAAAGGAGTACTGACTGGGAAGCACCATTTTGGTGGAACCTCTCTAATGCAACAACTTCTCGAAAATGAAGGGATTAAAGTAATTGATGATCAAATAATGAAATTTGATCAAATTTTTTGGGATCCAAATATTGAATTAAATCCTAACTAAGAACCTTATATTTGTATTTTATAATTCCTTCAATAAATCATGAAACTTACTCGACAATTAATTTCTTCATCGTTATTAAAGATAACCTTACCAGGAGAAGGAAAACCAGTAGCCAGTGCGATTACCAATATTAATATTTTTGGTCAAGAGATTGTTCTCGACATTACTATTTCCAATCCTACTCTTCAAGCCCGAAAAAAAGTGGAATCCGAAATTAAAAATACGCTTATTAAAGCTTTTGGAGATGACCTCACAGTGGTCGTCAATATTTTAGTGGAGGCACCCAAAGAATCTAGTCCAAATATGATTAAAGGAAAAGCTATTCCCGGAATTCAACATATTGTTGCCATTGCTTCGGGCAAAGGAGGGGTTGGAAAATCTACGGTTACTGCTAACCTTGCCATTTCCTTGGTGAACATGGGGTTTAAAGTGGGAATTTTAGATGCAGACATATACGGCCCTTCGATTCCAATAATGTTTGATGTGAGCCATGAAAAACCCCTTGCTGTGAATGTTGATGGTAAGTCCAAAATGCAACCCGTCGAAAATTATGGAGTAAAAATTTTATCTATCGGTTTTTTTACACAACCAGACCAAGCTGTGATTTGGCGAGGTCCAATGGCTGCCAAGGCCTTAAACCAAATGATTTTTGATGCGAATTGGGGAACTTTAGATTTTTTATTAATTGATCTTCCACCAGGAACAGGAGATATTCATTTGAGTATTATGCAATCTTTACCCATTACGGGTTCTGTTATAGTTAGCACTCCTCAAGCGGTAGCTTTGGCTGATGCAAAAAAAGGAGTAGCTATGTTTCGTCAACAGAATATAGATGTTCCTGTGCTGGGTGTGGTTGAAAATATGGCCTATTTCTCTCCAAATGAACTCCCTGACAATAAATATTATATCTTTGGAAAATCAGGAGCTAAATATTTAGCTCAGGATTTAGATATTCCTTTTTTGGGGGAACTTCCGCTAGTTCAGAGTATTCGTGAGGCAGGCGATGTTGGCCGACCTGCAGCGTTGCAGACAGATAATAAAGTAGTTCAATCGTATAGAAAATTAACCCAAGAAATGGTGTCAGAATTGGTAAAAAGAAATCAAAATTTACCCCCTACTGATGCTATAAAAATAACAACCATGGCAGGATGTTCTGCTGTAAATAATAAAAATGATCGATCTTAAAGAACAAGTTGTAAAAGCTTTAGAGGAAATACGTCCTTTTTTGCGATCTGATGGTGGAGATATTACGCTAATTTCAATCGAACAAGACACTGTTACGGTCAAGCTGGAAGGAAACTGCGTGGGTTGCTCAGTGAATCAAATGACCCTCAAATTGGGAGTAGAAACAACGATTAAAAAATACGCTCCTCAAATAAAAAGTGTTATCAAAATAGACTAGATTCAAAAAAATTTGTTTCCCATCATTTAACGGGCCATTACATCTATTTAGAAGGTATTAATCCTTCAAGAATATTTAATTCTTACTATTTTTTTTGTTAGGGAATGACTACTCTTACAAGAGTATATTGATGGCTTTTTGGGTTGTGTAAGACAATGAAGTATAATCCAGAGCTTTCAGGAGAATTTATTCTTAATACTTTTTCTTTTTGATGTATTCCTTTTTTTAGTTCAACGCCACTTACATTGTATAACTTCCATGCTAAAGAATACTCTGAGGATATGCCTACGTCGATTAGAATGTGTTCTTTTGCAGGATTTTCCACTAATTGAATGTGGTTACCTAAAGAGTTATCTTTGGTGGACAATGAGGCTTCTTGATTGCCATAAATTATATACTCTCCAGGATCAAGAGTAATTGTTTGAGTCGTGCTGCTCACATTGATAGTACCATCATTCATCAAATTGTACCATGTTCCTGTGTGAGGAAAATCAGCGAGTACAGCCTGTTGAACCACATCAAAGTTGGCTAAAATGATGACATTTTTGAGTTCGTTGATTAATAATTCATCATCCCAAATATAAATACGTTGTAATAAATTATTGTTATTGTAAGGACTGATGGTTGAGTTGGCCCTAAAAACAGTATTGTTTTTTTTAAGTTCAATGATTTTGTTCCAATCATTATAAATTTGACTTCTTAAAGCTTGATTTAACCAATTATTTACCCATTGTGGTTGAGGTTTAGTGTCGAGCTTACAACCATCATTGTCATAGGTTCCATCCGAACAGGTGAAAATAGAATTTTCCATACCTAATTCACCAAAATGCCAAATCATTTTTGGCCCTGGAATTAATAAACTTACCGCCCCTAAAGCGGACATTCGTGATAACCCAATGTTCAAATCACTTACATTGTGACTAGATTGGGAGCTATTACCATAATTGATTGTTTTAAACATTATCCGTTCCTCATCATGACTTTCGTAATAACCGATTAAACGTTTACCATTAAAACCTCTGCTTTCGGATTTCATACGAGAAATTGATGCATTTGTTCCAAACCCCATTGCTAACTGACTGTAGGGATCCGTCATCTTACCCCAAAGCATGATTCCTTTGTTTTCATCAAGTCGATAATCTGCCCATTCTTTTTCTTCGATATCTTCCCCTAGATGTTCAAAAATAACATAGTGATCAGCATCTAAAGACCAACTGTAATCCGCATATTCTTTTAATATAGCCACTCGATCAGCTTGATAGGAGTTGGTACAGCCTGTATCAGTTGAGCTACAATTTTGTGTAAATCCCTTCGTTAAATCCCAACGAAATCCATCAATTTTAAATTCTTCAATCCAATGTTTAATGACTCTTTTGGTGTAGGTTTGAGTAAGTTCTTGTTGGTGATTAAAATCTGAGCCAACGTTGTAGCTATGTTTTGGGGTAGAATTAAAATATGGATTTTCTGATGAAGGCTCTCCCCATCCGTCGTTATCGCTATCGGTCATCCACATCCGTACTCCGGGAGCACGACCAAAGGCGTGATTTAAGGCAAGGTCTAGAATCACAGCAATACCATTTTGATGAAATACATCCACCAGTTCTTTTAGTTTATCAGGAGTTCCATAAAATTTATCCAAAGCCAAATGAAAGGCAGTATTATAACCCCAACTTTCATTCCCCTCAAACTCCATCACTGGCATAAGTTGAATAGCATTGATTCCTAATTCTTTAAAGTAGTTCACTCGATTAATCAGATCTTGAAAGGTTCTATTTTCATCAAAATCACGAACTAAAACTTCATAAATAACCAAATTTTCTTGATCAGGTTTTTGAAAATTTTGAATTTGCCACTGGTAAGCAGCTTGAGCTGTTTGCAATAAGGTTACTTCACGATCTTGACCTTCAGGATAAGCAGGAATATTAGGATAGGAATTATCGGAAATATAATAGTCATCAAAAGGGGAGAGAACCAAAGTAGAGTAGGGATCGGCTGTTTTTATCACATAAGGCGAATCAGAAACGGGATCACTGTCATAAACCCAGTATTGATAATGATACGTTTCTTGCGGAATTAGGTTGGTTAATTCCAACCAAAAATAACTACTATCAGGGTCTTTATTCATTAAATAAGTAGCAGTAGGATTGTAATTATTAAAACTGCCCGCTACATAAACAAAGTCTTTTTCAGGGGCATTTAGGATTAGGGTAGCTTTTGAATTATCATCGGGATCGTAGTGTATTCCGTCTTGAAGTGCTTGAGGCATCGATTGTACATTAATTGATGGAGCTACAATGACTTCTAAGCTCGAATCCCCAGAATCTGACTGACCAAAAGGAGTTCCGACAATTTTTAAGGTTCCACTTTGCGTGATATTGGTGAGGGTATAATTATAGTTCGGATAGCCTTGTCCTGAAGTAATGAGTGTGTTATTATAATAGACATTAAAATCGCCAACTTGAGTACTTCCTGCCGTACTCATATTGGCGGAAATATTTAAACTACCTCCCGAAGAGACTACTACAGTGCTAAACGAAGGTGTGTTTATGGAAATTTGAACTTTTCCAACATAATGTAAATAGTCTTGTGTTTTTTTGTCGCCAGAACCATCTTTAGCTTTTACTAAAAGCCCCATTTGACTGATGTTTGTATCGTTAAAAAACACGGATGGAATAAAGCTTATGGAATACGAGCCATCTCCATTGTGGGTCATTTTTTGTAATTCGTTTGAATTATCCCAAGTACCATTATTGGGCGCATCTCCTTCTTGTGTTCCATTTTTAAAATACCATGCCCATAAATAAAGATCATCGATTCCCCATTGCGCTGGATTGATATTGGAAACCGTAAGGGTTATTGTTTCAGTCTCTAGAAATGTTGTAGGATAGACGGAGAATGTTGCATTTTGAGTTTGGGCAATTAAACCTGAACAACATAAGCCAAAAAATAAGATATAGGGTTTCATAAAATAATAATATAAAAGCCACCCTGAGGGATGGCTTTTATTGATTTTAAAAAGTAATTATTGTTTGTTTAAAGAATAGGTATTGTTTACCGTATCTAAGGTGATATTGTAAGTTCCAGCTTCAGGAATAACAATATTATCACCACCGGCTTCCAAGGAGCCGTCAGCGCCTGAATCACCAAGATTAACCCCCCAGTCATCATTTAACCTGAATTTCATTTGTGCGGCGGTAAGAGTCACGCCATAAGCTAAAAATACACCATCATTACATGGATCGGCTACCATTTTTACGTTAGGACCACCCCAACCGTTATGGGTTCCATCTCCAACAATTCCCCAAATATCAGAAGCTTCAGCTACTGCGTAGGAGTTATTAACGCTGTCAAATGAAATATAGTAATGTCCGGCTGTGGTTGTAATATTATCCCCTCCAGCTTCTAATGAGCCATCAGCACCAGTGTCACCTAAATTAACCCCCCAGTCATTATCTTGACGAATTTTCCATTCTCCATCTAAGAAAGAAACAGCAGCAACATAAAGACCTTCAGCTCCAGCACTAACAAAAGGGACATCATTACCAGCGGCAAAACCTTGATTTTCGCCACCCCAACCATTAACTGCACTGCCTACTAATCCCCAAGTACTTAGTACTGAGGGTTCACATGCGCCAGCTACTTCAAGCATTTCTATATTCATGGAGAAAATAGAGGAGGTTGAGCTTACGGTGTTAGTTGCAGAAGAGTCTCCAACAAATGCATGAACTCTTCCGTAAACCATTCCAGATTCTCCAGGAACAATACCTATAGTTTCAGCAAGATCGAGCAAATGACTCACTTTAACCCCAAAATTATTTTCGGAGGTCTCACCTGAACTAAGATCTATCGATGAAAAATCATTGTTAATAGACATTTCAACCACATAAACCAAAGGAGTGGGAGCACCAAAATCGGGAGTATTCCACACTAATCGCTCAGCAATATTTGAAGAAGTTTGTTCTGAAATTTTATAAGCTGATTCTAAATCATTTAGAAGCATAATATTTTCAGAGGGCTCAGCAGCTGTGAAAACTAAATAATCTTCATTGTCACACGAAGATGTACCCAGTGCTAAAAAAGCAATGAATGTAATGGTTATTTTGTTATATAAAGATTTCATAATTAATAATTAGGATTTTGATTAAGGTTAGAATTAACTAAAAGTACGTCTTCTGGGATGGCAAAAATCTTGCGGTGAGCTTCTCCAGCTTTTCCTGAAGCTGCTCCGCCTTTATAAGGCCATAAATAACTTCCAGAAACAAATTTACCGTCACGAATTAAATCTGGACGACGAAGCCCTTCCCAGTACAATTCTCTTGAGCGCTCGTCCATAACTAAATCGGTGGTCAATTCGCTGGTTGTTATTGTCGGTGCCCCAGCACGAGAACGTAATTCATTGATCATCGAAGTGGCTGTTGTGGCACTTCCTCCACCTCCACGAGTAACAGCTTCCGCATAATTTAAGTAAACTTCAGCTAAACGTATAAGGGGTAAGTCAGTGTCAGGATGATTTCCAGAAGAATCGCTTCCAGCAATACCATTGATATCAACATTTTTAAATTTGGTTACAGCATATCCATCTTTAAATACAGCTAGCTTTTCGGTTTCATAATTTTGTCCATCTGTATGGAACATGGCTCTTGCATCCGACCATGCAATAGGATGACCATCAGCGTTAGTTGAAGTAATGGAATACCCAAACTTATCAACTAACCCTTTAGTAGTACGCAATCCAGCCCATCCTCCATTGACCCCGAAATCAACAGGATTCATACTTCCTCCTATGGGTGCATGAACTAAAAATGTTGCTCCACCCCAAGTTTGTGTATTGATGCCGTCAAATGGGATTACAAAAATAAACTCATTTTGAGCGCCATTAGCATTATTATCTGCCAAAAACAATTCGTCATAAGCACTTCCATTGTTGTTTCTGTCACTCGTAT
This sequence comes from Flavobacteriaceae bacterium, assembly GCA_965659665.1. GTDB lineage: Bacteria > Bacteroidota > Bacteroidia > Flavobacteriales > Flavobacteriaceae > CBFHWU01. The sequence continues at coordinate 177,670 of CBFHWU010000027.1, forward strand.
TTATCGAATAAGAGCTTGAAAATACTCTTTCCGCTTGAACAATAACGTCGTTATAACGCGCTTGTCCAGTGTAAACCTCCGCATTTAAATACAACCGTGAAAGCAGTGCAGTTGCAGCAACTTGATCCACACGGCCGTACTCATTTGCACCTGATGCAGGTAACGCATTGGAGAGCTCAAGAAGTTCACTCTCAACAAAAGCAAATAGTTCACTTCTGTTACTTTGCAATGGAAGCTCTGTACTAACCTCAGCAACTAAAGGTACATTGGCAAACATATCGATGAGTTGTAAATAACAATACGCTCTGATAAATTTAGCTTCATTGATATAATTGATTACTTCATTACTATTAGCAGCTAAAGCAGATGCATTTTCTATAAAAGAATTGGCAAATGAAATGTTTTGAGCTAATCTAAAATACATTCCTTTTGTCCATGGATTATTGACTTCCCAAGACATATAATTGATTTCAGGAACTCCAGGATCACTTAACCAACCTACGACAGAATTATCGGTAGTTGCTTCATTAAGGGTAAACAAAATACGAGTGTATTGTGAAAACCCTTCGTCTATGATGCTTCCATCAATATCGGGTTGTCCAGCTGGTCCTTCTTGTCCTGTTAAGGCCAATCCAGCATATACTTTTGCTAATGCTCCTAAAGCCTGACTAGGAGATTGGTACACATCTACTTCTGTAAACAAGTCAGGGTCGGTAGGATTCTGATTCAGATCATCTTCACATGACATTATCCACAATATCGTTGATGTTAAAGCCATTAAATAAATAATTTTTTTCATTGTTCTATTGATTAGAAGTTAATATTAAATCCAAAAGCAACCACCCTTGATCTAGGATAGAAGTTACTATCAATTCCCCCAGTAATTTCAGGATCAATCCCATCGTAATTAGTTACCACAAGGACATTATCTGCGGTTATATAAAATCTAAGAGGATTTTCTCCAAAAAAGTGTTCAATGGTATACCCCAAGGTGATATTATCAATTCTGAAAAATGAAGCGTTTTGAATAAAATAATCACTTTGATTATTTTTTCCAGATAACCCGATAAACTCAGAGTCAAGATATTCCCTATTAATATTTGATAACCTTCCTAGATTTGTAATAAGGTTTGAATAGGCGGAAGCGGCATTAGAATTGTAACTGTAATTTCCTAAACTTGCCCTTGATACAATATTTAAATCAAAGTTTTTATAATTAAAAGTAGTTGAAAGCCCCATCAAAACATCTGCGTATGGATCTTTATAAAAATACCGATCATCGAGGTTAATTAAACCATCTCCATTAAGATCAGCATAAGCTCCTTCAATAGGTTTTCCAGCTTCATCATAAATTTGCTTATATACGAAATAAGAAAAAGGCGCCATTCCTTCACTGTGTCTTTGAAGAGAACTGCCAAATCCTAAATCTCCGACATTTTGTTCATTTTCTAAACGAGTAATTTCATTATCGTTATAAGAAACATTGTAATTAAAGGACCAACTAAAGTCGCCAGTATCAATAATAGTACCTTTTAACTCTAATTCAATTCCTTTATTTTCCATATCTCCAATGTTGGCATCGATGGTTGTGCCGAAATTAGTAAATGGATCTACCACTGCTGTAGCGATTAAGTCGTTAGTTTCTTTAATGTATGCATTTACTGAACCGCTTAAATCGATTTCTGCAAATCTGAAATCAAGACCTGCGTTATAGGTTTTTCCAACTTCCCAGCGTAAGTTTTTGTTAATTGGTGCTGGGCGAAATGTTTGATAAAAGGAATTACCAAACCCATACCTTCCTGCATTTGTACTTGATTGGTAGCGCGTAAGAAAATTATAATCTCCTAAACCGTTGACATTACCAATTTCCCCAAATCCTAACCGAAGTTTAAATTCACTAAATAGGTTATCTACACCGAAAGATTCATTGTGTAGATTCCAAGCTAAGGCTACAGACTCAAATTGTCCCCATCTGTCATCTTCAGGTAATTTTGAAGAAGCATCTGCACGTAGAGTAGCAGTAACCAAGTACTTGTCTTTGATATTAATATTCGCTCTACCAAAATATGATAATAATACATTTTTGGAACGATCAATAAAAGATTCTCTGATTGAAGTATCGGTATTAACAGAACCATCTGGGTTTAAAAACTCTGTATAGTTTGAAGAAGAATCATCATATTCGAAACTTTGGTAAGAGTAACCGGCCGTTAGGTTTATGTTGGTGTTTTTGAGTTCTTTGGCATAATTGAAATAAGCATCAAAAAGTAAATTGGTAACTTCATTAGCATAATCACTTTCGCTACCATTAAAACCATCTGCATCATCAGGCAAATTAGGATCAACCAATGTAAATCCATCACTATTAGAACGATCAAAACCTCCATTAATGGTTCCTGTTAATCCATCCATAGGAGTTGACCAATCAATTTTTATATTACTAATTAAACGCTCAACACTAGATTCATCATCTTTTAAATCTAATAATGCCATGGGGTTTACAGGAGATAGGGAAAGTTTTGTTCCATCACTATCCAGCCAAGTATAATAACCACCATAGGGAGAGGCTGGATCATAAATAGGCTTAGTTGGATCAAAATGAATAGCAGATGCAATGGCACCACGATCTGCAAAATCATTATCCGTTTGGAATCCTCGTGCATTTAAGTTAATTCTTAAATTGTCTTCAAAAAAACTAGGAGAATAACTAATTGATGCCGTAAGCCTTTCAAAATTATCATTCTTTAAGATTCCGTCTTGGTTGGTATGTCCTAAAGAGGCCCTGAACGGAGCATTAAATAAACTTCCAGAAGCGGAAAAACTATTATCTGTAGCCATCGCTGGGCTGTAAATTTCTTTTTGCCAATCTGTATTGGCATTTCCCAATCTTGAAATGAGTTCTGCATCTTGTGTTTGATTAATGATCGTTTGCATTTGACTTGCGCTCAATACGTCTATATAATTAACAGGAGTATACACAGATGTTCTTGCATTAAAGCTGAAACTAAATTCACCAGAGGAACCTTTTTTGGTAGAAATCAAAACAACTCCATTGGCTGCTCGAGAGCCGTAAATTGCTGTTGCTGAAGCATCTTTAAGAATACTAATGGCTTCGATATCGTTTGGATTTATGACGTTGAGGGGATTTCTTGAACCACCAACTCCTTCAGAGTCTAATGGAATTCCATCAACCACATAAAGTGGGTTAGATTCAAGATTAAGTGAACCAATACCACGAATGAGAACATTAGCCCCTTCGCCAGGACCACCACTGTTGGAGACAATCGATACCCCCGCAACCTTACCTTGAATAAGTTGTTGAGCGGACACTACAGATCCTTTTTTGAAATCCTTGCTAGTAACTAAGTCTACTGCACCAGTGAGGTCTTTTTTAAGTACAGTTCCATACCCAATCAAAACTACTTCATCCAGGCTCGAAACAGATTCAGTGAGTATTACATTTAATGATGTACTATTAACCACAAATGATTGTGTTTCCAATCCAATATAAGAAAATATCAAAACTTGATTATTTTCAGCTTGAATTTGGTAACGACCATCAAAGTCTGTTGAAGTTCCTCTACTTGTTCCTTCCACAATTACACTTACGGAGGGAAGAGGATTTCCTCTTTCATCCGTGACAACACCTTGGACTATTATTTGTTGGGCCCACACAAAAGCTGAGCATCCCAACAACAGACCGAGTGTCACTAAGAATGTTAATTTTCTCATAAGTTGATAAGTTGTTTTAATAATGATTTAAATTTCGTTTTTCGTTGATAAATAAATGGTTAAAAATTCTATAGTAAATAAACATACTCTTCTCTTTACCGAAGCTAAGAAATATCAATGTTCTAAAGAAGTAAGATCTGAGGAAAAAAAGAACGAAAACGTTTTCGTAATTCACGAAATCGTTTGAGTGTTGATAACTTTATTATTCATAATAATATAGTGTATAAATTTATAAAAATACAATTAATTTATCTAATAATTGTACTTTTGATAAATCATGAAACAGAAAATAACATTAAAGCATATCGCTAGAGAATTTGGCGTTTCCATATCGACCGTTTCAAAAGCATTAAAAGACAGTAAAGAAATTGGAGAAGATACTCGGAAAAGAATTCAGGCTTTTGCAAAATATTACAATTATCGTCCAAACAATATTGCATTGAGCTTAAAAAATCGAAAAACCAAAACAATTGGGGTTATTATTCCTGAAGTTGTCCATCATTTTTTTGCTAAGATTGTAAATGGTATTGAGAAAGTCGCTCGCAAAAATGGATATAATGTTGTAGTGGCCCTTTCTAATGAGTCTTTTGAAAAAGAAGTCATCAATATGGAAACATTAGCCGATAGTTTGATCGATGGATTTATTATTTCCCTATCAAAAGAGACTTTAAGGCTTCAAGATTTTCATCATCTCCATGAAACAATAGATCAAGGAATGCCTGTAGTAATGTTTGATCGGGTCTCTAATGAAGTGAATTGTGATAAAGTAATTATCGATGATGTGGAAGGGGCCTATTTGGCTACGCAATTTTTAATTGATTCTGGAAGAACACATATCCTATTATTAACAACCGAAGATTATGTTAATGTTGGAAAACTTCGCACTCAAGGGTATATTAAAGCTATTCAGGAAAATCAGATTTTTTTAGATAGTGAATTAATTATTAAGACTGTAGATACACATATTTCAGATATTATTATGCCTGAACTTGAAAAAGAATTAAAGTCTATTTTAAAAAAGAGACCAGAAATTAATGCAATATTTGCGGTAAATGAAATTTATGCAGCAGCAGCCCTTCGTGTTTTAAGAAAATTAGAAATTTTAGTCCCTCAACAAGTTTCCATAATATGCTTTACAGACGGAACAATCTCAAGATATTCCAGTCCTACGTTGAGTACCGTAAGCCAACATGGGGAGCAAATGGGTATGGAGGCCGCTCGTTTATTGATCAATCGACTATCTATGGAGCATCACTCAGAATCCTCTGTAACCAAAGTTATCAATTGTACTTTAATTGATCGAGAATCAACTTAGACGTTGTATTTTAATAAAATATTCCATTACTTTGTAACATCAGAACTATAAATATACTCTCTCTAATAGTTTTGATGAGTCGAATGGCTTATCATAATTTAAATATTATAAATTATGAACAAGCAGAAGTTAGCATTTTGGGATATCTGGAACATGAGTTTTGGCTTCTTGGGCATCCAGTTTGGTTTTGCCCTTCAAGGCGGATTTATGTCCCGAATTTTTCAAACCCTTGGGGCAACAAAAGACGAAATACCATTACTTTGGATTGCAGCCCCATTAACTGGGCTTTTGGTTCAGCCTATAGTTGGATATCTTAGTGATCGTACTTGGCACAGCCGATTAGGAAGAAGAAAACCTTATTTTTTGATAGGGGCAATATTAAGCTCAATTGCTTTGTTTTTTGTTCCTCATTCCCCTACATTATGGATTGCTGTTGGATGCTTATGGATTTTGGATGCTTCCATCAATATCAGTATGGAGCCCTTTCGAGCCTTGGTAGCCGACAAGCTACCAGAATCTCAACGATCCTATGGATTTGTGACTCAAACATTAATCATTGGTATAGGCACATGGGTTGCAAGTAATCTACCTTGGATGATATCTAAGTTAGGTGTAAGTGATGCTGCTGAACCGGGGGTGGTTCCTATGTCAGTAAAAGTAGCATTTGCGATTGGTGCGTTTGTATTTTTGATTAGCATATTATACACCATTTTTACAACAAAAGAATATCCTCCAAAAAATATTGAATCGTTCCGAAAAACAAATAAAAAATCAATTCGTTCAGCCTTAACAGAAATAGGGCATAATGTAATAACGATGCCTACAACTATGTTAAAACTAGGAGTTATTCAGTTTTTTAGTTGGTTTGCTTTTTTTACAATGTGGAGTTTAGCTAACCCAGCACTTACTGAACACATCTATCACGCACCAGTTCCGATAGAAACTGAATTTGACTTTACCAATAATAAGGAAGCTTTAAATTTTGAAATACAAAATACTGCCTTTCAAAAAGCATCAAACTTGGTTGGATCTAATATGGGTGTTTATGGTTTATCTTCTATGGTATTCGCCTTGTTTCTGACCATGTACACGTCAAAAAAATCCATTAATAGAAAAATGGTTCACATGAGTTCATTAGTTTTAGGAGGGATAGGTTTTATCATGATGTATTTCGTCCCAAATCCAAATATTTTGTGGCTTTGGTTTGTATTGGTAGGAATTTCATGGGGAAGTATATTGTCTATGCCTTATGCCATGCTTTCAAGTACAGTTGACCCTAAAAAAATGGGGATTACTATGGGAATCTTCAATATGTTTATTGTGATTCCTCAAATTATAGCGTCTCTAGGGGGCGTAAACTTTAGCTATCAATTATTAGGAGACGCCCCCATATATGCTATGATAGTAGCAGGGATTTCATTACTTACAGGCGCCTTAAGTACTTTATTAATAACCGACAAAAAAGTAATTCGTTATCAAAACTAATTTTTTATTTTCTGCTTTTATATTTGATTTGGACGGGGTCCTTGCTGACACTGCTCGATTCCATTTTCGTGCATGGCAAAAATTAGCAGCTACATGGAACTATGAATTAACCACAAAAGATAATGACAAATTAAAGGGAGTGAGTCGAATGGATTCTATTCGAAAAATTGCTTCCTGGGCTAATATTGATGTTGCGGATGAACATTTAATAAAATTAGCCAATAAAAAAAATGAAGAATATTTGAATTTGTGTAAAACGATTAATGAGAAGGATAATCTTCCTGGAGTTTTAAATTTTTTAGAAGAGGCTAAGCGACTAGATATTCCAGTTGCTGTGGGATCTGCAAGTAAAAACGCTTTATTTGTGTTGAACCAACTTCAAATCCTAGACTATTTTCAAGTAGTTGTCGACGGAAATATGGTACTTAAATCAAAACCAGACCCAGAAGTTTTTGTTCAGGCAGCCCGAAAAATGAAAGTGTCTCCACATCGTTGTGTAGTTTTCGAAGATGCTGAAGCAGGGGTTCAGGCAGCGAATGCTGCACAAATGAAATCTGTAGGGATTGGTGAACAGGTGCTAAAGCAAGCCCATATACATCGTGAAAGCTTTGTTAACTTAAAAATAACTGACTTAAACAACTTATTAGATAAAACATTTTAAATTAAAATGAACCAAAATTATATTCAAACACATCCTTGGAAAATAATTGAAGAAGGCTTCGACCCTTCAAGAGTAGAGTCTTCAGAAAGTATTTTTAGTTTAGGAAATGGAATAATGGGGCAACGTGCTAATTTCGAAGAGCATTACTCTGGAACAACATTTCAGGGAAGTTATATTGGTGGGGTTTATTATCCTGATAAAACAAAAGTAGGCTGGTGGAAAAATGGGTATCCAGAATATTTTGCTAAAGTACTCAATGCTCCAAATTGGATTGGAATTGATGTTAATATTTTAGGAGAAAAACTGGATCTTAACTGTTGTAAAATATTGCAATTTCGGCGCGAGCTTGATATGCAAAAAGGATTATATGTTCGACAAGCTAAATTGGAACTCATCAACGGGGCTCAAGTTAGCATAGTTGTTACTCGCTTTTTGTCATTAAAGCTCACGGAGATCGGAGCCATTCGGTATGAAGTTACCCCTCTTAACAAAGATATGGAACTTTCTCTGCTTCCATATGTAGATGGAGAAATAAAAAATAAAGACTCAAATTGGGAAGACCCTTTTTGGAATCATTTGGGTACTTCTATTGACAACCAGAACGCTTTTTTGTTATCTCAAACAAATAAAACACACTTTGATGTATGCACGTTCATGGGCGCTCGATTATACAAAAATAACAATTTGGTCAGTGAAGCATCTCAACCTTTTCAAAAAGACACAAAAGCAGGGCATATGTTTAAAATAAAGGCTGAAATAGGAGAGTGTATTTCACTCGTCAAAATGGGAGGTTATGTCGTTTCTACCCATCATCCTAAAGAATTATTAAAGCCTAAAGCAACGCTTTGTTTGGAGCGAGCATTTTCATTTGGATTTGACAATTTAATGAATGAGCATATCCAAGAATGGTCCGATATATGGAAAATGTCGGATGTTGAAATTATCGGAGATCTTAAAGCCCAGCAAGGAATACGATTTAATATTTACCAACTTAATCAAACCTATTCAGGTAAAGATCCAAAATTAAATATAGGGCCCAAAGGGTTTACAGGAGAAAAATATGGTGGAAGTACCTATTGGGATACTGAGGCATATTGCATTCCATTTTATATGGTTACCAAAAATCAGTCGGTGGCAAGAAATCTACTTGAGTACCGGTATCACCATCTTGAAAAAGCAATTGAAAATGCAGAGAAATTGGGCTTTAATGGAGGTGCTGCTTTGTATCCAATGGTGACCATCAATGGGGAAGAATGCCATAATGAATGGGAAATTACCTTTGAGGAGATTCATCGAAATGCAGCTATTGCTTTTGCGATCTACAACTACGAACGCTACACCTCTGACACCTCTTATGTGAGAGAAATGGGTTTAGAAGTACTTATAGGTATAGCTCGATTTTGGTGCAAAAGGGTAAACTTCTCAAAAGAAAAAAATCAATTTGTGATTCTTGGAGTGACAGGTCCAAATGAATACGAAAACAATGTTAATAATAATTGGTATACAAATTACTCTGCCAAATGGTGTTTAGATTTTACCCTTCAAAAATTAGATGAAATAAAGCGTTATTCTCCAGAAGATTATTCAAGAATTCAATCTTGTGTAAAGCTCGAACAACACGAATTAGAGGATTGGAAACACATTTCTAAAAACATGTATTTTCCTTATGATAAAAAAAGAAATATTTTTTTACAACAAGATGGTTTTTTAGATAAAGAGTTTACAAAATCCTCTGAAATTAATCCCAAAGAACGCCCCATTAATCAACATTGGTCATGGGATAAAATACTAAGATCACCCTTTATTAAACAAGCCGATGTATTACAAGGATTTTATTTTTTTGAAGAGCATTTTGAACAAATGGTTCTCCATCATCATTTTGATTTTTATGAACCTTTTACTGTTCATGAATCTTCACTTTCGCCCTGTATTCATGCTATTTTAGCTGCCAAACTTGATCGTATGGATCAGGCGTATGAGTTTTATTTGAGAACCTCTCGTCTGGATCTTGACGATTACAATGCAGAGGTTCATGAAGGTCTGCATATTACTTCAATGGCAGGAACTTGGATGAGTATTATTGAAGGATTTGGGGGGATGCGCATAAAAAATAATAGACTTTATTTTGAACCAAGAATTCCTCAACAATGGAATTCGTATTCGTTTAAAATAAATTTTAGAAATCAAATAGTAAAAATCAATGTTAACCATAATGGTGTATCCTTTGAATTGGAAGCAAACGCGCCATTAACTGTTCAAGTATTCGATGAATTAATAGAAATAAAAACAAGAAATAGAATAGCAATATGAAAAAAATAATTTTGATTCTAGTAGCTACAAGCTTCTGGATGCAGGCTCAAGTAACTCGAACGGAACCTCCATTTTGGTGGTCTGGGATGAAAGAAACAAACATTCAAATAATGATGTATGGAGATAACCTAAATCTTTACAACGTAAAATCAGATGCTGCGATTATAAAAAATGTAATCACAACTGAAAATCCTAACTACCTGTTCGTTAATCTTGATCTTACAAATCAAGAGGCAGGGGATATTAAATTCACGCTCACAGCTGAAAATAACCCAGATATAGAAGTACCATATTCCTTTTATGAAAGACGAGAAAATTCATCTCAACGTCAAGGATACGATTCTTCAGATATGATTTATTTAATTATGCCTGATCGTTTTGCTAATGGAGATCCTTACAACGATGATCACCCTATTCTTGGAGATTTTGTGAACCGTAATAATAGAGATGGACGACATGGAGGGGATATCGCAGGAATTATTCAAAACTTAGACTATTTAGAATCCTTAGGAGTCACTGCCATCTGGAGCACTCCTTTGTTGGAAAGTAATAATCCTCAGACTTCTTATCATACCTACGCTCAAAGTGATGTATATCAAATTGACCCACGCTATGGATCTAATGAAGAATATAAGTTGCTATCAGCAGAAATGAAACGCCGTGATATGAAGCTCATTATGGATTATATTTTTAATCACTGGAGCACTAATCACTGGATGATTAAAGATCCGCCAAGTTCTGACTGGATTAATCATTGGGATCAAATGACCAACACCAATCATAGAAAAGAAATTTACACCGACCCGTATCGATCTCAATACGATATGAAGCAACTTACAGATGGTTGGTTTGACTCCCATATGGCCGATTTAAATCAACGAAACCCATTATTTTTAAATTACTTAATTCACAATGCAATATGGTGGATTGAATATGCAGACCTTGGTGGATTTAGGGTAGATACTTATCCTTACAATGATAAAGAAGCAATTACAAGTTGGGCTAAAGCGATATTGAACGAATATCCCAATTTTAATATTGTTTCAGAATCATGGGTTGAAAGTCCCATCCATAGCTCCTATTGGCAAAAAGATAGTCCTATAGCAGCCATTTCTGGATTTAATGCAGAAATTCCATCGGTCAAAGATTTTGCGACCTATTTTGCGATTACTCAAGCCTTTAAAGCTGATTATAAAGAATGGGATCATGGGCTTAACTTATTGTATAAAACACTTCAAAACGATTTTGTATACAATGATGTGTTTAATTTAATGACGTTTGTTGAAAATCATGATACCAACAGAATAAATGATTTTTATCCGAAGTTTGAAGATTACAAACTCGTGATGTCATTTCTTGCCACCGTTCGTGGAATTCCACAACTGTATTATGGATCTGAAATTGGGATGACGGGTAAAAAAAATGTTGGGGATGGCGATATACGTCGTGATTTTCCTGGAGGATGGACAGAAGATAAAACCAATGCTTTTGATCCAAACACTCGTAATGAAAAGCAAAACAACTATTTTAATTTCACCGCTAAACTTTTTAATTGGAGAAAAAATAAATCTGCGATACATACTGGTAAAACCATGCATTTTGCTCCAGAAAATGATACGTATGTTTTCTTTAGATATCACGATAATGAAAAAGTTATGGTGGTTTTAAATGCTTCTACAGAAGATCAAAAAATAAATGTAGATCGATTTTCAGAAATTTTATCTGAAAAGAAAGGAACAGATATGTTATCGGGGGACGTATTTTTATTAGAAGATGTAATCGAACTCAAGGCGCGAACTCCTTACATCATTGAATTATAATTATTAATAATATTGAGGATGAAATCAATACCAATAGCCCTTTTTTTGTTTACCATTCTTGGTTGTACAAATCATAATAAAACAGCTAAGCAATCTCTGTTATTTTCGAACAAAGTACTTCAGTCTGCTATTATTTACGAAGTCAATATTCGTCAATTTACAAAAGAAGGCAATTTTTCATCATTTCAGAACTACTTACCCAAACTGAAAAATTTAGGGGTAGATATTCTTTGGCTTATGCCCATACACCCCATAGGAGAACAACAACGAAAAGGTTCCCTGGGGAGTTATTATTCCATAAAAGATTATAAGGGAATTAATCCAGAATTTGGTACTCTTGAAGATTTTAAGTCTTTGGTAAATGAAGCACATAGTTTGGGAATGTTTGTCATTTTAGATTGGGTTGCAGGACATACAGCTTGGGATCACCCATGGCTCACACAACACCCCGATTGGTATTTGAAAGATACTAAAGGGGATATTATTCCTCCAAATCCCGAATGGAGTGATGTAGCAGGACTTAATTTTAATAATCCTCAAATGCTTGATGCGCTTGAAGACGCCATGGTATATTGGGTTGAAGAGTTGGAAGTCGATGGATTTAGATGTGATGCTGCATATAATATTTCGATTGATTTTTGGAATCGATCCATAAATCGTCTCAATTCGATAAAACCTGTTTTTATGCTTGCAGAGTCTGATGGCAATCACAACGGAGGATACCCATTAGTTGAGGAATTTCAAATGTCTTATGATTGGCCTGGTCACAGTATTTTAAATCAAATTGCAAAAGGGTCTTTGACCGCCGATGATTTGGCAGATCATCTCCTTAGTGTACAACAAAATTATAGTTCCTCTCACACGGTTATGAGTTTCACCACTAATCACGACGAAAATTCCTGGCAAGGAACCACTTTTGAACGAATGGGGGATGCTGTAGAAGTCATGACCGCACTAACTTACACCATGCCAGGAATGCCTTTGATTTATAATGGTCAGGAGTATGGATTAAACAAAAGACTATTATTTTTTGAAAAAGACTATATCGAAAAAATGGATTCCCCCTTTAAGGAGGTATTCATGAAGCTTAATTCACTTAAAAAAATGAATAGGTCTTTAGATGTCGGACAATTTCCAGGAACCTTTGAGCTCATTGAGGACAATCAGGAAGATATACTGGCTTTTAAAAGATCAAAAAATGAAGATGAGTTGGTTTTTATAGCCAATCTCTCCGGGGCCTCTCACAAATTGAATTTAAAACTAACCGGACAATTTATCAATTACATGAGTAATGAAAAAATAAGTCTTGATTATTCTGAAGTATTACGTTTAGATCCTTGGTCATATATGATTTTGGTGAATCATAACCCATAAAAAAACCGCTCTGATGAGCGGTTCTGTTTTTTATTCTTTGTTTTTATTATGGATTACAAAAGATGAGAGATAGCCTGTAAGTCCGAAACAAATGACCCAGAAAACAGCATCTACAGCAAAGCCTGTCAAGGACATTCGAACTTCGGTTCCATATATCACCAATGAAAAGCCTCCGAAAAATAAAATAGCAATTAAAGCTCCAAATTTAAAACCGTTGCTGCCCCCTGAAGGCCAATGGTGAAGTATTGTTGAAAAAACATAGGCCATTATCAAACACCCTACAACGAGAGCCCACATGATAAGTTCATTATTGCTCCGCATGGTATCAGAAAGAACATGATTGTCATAAAACCCTGAATTCACAGTGTAATAGATCCAAGGGAGAAAAAAAAACACTAGAAATGAAACAAGTGTTGACAAAAGTTGAGATTTACTAAACATAAGTATTGTTTTATAAGATTTTGATTCCTAATATAATTATTTTTTATCAAAAAAATAAAAAAAACAAAAATGTCTGACGTATTATAAAGATCATTATTCATCAAAATTTAATGAATTTCAACTGTATATTTGTACTTCAATTTTGTTAAATGTCTGAGCGTTTTATTTTTGAACAAATCGATTACAATACTCCCCGTTATACGACATCATGGGAAGCTCCCAGTAATATTGCACTCGTCAAGTATTGGGGAAAAGAAGCGCCTCAGCTTCCAAAAAACCCATCTATAAGTTTTACCCTTAGTCAGTGTAAAACCATTACTTCGATCTCATTTGAACCCACTGAAAAAAAAGTAGAAAAAATCTCATTTGAATTTTTTTATGAAGGAACCCCCAAAATAGCATTCCATGAAAAGTTAGAGATGTATTTCGAGCGGATCCGTCCATATACATCATTTTTATACCATTACCATTTGAGAATAGATACAAAAAATACATTTCCACACAGCAGCGGAATTGCATCCTCCGCTTCCGCGATGGCTGCATTGTCGGCATGTATTGTGGATTTAGAGAGAAAGCTTAATTCTGCTTTAACTGAAGGGTATTGTGTAGCAAAAACATCATTTTTAGCACGTTTGGGTTCAGGGAGTGCGAGTAGAAGTGTACAAGGGCCTTTGGTAGGTTGGGGATTTCATGAAAGTATTTCTGAGAGTAATTCATTGTTTGGTGTTCAAATTCATGAGGTTCATCCATTATTTAAAAGCTATAGGGATACCATTTTGTTGGTGGATGAAGGTCAAAAACAAGTCAGTAGTACTGTTGGGCATAAGCTAATGCACGGTCATCCCTTTGCAGAGCAACGATTTGCTCAGGCAAATACCCATATAGGTCAGTTGGTTAATGTTTTGAAAGATGGAGATATTAACTCTTTCATCACTATCGTTGAAAAAGAGGCGTTAAGTTTGCATGCAATGATGATGACTTCTGCACCCTACTTTGTTTTAATGAAGCCCAATACCCTAAATATTATTGAGTTGGTATGGGAGTTTCGTAAACAAACAGCAATTCCTGTTTGCTTTACCCTTGATGCAGGGGCTAATGTACATTTATTGTACTCGTATGATAATGAATCTGTTGTACATAAATTTATTGAAAGTCAACTTGCGATGTATTGTCAAAATGGAAAATTCATTCACGACCAAGTTGGAACAGGAATAAAAAAAATGTAAATTCACCACATGAAAGGACCATTATTTTACGCAAAAATTCTTCTTTTTGGGGAATACGGAATTATAAAAGATTCCAAAGGTCTTTCTATCCCTTATAATTTTTACAAAGGGGCCCTAAAAATGGATGGATTAAGCCAACCCCAGGCAAAAGATTCCAATCAAAGATTACGACATTATGCAGAATATTTGACCACCATAGACGCAAAAATTGTTTCATTTAATCATCACAAATTAGCTCAGGATATCGATAATGGAATGTATTTTGACAGCACGATTCCTCAAGGATATGGTATTGGAAGTAGCGGAGCCCTCGTAGCAGCAATTTACGATCGATATGCAGATGATAAAATTACTATTTTAGAAAATTTGACTCGAGATAAGTTGTTAAAATTAAAATCTATTTTCTCGAAAATGGAATCTTTTTTTCACGGAAAATCATCTGGTTTAGACCCATTAAATAGTTTTTTGAGCTTACCTATTTTGATCCATTCAAAAACCAATCTTGAACCAACAGGAATACCCTCACAACCACAAAATGGAAAGGGAGCTGTGTTTCTTATAGATAGTGGAAAAACAGGGGAAACCGCTCCGATGGTTTCCATATTTATGAAGCAAATGGAACATGCAGGCTTTCGGAAAATGGTCAAAGAACAATTCATATCGTATTCTGATCGCTGTGTTGATGATTTTTTGAAAGGAGATATAAAGTCACTTTTTGGCAACATTAAACAATTGTCAAGCGTAGTTTTTAAACATTTCAAACCGATGATTCCTTCACATTTTCATCACTTGTGGCACCAAGGAATCGAATCAAACGCGTATTATCTAAAACTCTGTGGTTCGGGAGGAGGAGGATACATCTTAGGATTTACGCAAGATTTAAAAAAAGCCCGTACTTATCTCAAAGATCATCGGTTGGAAGTGGTGTATACCTTCTAAAAATTAGGGCATGTTCATTTCGAGAAAAAATAAAATATTTCTGATCAAGTGTATTAGTTTTTTATCGCTTATTCGTGCGTTTAACATTCTGATCATGATGTTGGCACAGATTCTTAGTGCGAGTTTTATTTTTGCTCCAGAAAAAGGAATTCAAAATGTCATTAATGATCTTAATTTTTGGCTTATTATTTTGTCTACATCCCTGAGTATTGCAGGGGGATATATTTTTAATGCTTTTTTTGATGAAGAAAAAGACTTAATTAACAGGCCTCAAAAGACGTTACTTGAAAGAAGACTATCTCCACAAACGAAGTTGATAATTTTCTTTGGATTAAATCTTTTTGCCATCGTCGCCGCAAGTTATGTTTCTTTCAGAGCGGTACTCTTTTATGTAAGTTACATAGGGGTCATTCTTATTTATTCATTACTATTGAAACGTATTTTAATCATTGGGAATATAGTTTCATCTCTTTTGACCATCTTACCGTTTTTTGCCATTACGGTCTATTTTAAAAATTTAAACTTTGAAATAATCACTCATGCTTCCTATTTATATGTTCTTATTTTGATAAGGGAACTCACCAAAGATCTTCGGTTTGTAAAAGGGGATTTGACCCAAAAGTATCAAACTATTCCCGTTGTTTTTGGAATTCAAGTGACCAAAAATATTCTAACCTTACTTATTGTGCTGACCTTTTTTATCATATTAGTTTTACATCAATATTTTGAAATCAATATGATGTTTTATTATTTTTCGAGTGCTGTTGTTGCGTTGTCAATTTTTTGTTTGATCTTATGGTCCTCTGAACGTTTGGATTACTATAAATGGCTTCATCATATTATAAGAATAGTAATTGTAAGTGGGGTTTTAAGTTTACCCTTACTTCGTATTTCTCTTTAATCCTTTACCTTTAACAAAAAAAGAATGAGTAAATATTATTCTCAAAAAAAAGAGGTTAAATCTAAATCCTCCATAAAAAAATCAAGGCAAAATAAAAAGGATACCATACGCTTAAATAAGTTTATCGCTCATTCGGGGATTTGTTCAAGAAGAGAAGCAGATATGCATATTAGCTTGGGTACGGTAACCGTTAATAATAAAGTGGTGACTGAGATGGGGTATCAGGTAAGTCATCATGATGAGGTACGCTTTGACGGACAACGCATTCAAGCTGAAAAAAAAACGTACCTTTTGCTTAATAAACCCAAAGGTTTTTTGTCTACTTCAAGAGATGACCGAGGAAGAAAAACAGTGATGGATTTGGTGAGTAATGCTACCAAGTCACGTATTGTTCCGGTGGGTCGTTTGGATCGTCCAACGACGGGGTTGCTGTTGTTTACCAATGATGGAGACCTAGCTAAAAAATTAACTCACCCTGCCTCCAAAATAAAAAAGATATATCATGTTGTTTTAGATAAAAATGTAATACAATCTGATATTAATCAAATAAGAAAAGGATTTGATTTGGAGGATGGTTTTGTTAAAGCTGATGAATTAAGTTATGTTCAAGGGGCAACAAAACGAGAAGTAGGAATTGAATTACACTCTGGAAAAAACCGTATTGTTCGAAGAATTTTTACCCACTTAGGTTATACTGTTATTTCGCTTGATCGAGTAATGTTTGCTGATCTTACAAAAAGAGATTTGCCAAGAGGAAATTGGCGGTTTCTGACCAAGCAAGAAGTCATCAATCTTGGGATGCTAGAAGCGAAATAACGGTTTTTTTGATAGTGTTTCCCAAATCAAAACTGCATAAACCAAAAGATATTCAATTCCGATAAGGCCATAGTTCTCTTTAAAATTTTCGTTTGAATAAGCCGAATAACTCAATACAATTAAACAGCTCCACACCCATACATAGCGATACGATGTGAATATTGACAATCCTAATGGAATCACTAAATACCAAGGGTGTATTGTAGTACTTAAAAATAAATAAAGACTTAGAGATAAGAGCATCGCAGTCAACCATCCAATGTTATCTTTCTTTGTCCACCACCAAATAAATCCAATACCAAGTACAGTAATAAAAGGAATTATTTTCCCTACACTATTTATGATGTTATAGCCATATATTTCAAAACCTATCATCCTGATAATATTGTATATACTGGCATTGAATTCAAAATTAGTAAACCATAAACCTAAGGTGTCGTGATAATTTTCAAGCATTGAGATGGAAAAAAAAGGTAAAAACCCTAAGAGAATCAACATCGAACTGAAAACAACAAATAAAAAACGTTTTTTAAAAGACCATTTATTTGTGATAAAAGGATAAAAAATTAAAGGAATAAGTTTTAATAAAACCGCAGCAGAAAAAAAGATACTCGCCTGTTTTTCTTTTAATTTTAAAGTATAAAAAAGAGCTGCCATTAACAAAGCAAGCATAATTCCTTCAAAATGAAGATTCCCTGTTAATTCAATGATAATAAAAGGGTTTAGGAAGTACCATAACAGTTGTTGTTTAGCAACACCGAGTTGATGAGCTAGTTTTGCTCCGAAAATCATTACTAGTACATCCCCTATAATAACCATAAGCCTCAAACTAATTATTCCAGCCAAAATATTGAATTGAGCAAAAAAAGCGGCAATACTAAATAGCAATTGATGAAGTGGGGGATAATTCGAGTAATTTCCGGCACTTAAATCACCCATTTCTGAAATCAAGTAATTGGCGTGTGGGAAATCTTGATGTTGCAATAGCCATTGATTAGGAGTAAAAAGATATGGATTGTCCCCTAAATTGATTATGTGACCATCCCACAAATAGCGAATAAAATCTTGAGATAACATAGGGGTACTACCAATAAAAATAATTCTCAACCCTAAGCCAATAATAATGCCTTGACGGTAAGAAATCGAATACTTTTTCAGTAAAATATAAGTAGTGATAAAAAGAAAAAACCAAGATAATAACACGGAGTTAAAATCAACTCTGTTCAGATGATATCCAACAAAGGCATAAACTACGCCAAGACAAAGCATGATAACGCTTTCGCGTTTTAAAATCATATATTAGATTTAATGGATCGATAGGCTACAAAACCAAATCCAAAAAAAAGCAACAAATGAAAGGGAAATAAGCCAAAATCTCCCTCATTACCCACAACAAAGGCACTGTACATACCAAATAAGAAGTAAAGCGCAAACAATCCCTCAATATATATATTTTTTGAAATTTTTCTTTGGATGTATTTATTCTGTTTAAAATTGTCCCTAAACCTACTTAAGTTGAATTTAGGGGTCCGAATAAAATCACTTCTTTTTCTTCGATGACCTTCTAAAACTGCAAAAGAATTATGCACTGAAAATCCAATAGCAACAGCATAAAAAGTTACAAATGATTTTGTGAATTCAATAAAGTTGAGAAAACCTGAACCATGAATGCGTTTAAAAGTTTGCCAATAACAAATAAAGAAAATAACCGTACTCAAAATAAATAGGCTTGTAACATTAAAAAACCACTTGAAATGTCCCCACTCATTTTTGATGTATAACATGGGAACACTCAATATTGCCACCACCAAAACAGTGAGAAACATACTACTATTAAGCAAATGCATAATAGCATGAAGGCGGGTTTTTAGATTAATATTTTTGGCGGTAAAAACTTTTCGTATCATTTTTTGAAAGTTTTCAGCTCCACCTTTATTCCATCTAAATTGTTGAGAACGAATAGCACTCATGACAACAGGTAATTCGGCAGGAGTTTCTACTTCTTCAAGATATTTAAACTTCCATCCTTTTAGTTGAGCGCGATAGCTTAGGTCAAGATCCTCAGTAAGTGTATCCCCTTCCCAATTTCCAGCATCTTGAATACATATTTTTCGCCATACTCCTGCGGTTCCATTAAAATTAATGAAATGACCTCCGCTATTTCGTCCTACTTGTTCTAATGTAAAGTGCATATCAAGCGCAAATGCTTGAACTTTAGTCAGAATAGAATAATTACGATTGATATGTCCCCAACGCGTTTGAACGACTCCAATTTTGTCATTCTTAAAGTAGGGGACTGTTTTGAGTAGCCAATCTGATTTGGGCGTAAAATCTGCATCGAATATCGCAATTAAATCCCCTTTGGCTGATTTAAGCCCTTCTTTTAGTGCGCCAGCTTTAAAACCTGTACGCAACTCTCTTCTGAAATGTACAATATCAATTCCTTGTTCTCGAATTCTCTTAATAGATTTGGAGGTTATTACTACAGATTCATCGGTAGAATCGTCCAAAACTTGAATTTCAAATTTATCTCGAGGATATTCAATCTTTGAAATGGTGTCTAACAAACGCTCAATAACATATATTTCGTTGAATACGGGTAGTTGAATAGTAACATAAGGGACTTCTAAATTATTATTTAAATCAAACTTTGGATCATCATCTGCGGTTGTTTTTTGCCGCAAATAATTAATCAACAAACTTAATTGACTAATACTGTAAATAAAGATCAAAAGAAGAGCAAGAGTGTACACCCCCATTAAGAGGATAGAAAAGTAAATCAAAATGTTAGCCCATTCAAAAGCCATTATTATTTAAGGCTAAATTTGAAAATCCAAAATAGAATTTTTACCCCCGCTAATATAACACCTTTTAACGTTCCAGACACTTTTGATTGACCAATTCTATTGCGATATTTTACAGGAACCTCACAATAGCTTATTTTACGCTTTATCACTTTCAACTGCATCTCTATTGTCCACCCATAAGTCTTGTCTTCCATTTCTAAAGATTTAAGAGTAGAAAATCGAATGGCGCGAAAAGGGCCCAAATCTGTAAAAGTTGATCCAAAGAATAAGCGCATCAAAAAAGTAGCTAATCCATTTCCAAATACTTGAGGAACTGTCATCGATTTTTTTTCTCTTAGCGGTTTGACACGTGCACCGACAACAAAGTCTACTTTTTTATTAATGATCGGAGTTGTAATAGCGGTCAATTGTTCAGGATAATCAGAATAATCACCATCCAAAAAAACTACAATATCAGGTGGATTGTGTTCAATAAATTTGATTCCTTTCAAACAGGCATAACCATAACCTTTACGAGGCTCGTCAAGTACAATAGCACCAGCCTTAGACGCACAATCAGCGGTAGCATCCGTTGATCCATTATTGACGACTATGATTTCTTTAACAATATTAGGAATATCTGAAACAACAAGACCAATGGATTGTTCTTCGTTATAGGCAGGAATGATAACAGCTATGGAGGGATTCAAAAAATTATTTTTTAAGTAAGTCTAATAATTTAGGATCATTCCCAAGTAATACAGCTTTGGGGTTAATTCTATTGGCATGGTGGTTATTTTCTAAATTTAACACACCTCTAGGGCATACAGCCGAACAAACTCCACAACCTACACAAGAAGATCGTACAATATTTTCTCCACGTTGGGCATAAGCTCTCACATCTATTCCCATTTCACAATAAGTAGAACAATTTCCACAGGATATACATTGTCCGCCATTGGTAGTAATACGAAACTTAGAAAATAAGCGCTGTTGTAATCCCAAAATTGCAGCCATTGGGCAACCAAATCTGCACCACACGCGACTCCCCAACAATGGATAAAACCCTACTCCAATAACCCCACTAAATGCTGCTCCAATTCCAAAGCCATACCATTCACGTAGCTGATAACTGTTTAAATAAAACAAGTATTTTTCATCGTTGGTATTATTAAAAAGCATCATGCTAACCACAATTAATCCTAAAGTAGACATTGTAAACAAAGCATCTTTATCCAGTTCATGGCGTTTGTATACTAAAATGACCACTATAATAGATACTATAAAAATTGAAGTACCCCAAACAAATTGATTTTGAGTGATGATGTTTGATCCAGGTGCTTTGGCTAAAAAAGAATAAATTACCGCTAAAGTCATGACCACAACAAAAAATAAAACCAAATGAATGCTCCATCTTTCAAATTTCCAAACGGTTTTTTTTTTGCTCGATAAATGACGAAATGGATCTCCTGCTGTTTCGGCCAATCCTCCACATCCACATACCCAAGAGCAATACCAACGTTTGCCGTAAAAATAGGTCAGCACAGGAGAAATAATAAAAATCATGGCTAACCCAAAGATCAACATAAAGAGTCCTAATTGATCACCCTGTAAAAGATTTTTCAAATGCCAATCATAAAAAAAATCATAATCCAAGGGCCACATGTTTTTTAAATCTTTCCCAAAATAGGGTTTGTTGGGATGAAGTTGAGCTAATATTTCAGGAATTAAAAAAGCAAAACCCAATTGAAAAAACATGACCGATAGAGTGCGTATAACTTGATAACGATTATGTTGATATTTTCGAATATACTTATATCCAAAAAGTAAAATGGCCAAAGTGTAAAGCGTACCGTAAACAAACCATTGTGTGGCCGTATTTCCGTTCAATAGTATACTTAGAGGATCAAAAAAAGAGACCAACCCCCTATTGGAAGTACCGTTCTGGCTTAATCCTAAAGTTTCAGGATACCAATATAAAACAACATAGAATGCGGTAAGAATTACACCTAATACCCATGCTCCTAAGCCTTTTGATGAAATGGATTTAAACCAAACCCCATTATTTTTTATTCCAGCTAATTTGATGTCATATAAAAAATGTGTATGTACCACACTACCTAAGATCAACAAAAAAAGCGATATGTAAAGTTTCCATGGGGGTTGAGAAGTGTTTTCAAACATAGAAAATAGCATAAGTGCTAAACCTAAAAAACCAACACTTAGGCTTGAAAGTTTCAGAATCGAAGGGGATATTTTTTTCATATAAGTTGAATTTGTGCTTCTAATGATTGTTGAATTTTCCGAATAGGAAAGCGAAAAAATTCTGGATCAAAATGCGCTTCCTTAAGATGGGCAATAACGTATTGAACAGCCACTTTTTCGGATAACCAACGATCAAACGTTTCGTGACGCATACGAATTCCAAAAGTATTAATTCCTAAAAAATCGCCTGATTCTTTATGAAAAGCTAAACGAATGGCAGTGTTCCCATTTTGCCAATAAAGCTGTTTTTCGTAATCTCGAGGTTGGGCAAAAACCCAGCCATAGGTTTGATATTCAATATCAAAAAATTTTGCTGAATTGAACCAATTTCCAGGATTGTAGACAGTTTTGTTTCCGACAATGGTTTGAGCAACACTTTCGCCCATCATACGCCCTGTATACCAAACGGCTTCAATGGGTCTTCGCAAACCTATAGGTTGTGTTTGTTCAGCACAATCCCCAATGGCATAAATGTCCTTACAACTGGTTTCAAGATATTGGTTAACCAAAACGCCTTTTCCAAGTTCAATGCTACTTTCCAATAAAAAATCCACATTTGGACTTACCCCTGCGGTAAGGCCTACCCATTGACAAGGGATTACATCCCCCTTATCTGTAATTACGGATTTAACCTCATTCTTAGAATTCCCCTGAATTTCTACCAAATTAGTAGATAACCTTAAATCGATACCATGATCTACAATATGATGATTGATCATTTTAGATTCTTTCTTTGGAAGTATATTATTCCAAAAGCTTGATTCGCGTACTAAAAAGCTTACCGTTTTCCCTCTACTGAGGAGCATTTCAGCGAGCTCAATCCCAATAAGTCCGCCCCCTACAACAACTGCATGTTTGATAGAACTTGTCGCTTTTTCTAATGCTTCCAAATCTTGCTTATGATATAAACCTCTAACCCCCTTTAGGTCTTGCCCAGGCCAACCAAACTTGTTAGGTTTTGATCCTGATGCAACAATCAATACATCAAATGATAGCCT
This sequence comes from Flavobacteriaceae bacterium, assembly GCA_965659665.1. Taxonomy (GTDB): domain Bacteria; phylum Bacteroidota; class Bacteroidia; order Flavobacteriales; family Flavobacteriaceae; genus CBFHWU01. The sequence continues at coordinate 200,739 of CBFHWU010000027.1, forward strand.
TGTATTGTCAGTAAAAAGGAGTTCTTTATTTGAAGTATCTACATGATGAACTCGTCCTTTTTTTAATTCAATATTATTATTGCTCCAATATTTATTTTCATAAGGTTGGGTATGTTCAAATTTCATATGTCCCATGTACACATACATCAGTGCGGTACGAGAAAAAAAATAATCACTTTCGTCAGAAACAACCGTGATTCTATCATGACTTAATTTTCGCAAATGTTGGGCTGCAGTGGTTCCTGCTATTCCATTTCCTATGATGATGACATGTCTCATTTTGGTTTGTTTAAAGACCAATTATACGACTTGAATCGAATTTTTGATTGGTCATTTAGGGGTTCGGCAAGGTATAAATTTAAGAAATCTATTAAATTTCCATCCTCAGTAAAATCTTCTTCAAACCATTTAAATATTTTGGAAAGGTACACAACGTCTTTATCAAAACTGTTTTTTGACGTATCGGATAAAAAGGAAAGGGTAGCATGGTTGAGTTGCTCCTCAAGAGTTTTTGATTCAAAAGCTTCTCTAAAAAGGTTCGGACAAGAAACAGAAGCACAGTTAATAGCAAAGTGAATCCTAGGTTCATTCATTTTGCGAAGTATATCGTGTTCAATTGTATGTAAATTATATTTTTTCTCACCAATGAATATAAAATCTCTTTTCCAAGGATTGATTAAAAATAATATGGAAGGTAAAGGATAATGGTCTATGATAAGCTCAACGGTAAACGCATTATAAGCATTTATCCAATATGAAAGTACCTCATCATTACTCCAGTTTTCATTCGGTGGATTCCTACTCAGCTTGATGAGGTAGTCATCGAGTTGATACTGATCTTTTTTCCATTTAATGTAATCTACTTCTCCACTACTATTGACGTAGGTTTGCAGTAATTTGGTCCAATCTTCATGTGTGGGTTGGGCAGCTATCGTTAAGGTAAAAAAGAGAAATAAGGGTATAATTTTCATGACCAAAACATTAACAACATCCTCCACCGTCGTAGTGAAAAGTTGAAGGACTTATAAAGATATCTTTTCGATTTAAATCACTTAAATTTTTTGCTGTTTTATCACAAATTGATAAGGGTTGATTTTGAACAAGTACATGACCTTTTTGGTCATCATAAAATTCTTTATCACCAAAATAAATGGCACTTTTTCCTGTAAATACGCAAGGTCCATCCTCAGGCATTGGATCTTTAAATGCACATACTTCAATACTTTCGATATAAATTCTTTCAATAGTGGGGTAGTGGTTGGCGTCCAAAATTCGATAAGGTCGTCGACTTCTAATTTCTATAGTTCCAAATCCAATATCGGTGAGCATTTTCACATAATGATCGATGGGAATAGCTCCTGACAAGCACAGTGCTCTTAGTTTTTCGTCATTTCTTAAAGTGTTATTCATGGTTTGTTCACACACAGGATCACTCATGACCAATCGACCATTTGGTTTTAATACACGGTACATTTCGGCTAAAGCTTTTTTTAACTCATCAGTTTTGAAAATATTAAACAAACAATTTTGTGCAGCAACATCGATACTTTGATCCTCAATGGGAAGTGCGAGTGCGTCACCATGACGTAAATCGACAAAATCCGATGAAAACCATTCATTTTCTTTTTCTGCGGTTTTAAAATTTTCTTTAGAAGCGCGAAGCATTTCGTCAACAATGTCTACTCCAATGACGCCATTTTGTTGTCTTGAAAAATAAGCAAATTGCAAGAGTTCCATTCCGCCTCCTACTCCTACATATAATATTTTGGGTTGTTTGTTTAAGTCTCGTGGATGTACTGTGGACCCGCAACCATAGTTCATGTCCAACATGATTTTTGGTATGCTTAGTCCTGGAAGTTCCCAAATAGGATTTGTGGTACAACAAAGTCCAACATCAGGGGTAAGGGCAGCATTTTTGTAAAGCGTTTTGGTGGTATCTAAATAGCTCATAGGAGTTTAAGAGTTTCTACAAATATTTGGGTGAGTTTAGGTTCTGCGTTTTTAGCTAAGGTAATAATTTCAGGTACATTTATAGGCTGTAAGTTTTTTGGATCACATTCATCCGTCAAAACTGAAATGGCAGCACAGGGTAATTTGAGATGGTTCGAAACAATGACTTCGGGAACAGTGGACATTCCTACCGAATCTGCGCCAATGATTTGTAACATTCGATATTCAGATCTTGTTTCTAGGTGAGGGCCCACTACAGCAGCATATACGCCCACATTGAGCTTAATTTTTTGCATGGCAGCAGTTTGAATCAATATATTATTAAGATGTGTGCTGTATGGTGTGCTCATATCCACAAACCGTTCACCAAATTTTTCAACCCCTTTGAAAGCCAATGGTGACCCTCCTTGTAAGTTAATATGATCTTCAATAAGCATTAACTCTCCTTTTTTGTAGGAAGGATTAATGGCACCAGATGCATTACTTATCAACAACTGCTGAATCCCTAACCCATGCAACACACGGATAGGAAATGTAATCTCAAATAGATCATACCCTTCATATAGATGGAAGCGACCTTGCATGACCAAAACTCTTTTGGTTCCTAATATTCCATAATGCAACTTCCCTTTGTGATATTCGACCAATGAAGATGGAAAAAAAGGAATTTGATTATAACTAATAGATTGAATAATTTCAATGTGATGAACTAAATCACCGAGTCCAGTACCTAAAATAATTCCAATTTCTGGGGCCTCAATTTTTTTATCCTTAAGATACAAAATTGCTTCTTGAAGTTGTTCATTAATCATATACAGTATTTAATAAATGTTTAAAATTTTGTAGGTCTTTAAAAGTGTCAATGTCTGATTTTGGCGCTAAGATACAAGTGTTTAGTGTGGAAACTTTATTGAGCGTTTGTTGAAATACCGTGTTAGTACTCCAAGAAATATTCTCGAAAATTCCAAAAGGAACAGAATTGAGTCCAATAAGATAGTACCCTCCATCATGTGCTGGTCCTATAACAACATCATATTTGTTTAAAGAAAGAAACGCTTTGTTTAAAATGTCGTCATTTATTTCTGGCAAGTCGCTTCCGATAAGAATTTGTTTTTGACAACCCTTTTGAAGTCCGTCTTTAAAAGCATTGTGCATACGTTCCCCTAAGTTTTTTCCTTTTTGAATGGATGTTGGATAAGCACTAAAAAGCGACAAGTCATCGATTGGTTCGTTGGAATAAATAGCGACTTCAGCGTCGAGTTCTTGTATTGCATCAAGGGTGATGGCTAATAACGCATGGTACACCTTTAGGGCATTTTGATCTCCTATATCTTTGGCAAGTCGGGTTTTCACTTTCCCAGCGACAGGATTTTTCACAAAGACAATAAGTCTTTTCATATCTCTAGTGCTCCTTGACAACTACTTCCTGAGCCAGCTGTGCATCCATAACAATGTTGTGAAACTCGAATACATCTATCCTCAAGTTTTTGAGGATTAACATCTTTGATATGCTGAATATCTCCTTGTATTTTTAAGGAAAGCATTTGATTAAAGTCACAATCATATAACAAACCATCCCATCCAACGGAAAGCGTGTGGGTACACATGACTTGGTCAAGTGCTTTGGGATTAAAAGCTGAAACAAGCTCATGCATATAATCTTCATAATTTTCGGAAGCTATTAAGTATTCTAAAAAACGACTAATTGGCAAATTTGTAATGGTAAAGAGTTGATTAAATACTATGTTAAAGTCTTGTTTTAAGGATTTTTTAAAATCAAGTTCTAACTGTTTTTGATTTCCAGGCAGAAATGCTCCAGCGGGATTGTAGACCAGATCAAGTTGAAGTTTGCTTTCAGGAACACCATATCCAACGGCATTAAGTTTTTTTAAAGCCTCAATTGAGCGATCAAAAACCCCGTTGCCACGTTGTCGGTCTGTTTTTTCTTTTCGATAAAAAGGGAGAGAAGATACAACGTGAAGTTGGTGTTGGGCAAAAAACTCAGGCAAATCGTAAAATTTTTTATTCGCTAACAAAATGGTTAGGTTAGATCGCACAATGATATCCTTTACTTTTGTTTTACGAGCTTCTTGAATAAACCAACGAAAATGAGGATTCATTTCGGGTGCTCCTCCCGTCAAATCTAAAGTGCGAATATTGTTTTGATCCAAAACCGCTAGGCAATCCTTTAGAGTTTCTCTACTCATAATTTCCTTTCGGTCAGGGCCTGCGTCTACATGGCAGTGTGCACATGTCTGATTACACATATAGCCCAAATTCAATTGAAGTATTTCTAGAGATTTGGTTTTTAAAGGACTTTTCTGGGTGGCTAAAATTTTTTGTTCAAATGGGACAAGATTCCCATCTTTAAAAATCCCATTGGATAAAAAATCCAATTGGTTTTTGGGGTTTGCAAGAGAATTGGCTCTTGACTTTAATGATTTGATAGGCATTACATACTGAGTTTATTAACTTTATTCATCATTTGAACGCCATGAACTAAAGCGGCTCCACTTTTGATGGCAGCTCCAACATGAATAGCTTCCATCATTTCTTCTTTTTCTATTCCTCTTTGCAGTCCATCTTGTGTGTAAGCATCAATGCAATAGGGACAATGAACAACGTGTGATACAGCAAGTGCAATCAATGATTTTTCTCTCGCTGATAAAGCTCCTTCTTCGAAAACATTGTGATAATAATCAAAAAACTTTTCACCAAGTTTAGGACTCCAATCAGAAATATTTCCAAATTTTTTTAAATCTTCTGGTTTATAGTAGGTTTTTTCCATGCTTTATTTTTTTGCTTGAATTTAGTAATAAATCTACTGTATTTTTTTAAAATAAAAGTTGTTAACACTAAAACGTTTGAGAACATGAGGAATTTAAGGGTTAACGCTTTGATTTAAAAACAATGATTAAATTGAAAAAAATAAAATAACCTCATTGTTGTAATTTGTGAAAATTTATCCCTGTACTGAGGTGGATAGGGTCATTAATGAGGATCTTGTAAAATAATAAGCAACATGAAAAAACAGCAAACACTTTTGTACACTGTAATCTTTACGATCACTTTAATAGTAAGTTTTTCGTCATGCAATATGGATAAACCCAATAAAAAATCTTTTTTAACGGACTCATCATCTGTAGATTCTTTGGTTAATTATTATGTTGATAATGGGTCATATCCGATGATTTTGACGTATTTAGAAGATGGTCAAGGCCATGTGTTATATCAACATAGCGCAACAAATAAAGCGCTCCTGCCCAATAGTACAATCTATAAAAACACCTGGTTTCGTATTTGGTCTATGAGTAAAATCATTACGATTTCAATTGCAATGGATTTAATAGAAGATAATTTACTTAGCCTAGATGATCCTGTGACGAAATATATTCCAGAATTCAATAACTTAAAAGTAGCCTTATCCCACGAGGGTGAGCCTTTGTTTAGCGAAAATGGCAATTTTGGTGAAAATAGCAAGGGAGAAACGTTATGCCCACTACAATTCGTAACAAACGATTCCGTGATGACTGTTTTACAGTTGATCAATCATAAGGCAGGTTTTTATTACGCAACTACTGGGATTGAATGTTTAGATCGTCCATTGGCTCAAAAAAACTTAGCCAATATCGAAAACGGTGACCAATTAATCAGAGAACTAGCCACCCTACCATTGATGCAGCACCCAGGATCTTCACATTTTTATGGCTTAAACACGACTGTACTTGGACTAGTTGCAGAACGAGCTTCAGGAAAAACATTAAATCAATTACTTGAGGAGCGTGTAACAAAACCATTACAAATTCAGGGGCTGCGTTATAAAAAAACAAAAGAGATTTCTTTGCTTCCCACATTTTCTGGAAAAGATAGTATTGTGCGTTATGCCAAAAAAGGAGAATTAGATATTATGGGAGATGATATTCCCAATTACAATCCTACAAATGAACTCTATTTAGGCGGAGAAGGCATGATAGGAACGGCTGATGGATACGCTGATTTTTTACGGATGTTGATGAATCATGGAGAACTTAATGGACATCGTTTTTTAGAAAAAGAAACCGTTGAAGAAATCTATGCTCCTCACACACAAATAGATAACAAAATGGGCTATAATGGATATAATCTTTGGGTGACTAAAGACCATTACAAAAAAAATGGGATAGGGGATGAAGGATTATGGATTGGAGGAGGCTATGAGGGCACCCATTTTTGGGTTGATCCTAAAAGAGATTTTGTTGGTTTAGTCATGTCTCAATTGTTTTGGATCCCAGAATCTGGTTATGGTAGAGATGATAAGATAAGAGGCGAAATATATCAACAACTATTCGAACAAGAGAAAAAACAATGACACACATTATTAAGTTAAAATAATTATGAAAAACATTGTTGTTCTGATCATGTTTTTATTGATCGTTTCATGTTCTCCATTAAAAAAATACAAAGGAAAGGATCAATTATTTAAGCCCCAAATTGAGGCGCTTGAACAACTGAAAGACCACATAAATAAAGAGGATTATATTCTTTTTGTGGGCAGCTCCAGTATTCGTTTATGGAATACTATACAGCAAGACATGAACCCTTATCAGCCAATAAAAAGGGGGTATGGCGGTGCACATTATTATGATTTGATACATCATATCAACGATTTATCGCGACCACATCACAAAGCCAAGGCGGTTGTTATTTTTGTGGCCAATGATATTACGGTACCCAACGACTGGGATAAACTACATCAGAACTTATCTCCTTCGGAAGTAAAACGACTTTTTAAATATGTGGCTCAACAAATTCACCATGAACTTTCCCCAGAAACTCCTGTTTTTGTAATTGAAACTACTCCTACCCCTCAGCGATGGAGTGTATGGAATAAAATTTCCAAGGCTAATGATTTGATTCAGTCTTTTTGCGATACAAAAGATAATGTACATTATATCGGTACCCGGTCCTATTTTATAAATGATTCGGGCTTGCCTGATAAAAAATTCTTTGTCGACGATATGCTCCACCTTAGCGATAAGGGGTATCAACTGTGGGGGCAAATAATCAAAGAAAAACTTGATGCAACCTTATAAAATGGAGGGGAATAAAAGAAAAAAAACAGAGGTTTATATTTTGGGACTATCTTAAATTTTACCGGGAATAACGCATTTACTACTGGTATTTTTAAAGAATTAGTGCTTATGAGTCTACCTTTTCAGTTTTTATTTATGGGGTTTTATTTCAAAAATGCCCAATGAAATACCTCCCTACAATTAAAATAATTAACTAATAGTTGATGATCGTATAAACTGATGGAATAAAAATGAACGAATAATAAAGCTTACAACAATAAAATAAAAAAACCCTTAAAGAAGATTAAGGGTTTTGTGGTACCTCCAGGAATCACACCATCAAAATATATACTGATAATCAAATAGTTATGAAATTACTGGTACACATTGTGTACCATTTAGTGACTTTTTTGGTACCCATTGTGTACCACTGTGGAATCTTTATACCACATAAATTTTAGGAGGTTCTTGAAACTTTGATTTATCTCTTAAACTAATTC